>JAKANS010000182.1 GCA_021823625.1 bacterium | reverse complement strand
CGGGGCGGGCAGATCGCCCGAGAATTCGTCCAGTCGCCCGCTCACCGCGGCCAGTTCCTTGTCGGTCATGGGCGCCGTCTGCCCCAATCCAAGTCCAAGGTCAATACACACTTAACCTAGTATTAGTAGGGGCGTTCCCATCTCCTTTGTGGATTGCCCCGAAGTGTTTCAAGGGCATTTCGATGCCCATTTGGGTGCCCCAAAACCGTTTTGGGGCAGTCCTCAGCGGCATCCGGGGAGGTCCCCAACGCTGCCGGGGCGGTCCCGAACAACATTGGTCGCGAGTACACGGCCTTTGGGGCACGCCGCGCGAACATTTGGGCTGCTCCAAAACGGTTGGGGGGGGGACGCCTCCCGAATCGTCCGGGGACCGGGCAAACCAACTCGGCGGGCATTCGCATCCGCGTTTCGTCGAATGTCGGAGAAATGACTGGTGCTCGCACCGCCACACGGACTTACCCAACTGCCAGCCAAGCCGCCCCGAACGGAAGGTTATTCGATCGCTTTCAAGGCCTTCTCGGCGGCCTTCTTGGTCGCGTCGCTTTTCGAGGTTTCAATCACCGTCTGGAGCGCCTTCTGGCGTTGCTCCTTGGAAATCCCAGGGACGTTCCGGCCGGCCAGACCCGTGATCGCGGAGCATGCCGCCTCGGCCGTCGCCGTGTCGGCGGTGAAGCTGTTCAAAACCTCCAAAGCGCTGGCGGTCGGCAGAGTGCCAATCACCGCAATGGCCAACTGCTTTTCCTCGGGCCATTGCAGCGTCGGCCGCAAGCTGTTGATCTTGCTCACCTTCTCGTCGTCTTTGAGTTGTTTGTCAGCCTGAACGCACTGGAGATAGCCGCGGAAGCCCAGCACCTGGTGCGCCTTCTTTTTGCCGGACTTCGCCAGGTTCAAAAGCGGCTCAGCCGCGCCGGTATCGTCCGGCCAATTGTTGGGCCAGGTGGAAAGGGTCCGGACGGCCTCGTCCTGGACGGTTTCATCCGTGTCGGCCAGGGCGGTGGTCACTGCTCCCAAAGCGTCCGCCCCACCCACGCTGGCGAGCGCGTGCAAGCCGATCATGCGCAGGCCGGCATCGCCGCTGCGGGCGAGCGGCATCACATACGGCGTGCAGGTCGCGCCCCGCCGGCTGCTCAGAGCCAGAAGCGCCTTTTCGATGTCGGCCCGATCCGCGGCGGCCGGCGTCTTCTCCAGCAGCTTGACGAGATCGCCGGTCTGTTTGTCCTCGCCCACCGCGGCGATGGCTTCCACGGAGGCGGCGCGCACTCCAGGGTCGGCGTCGGCGACCCCCGCCACGATCGTCGGCAAAGCGGCTTCGATTCGGCGTTGGCCCGCCAGCTCGATCAAAACCTGGCGCTGTTTCCCCGTCGCTTGCGGCAAACGAGCCAGCAAGTCGGCGTCCACGTCGCTGCCGGCCAGCCGGGCCAGCACGGTCTTCGCCGCCCGGGCAAGCTCGGGAATGTCCGAAACTGCGGAACCCAACAACGCCGGCACGCAGGACACGTTGCCCAGATGTTCGAGCAACTGAACGGCGGTCAACCGCAGCGAGGGCGAACCGGTCTCCGCCGCTTTCACCACCGCCGGCAGCACGGAGTCGTCGCTGCGATCCGCCAAGGCCAGGAGCACCAGCGACTGCCGTTCCCCCTTCGTCCGGTCCAGTTCCGCCGCCAGGGCCTTCGTGACTTCCACACCGGGAAGCTCGCGCGCCACGCGGAGGCCCACGCCAGACATTGCCTTGTCCGCTGACCGCAACTGTTCGAGCAGCAGCGGCAGGCCGTCGGAACCCCGGGCCAGGATCGCGCCGCGGGTTGCCTCGACAATTCGTTGTTTGGGAAGGTCTGCCTGGCGCACCGCGTCGTACAGCTTCACCGCTGCCGGTGCTTTGCCGCCGGCAAGGTCGGCCTCCGCGCAAAGCACACAGCCTTGCGCCGCCGCGGAGCGGACGCTGATCCGCGATTCGCTCAAGGTTTGCACGAGCGCCTGCGCCACCGGCTCGCCGCCGATGCGGCCCAAGGCAATCGCCGCCGCTTCCGCCACGCTCGGGTCGGCATCCTTGAGGCGTTCCACCAGCGCACCCACGGCCGCGCTGTCCCGGCGGACGCCGATTGAGTTGATCGTGCCGACCAGCAACCGGCCCTCCAGTTTGCTCATCGCGTCGCGGAGCGCCGCGCCTGCCGCTGGGTCGGGAATCACCTCCAGCGGAATCCGCGCCCACGAGGCGAGTTCCTTGTCCAGCAGCAGCGGAGCGAGCGCCGGCACGGCGGCCTTGCTGCCGTAAATGGCCAGCCGTTTGCACGCGATCGCTTTATCCGCCGGCGCGCCGTTGGATTCGAGCACCGCGATGGACTCGCGTTCCTTGTCTTTCGAGGTGGAGGCGTCCGCCGCCGACAGGCGCGCTGGGCCGGCCACCATGGCCGCGGCCATCATCGCGGCGCACGCGATCCGAGAGGTGAAGAATCGGTTTTTGAGTGTCATAGAAATCCTGGTCTTAAAAAGGTTTCAATCGTCGGCGCACTTAAATCCGCCAGGGTTCGCGGATGGCTTCCGAGCGCAGGCGGTTGGCCTCCTCGTCGCCGGGGAATTCGCACGTCTTGGGATCGAACTTGAGCGGTCGATCGAGGAACAACGAGATGTTGGCGGCGTTGCAGGTGATGTGCGACCAGCAGGCCACGTCCGCATTCGCGCGGGGCAGCGCGCGGGTCTTCACGCAATCCAGGAAGTTGCGGACGTGGAAGTCCGCGGGGTAGCCGCCAATCTTGGCACCCTTGCCCACCAGCAAGTCATCCGAGCTGGCCTTGAGGTCGCCGTTGTCGGCGGTTTCGACCCAGCCGGTCTCGCCTTCGAACCGCACCGGGCATGACCCCAGTCCCGGGATCCAGCCGTCGTCGCGCATGACCAGGTCCACGCCGTTCGCGTATTTCGCGTACATCCGGTTCCCGCGCTGCTCGTATTCGATGCAGGCGGTGTTGTCCGCGCCGGCCGCCCATTGGCAGAGATCGACGCAATGCGAACCCCATTCCAGACAGCCGCCCCCGCCAAAGGCCCCCATGAAGCCGCCGCCCTTCTCGAAGTTAAATGCGTTGAGCAGCTTGGGGTTGAAAGGACGCCACGCGGCCGGGCCGAGATACAGGTCCCAGTCCACCTGATCCTTCGGTGGTTCGGGTTCGGCAGGCAGCCATCCGCTCATGATGGTGCGCAGCCCGGCCGGCTGGGCGTGAACCGTCTTGAGTTTGCCGAGGCGGCCGGTGTGCGCGAGGTGCACGGCGAAGGCGAAATTGGGCAGGCTGCGGCGCTGGGTGCCGGCCTGGAACACCCGCGCGGTCCGCCGGATCGTCGCGGCCAGGTTCAGGCATTGGGCGATGTTCTTCATGCACGGCTTCTCGCAGTACATGTCCTTGCCGGCTTCGGCGGCGAGCGTCGAGGCGGCCGCGTGCCAGTTCGGGCCGGTGGCGATCAACACCGCGTCGATGTCATCGCGGGCGAGGAGCTCGCGCAGGTCACGGTACATGGAGCAGTCCTTGTTGCCGTACTTGGAGTCGGCCATCTTCTTCACCGCCTGGCGGCGCTGCTCCTTCACGTCCGCCACCGCGACGAACCGAACGTCCGGCTCCTGGAGAAAACACCCCAGATCGTACGAACCGCGGTTCCCGATTCCAATGCCGCCGAGAACGATCCGCGCGCTGGGGGCCGTTGCACCGTCCCTGCCGAGTGCCGCGGCCGAAACGACCTGTGGCATTGCCAGCAAGGCGCCGGTTCCCAGCGCGGCCTTGAGGAAGCGCCGGCGGTTGAATTGCGCGGCGGCATCGCCTGTATTGGATTGGGTTTCGGGCCGGCGTACCGGCGTTCGATTTGTCGCGTTCTTCATGATCGTTCTGCTTCGGTTTTGGGCCGGAACGCAATCCAGACTCGCGTCCCATCTGCCCCGGTCAAATTCGTCCGCTCGACATTCTCCGGTTCATCCCGGAGAAAACACACCCGCCCACCCGGCAAACGCCACGCACCACCGACAGGGTTTCTGCGAACCAGCGAGCCGGCCAAACTGGTGTCGCGAAACGTTCTAACGCCTGCCGCGACGCGACACAAGCGGGCAATCGAAAAGTCGCGCCGTGCCCAGGGCGCGCCCTTTCCTACCTGTTCATAGCTGGCGCGAAGTCGGCTAACGATCCGCCCCAGGCGCGGCGGCGCAATGACTCCCGAAAGCCGATTGGGGCACCATCACGGCGATGCCGGTAGCCGGTTGGTTGGGCGGCAGGCTGGCTATTTCCTGGCCGCACTTCGAAACAGAGTAATGCTGATTGCAGAGGCGATCAGAATACCGGCAACCGAGCCCATCAGGCGGCTGGAGGCAACCGGCGAACCACTCTGAGCAATGCCACTGAGCAGCTTCGGGATGAGAGCCAATGCCCAGAGGGCCGCCAAGACCGCAAACAATATCTTGATGATTTTCATTTGGTGATGATGTGCTGCCGCCTGCGCCGGGCCCGCGCCAGTCGATCGGTCCGACGTGAACGTCAGCGTCCGCCGAACTTCCAGAGCCGACTGTAACTCCGCACGTACAGCGCGCCGTTGGCAATGGCTGGCGTGGCCAGGATCGTGTCCGCAAGGTCGCGCTCCCCGATCACCGCGCCTTCGGGCTGGCTGAGATCCACCGCCTGGATCACCCCCTTTTCGCTCACCGCCCAAAGGGTGCCGCCGACGACCACCGGCGAAGCGCTGAACGGGCCTTTCAACCGTAATTGCCAGAGTCGTTCGCCCGTTGCGGTCGCGGCACAGCTCAGCACGCCCGCGTCGTTCACCACATACACGCGGTCGCCGACGACGGTCGGACTCGCGGTGCCGGGACGCATCGTGCCTGCGCGCCAAAGTTGCTTCGGCGCCGGCTGGCCGGGCTCAGGTTGAAGGGCAGTGATGCCGAACGACGGCACGTACAACACGCCGCCTGCGGCCGCGCCGGAAGGAATCGTGGCGGCGCCACCCGCGTAGTTCCAGACGATCTTGCCAGTGACGGGCTCGATGGCAGCCACGCCCTTGCCAGACTGGAGCGCCACGAGCGTCTTGCCTTCGGCGCTCGTGAACCGCAGGGGCGAAGTCCAGTTCGCCATCTTGGGTCGGTCGAGTCGCCAGCGGTTCGTGCCGGTCAACGGATCGAAGCCCACCGCGTAGGACTCGGCATCGGTCTCGACTTGCGCGATCAGCACGCCCTCCGCAACCGCCAGCGACGACGCCATGCCCAGGCTGTTGCTGACGTTCGGGTAATCGAGCGTGATGCCGCGCAGCCAGATCAAATTGCCGTCGAGGTCAAGGCAGACCAGGTCGCTCGAGGAAAACAGCGCGTAAATCCGCGCGCCGTCGCTGGCCGGCGTGGGCCCGGCCACGCTGGTCTTCTCCGCGCACATCGTCCGGCCGGTCGCCCAGAACGTGCGTTCCCAACGCACCGACCCGTCCGCCGCGTTGAGGCAAAGGACGTGCAATTGATCCTGGCGCGCACCGCTCGCCGCCGTGACGAACACGCGATCGCCGACAACGATCGGGCTGGAAACGCCGCGGCCGGGCAGGTTGGCGGCCCACGCGATGACGTTCGCTGCGTCCAGCTTCCAGTTCAACGGGGCTTCGTCGGACACCCCGTTGCCGTGCGGACCGCGGAACTGCGGCCAATCGCCGGCCACCGCCGAAACAGCCGCCAGCAACGCGAGGCTGAGCAATGGCTTTTTCATCGAACGTCCTCCTTGGCCGGCGTCGCGCCTTCGGCTGCTGGTTGAATCGGCGTGCCGAGCGAATCGGTAACGCGGAGTTGGAACTGCCACTCGACGGTCCACTCCTCGACTTCCTGGTCCTGGCATACTTTGACAAGGATGGTGTTGCGACCCGCCTTCAGTTGCACCGGCAGCCGGTACTGGTCGATCTCGCGACCGCGATGGTATTCGTCGCGGCCGAACAAGAACCGCCCGTTGAACCAGACCTTCCACGCGTTTTCCGATCCCAACCGGATTTCCGCCGGTTGCGCCTTCGCGGCCTCGAACCCGGCAAAGGCGTAGCCGGTCACTTCTTTGAGCGCGCCAAGCGGCTTGTTCAAATCCACCACGCCGTACTCGTCCTGGGTCTCGAAATCGCGCCAGCGCACCTTGCCCGACTTGCCGTCGTACTCGGCGTCCCACTGGATCTCGTGCTCGGGCGGGTACACCGCGGCGAAACCGGCCAAGCCGGTGTTGTCGAACGGCCCGATCACCTGCCAACGCGTGACCCAGCCAAAGACGCGGCGCAGGTCAGGCGTTTCGCCCAGCGCCCGCAGCGCTTTGGCGATGGCCTCGACCTGGTCGGTGTCGCGCGCGGCCTGGAGCGCTTCGCGGTAGCGCGCTTTGGCGGTATCGGAGTCCTTGCTGGCATTCAACTGCGCCGCTTCATCTATCAACCGCTGAACTGCCTCCCGTCGCAACTCGCCAGCCGGGTCATCCAACATGCCGGCGATGAGCCGCTGCGCCTGCGCGGGGTCAATGCGAGCGATCAAGTCGAACGCCAGGCGGCGGGCGCGACCGTTGTGCTGGTGGTCATTGAGAAACGCTTCGAGCGCGGTGAGCGGCAGCGAATGACCGGCCGCAGTCTCGCGCGAGACGGCGGTTTCCACCGCGGCGCGCAGCCAGTTGCGGGCGAGGTCGCTGGCGCCGTCCATGGCCGCAAGAATCGTCGGCAGGTCGGCGGCCGGAGCGGTGGCGAGTTGTTTCCAGGCGAGCGAAGCTTCGGCGTTGCCACGGCCTTCCGGCCCGACGCGGCCGATCGTTTCGATCGCACCGGACAACTCGGCAGCACTGGTAGCGCGGGCGGTCGGGCAGACAGCCAGAAAGGCCACCAGGAGCCCGGAGGGGAGCGCGCGATTCATGAGGTGATTGTGCGCCGACATGCGGTTGAAGCAAGGTTGCTCACAACCCGCAGCGGACTTTACCTGCCCAACGCGCGCCGATTGCTGAAACACCCGGCGCATGTCCGAGGCATCGCCGTTTGGCAAGCCGGCCCGCTGGATCATCATCACGAGTACCAAGTCGCGCTGGGGATCGGCCCAACTCTGCGTGCCGTACGCGCCGCCGTGCCCGAACGTGCCCGGCGACAGCATCCCCGTGACGCCTTGCGGCTCTTTCACCACCTGGAAGCCCAGGCCCCAGCTCATGCCGTCCACAAATCCGGTCTTGATGTCACCGGTTTGCGTGCGGGTCATCTGCGCTACCGCCGCCGAAGAGAGCAGGCGCTGGCCGTCCCAAATGCCGTCGCTGAGCATCATCTGGTAAAACCTCGCGACGTCCGCCGCGGTCGAGAAGAGGCCGCCGGCCGGGTACGCCGGGCGTAACCGGTCGCTGAGACCGCCTTGGATGAAATAAATGCCGGTCTCCTCGAGCCCGGAACCACCGGCCTGGTTCTGATAGGAATTGGCGATCCGCTTCGCCTGCGCGGGCGTCGGCCAGAACGTCGTGTCTTTCATGCCCAGCGGTTGGAACAGGCGGCGTTCGAGAAACTCGGCGTAAGGCTGGCCGGACACCACTTCGACGATGCGACCGAGCGTGTTGATGCCGGCGTTGCTGTACTCCCAGCGGCTGCCCGGCGGGAACTTCAGCGCCTGCTGGGCGTAGCCCATCACCAGTTCCGCCAACGTCGAGTGCGGTCGCGGTGTGGAAGGAAGAGTCCACGCCGGCTTCGACGCAACTGGTCGCCACCGTCTCCCAGTCCTGATCATCTCGTAGTCTCGAATCAAAGCACCTCGAGCAACGTAACCCCGTTGAGACCCTTCTCCGCTTCGGCCTTCGGAGTCACTTCGTAGTTTGAGAACTCGCGGGCGACTTCAACGCCGGCCTTCCGTTTCACGACCAGGCGCTCAAACAATTTGTGGGCGGGTGCGCTCCCGAGCGCGGTGTCGTGTTTGAAGACCCAGAGTTTCCGCGGAGCCATCGTGCCGCGAGATGCGGAGCGGTCGTGGTCAAACATCTGCGTGAGGGCCTGCCAGAATAGTTCAAGATCAGCGTCGCCGAAGCCGGTTTCATTGGCGAGGTGGGCGCTGATGAAGCCGTGGCAGCGGTAGAGGCCGTAGGGGATGAGGTTTTTGCGACCCATCGTTTGGTTGGGTGATTCCTCATCTTTGGCGTCGGTAACGGCCATGCGGGTGATGCTGACGTCGAGCGGCAGGATGGGGTCGAGACTGCGGCTGAAGCTGAGTTGGACCGGACCTCGGACCTGCCCAGCATTATCGCCGGTGGACATGACGGCACCGAAGGTTCGCACGTCGTAGAACCGCTGGCACATGGCTGTCCGAGCAAGGCCAATCTGTTTGCGTGTCGGCCCCTTCTTCTCATCCAGTTTGCCGTAATCCGAGTTTTTCGACGCTGCTTCGTGACCCTGGCCAATGAGCTTGTTGAGCACTGCGCCCTGCCGGACGAAGATATCGAATGGCGGCGTTCCGCCTTTGGCGAGCAGGACGAAGTTCCGAATCTTGCGCTTGAGGCACACGTCACTGACGAGGCCGTGCATGTCCTGCGGATCAATCCGCGGGGCGTTGGCAGCATCGGGATCGCCGTTGGGGTTGCCGTCTTTGCAGTCGAAGAGATAAACGAAGTCGTAGCGGTTGTTCATGTGTTTGTCAGTTGTCAGTTGTTCGTTGTTTGTTGTCGTTCCAATCGTTCATGCGGTCTTGGCTTCCTGCGCTTGCTGTTCCTTCCGTTCTGCCGTGCGGCGGCGGTATTCGGCTTTCTGGTGGTAGTAGCCGAGGGCAAAGCGGCCCTGGCTTTCGAGGTCGAGCGTCGCCGGGAACTGGTCGCCCAGCGCGCAGGTGATGGCCTCGAAGTCTTTGCGGACGTTCTCGGCAGTCCCCCCGCCCAGCCGCGCTTCCGTCTTATCCAAGTGGAACTGGGCGTTGCGGAAGAGGCGGCCCATGACTAGCGCGGGCGTGGTGCTGGCACTGGGATAATAACGCTGAACCACGCCGGCGTTAACGCCGGGCAGGCCAAGCTCTTGAAGGCGGTCAAAGACCGCAAACAAGCGACCGCACAGATAGGCGGGGTCGCGGGATTCAGGATTCAGGCATTCAGTCATACTCGTGTCTTTCGTTCGTGAGTTGTTGTTTGGTGAATTCGGAGAACGGATCAGGCATGCCTTGATGAGAGCAATGCGGGCTGGGTTGAGTTTGTTTTCCTGGTCCAATTGCTGGCGACGAAGCGCAGCCGCAAGGGCGGATTGTGGCAACGGCACGGAGCGTCCGCGCAATGCGCCGTGGAAAAGCTGTGTCGGAGTCTGCGGCGGTAGTTCGTCCAATTCTGCGCGCACCGTACCGTAGAGCAGCGCCGCGAATTTGAAATCCCGCTTCATGCCCGCGCCTTCGGGCGGGACAAGGGCAAGATCCTGAAACCATTCGGCAACGTGGTTCCTTACTTCCTCCACGGTGGATTCAAGCCAGTCGCGTACTACGATGCGGGCGCCATTCCCGCTTAAGCTGAGGCAGTAATAAGCGTTGGCGTTCTCATCGGGGCCAACGATTTGTTGCCCTCGATGGACGGAGGTGAGCAGCTTCTCAATGAGCTGCGGGTCGCCAGAGACAACCGGATCCAGCGGGTCCATCTCCATCGGCTGGTGGCTCCAATGGAGGTGGACCGTATCGTTGAACACCAGCTTCTGGTTGCGACTGATCTCGATGAGCTTGTTCAAGGCGGACCGCACTTTGAGTTCAGCCGGCGCGGAGAGCGCCGCATTCTGGGCCTGTTCCAGGCCAAACGAGCGAAACGAATCTTTGTCGAAGCTAATGAGGTTCGTGCCCGTGGCCAGCCCGCCGGGGACACCTTTGACCTTCTCGGTGGTGTCGAGTGTTTCCGCCAGTTCTCCGGTCGCAATGCAAATGCGCTGAGTGCGCGCCGCGCCTGCGGAAGCCCTGCGGCGTCGGTCGCGCCAGAACTGTTTCAACGGCTCTGAGTCGAGCAAGTTGAAACCGTCCACAGCAAAGGCGGCATTGTCTGACGGCTTGGCTTTCGCTTCGGTCAACTGTCTGTGAAGGCTGGCCACGGAGTCGGCATTGTTCAGGAAGCCCAGCACGGCGTTCAGCCGCCGCGCCTCGGTCGGGCAGGAGGATGTGGCTTCGGTGAAGAGCGCTTTGAAATAATCATGCTGCACATGGCGGGCGGGGGCTTTGTCCGCTGCTTTGGCGTCCAGCAGGAGCGTGGCTCGCTCCAGCGTGTCGCAAAGGAAGTGGGACTTCGTGCCTTGGTTCAGTTCGTTCGGCGAAGTAAAGGGCCGGGCAAACTGCTTTGCGCGCGGCTTTTTTTCATCCGGGTTCTCCGCCAGCGGAATCGGGCCACCAGCCAGCTTGCCGGCCGCGTCCAGCGGGATGAGCCAGCGGACGCCGACCGGTTCGAAATCCGCGTCGCCAAGGTTCTCGCGTTCGGCATAGGCGATGAGGGCATGGAGCATCATCGAACACCTCCGAGTTGGGATTTCACTTCCGCCCATTCCGGCACGTTCATCACACCGTCCTTGAGCGCGGCGCGAAAGAAAGTGACGCGGGGCTGGGGCTTCGCGACCTTGCCGGGTTTCTGGTCGCGGGACACGTCGAGGTCGAAAACGTCGTAGAGCATCAGGCCAAGCTCGGTGTCGGGGTTGAGGCCGGGCGGGACGCGCATGGTGGATTCGTCCGCCAGTTCGAAGTGAGCGGGAAACTCGCGGCAGCCAAAGCAGGGCTGGGCGAAGCACTGGCCTTTCTCCACACGGCGCTGGAACATGGCGAGGTATTTCACAAGGCTGTCCTCGCTGTCCGGCTCGTCCTCGCCAGGCGGCTTGTGGCGCGGCTGGTTGGCCAGCGGCGTCAGATGAAGGCTGGCTTCGATGACGTATTCCACGTCGCGCAGGGCGAGCGTGTTGCGCTGAGTGCGGTCCTCGTCGGCCAGCAACGGTTCGGGATTGCGCGGCGAGAGGCGGGACTTCACTTCGTTGCGTCGGAAGGCAAGGAAGCGGATGGGTTTCCACACCGCGACGCGCCGGACGCGCCAACGGAACTGCGGTTTGTAGAGGATGCTTTCCAGCAGGCCCCGCGCGGCGCTGGGCGTGATGAGGGGGTAGCTCACGCGCTCGACTTTCATTTCGGGCCGCGTGAAGCAGGCGAGGTCGCCCCAGACACGGAGATGGACCAGGGTTTCGGGTTTCATGGTTGGCTTGGTGGGGTTGAATGGCTTGACGCGCTGCCGGTCATCCCGGAGGGATGCCAGCCGGTAGCCGGTGGTTGAGCGCCGCGACACCACCGGGATCGGTGTGGGGTTTGAGAATGCACCCCGGATGGGGTGCCAGCCCAGAGCGCACGGACGGCGAATTCTAAGATCGG
>JAKANS010000017.1 GCA_021823625.1 bacterium | reverse complement strand
CCCCCCTCCTTGGCGCCGTTGGGTAGCGTTTCTTAGCAGGTTTCCCCATGGTCCCTCGTCAATCTCGGCCTCCCAATCACCCAAAACCCCCCACTCGATTTCCAGAAGAGGCCCTTTCTGTTTCCGGGTTCGCTTTTCCGTGGCCAGCTTCGCGCGGAGTTCCGCGATGTTTGCACCACCAAGTTCCGGGTGGTTCGCCAGCAGTTTCGCCAAAGCTGCATCAATTTCCGCATCTCGCTTGGAAAAACGCCTGCAAATTTCCTCAGACACCCCCTCGATTTCAAAATCGCCGCGTGACCGATTGCGAATCCGATACCCGAACACCTTCAAGTCACGGGCGAATTCGTGGTAGTAGATGTTTTCTGCGAATTTCCTCACCCGTAGCGGTTCGTAATTCTCAAGTGCTTTCCACCGGTTTTCCACGGCGTCAAAAGTCGCGTTGAACACGATGCAATGGGTGTGCAAATGCGGGTCAAGGGCGCGGGAGGTGTCATGAGTAAATTGGGCGGCGACGAAATTCCCGGTAAGCCGTTCGCTTCGCACACCACCAACGCGAACACGAGTTGCCGCAAAAGCCTCAAAATCCTTCAAGGCTGCCTGCACCGCACGCGCATGCGCCTCGAAAATCCGTTCGTCATTGCCGAGGAAACCCACGAGAGAAACCGATTTGGGTGGTGAAAAGGGCCTCTAGAAACCCGCAGGCCGGCCCGACTTCGCGCTAACCGGCCAGCCGGCCGTCGGCCAGCCGAAGCTGCCGCCCGGCGGCGCCCGCCAGCGCCGGGTTGTGCGTGACCACCACGACGGTCAGGCCTTCCGCGTTCAGTTGCCGCAGCAGCGCAATCACGGCTTCGCCGGTGACGCTGTCCAGGTTACCGGTCGGCTCATCGGCCAGGAGCAATGCCGGTTCGTTCACCAACGCGCGGGCGATCGCCACCCGCTGCATCTCGCCGCCGGAGAGTTCGTGCGGCCGGTGGTTGCGACGCGACGAAAGCCCCACCTTTTCCAGCAGCCGGCTCACGCGCCCGTCCGCCGTCCGCCGCGCGAAGACCAGCGGCAAAGCCACGTTTTCCGCCACGGTCAGGGTGGGCACCAGGCCGAAGTGCTGAAAGACGAATCCCAGCCGCTCACGCCGCAGATGGGTGCGCCCGCGTTCGTTCAATTGCTGCACTTCCCGGCCCTCGAGCCAGAGCCGGCCGGAGCTCGGCGCGTCCATGCACCCGAGGAGGTTCAACAGCGTCGTTTTTCCCGCGCCGGAGGGACCGACGATGGCGACGAACTCGCCGCGGCGGACGGTCAAGGACACGCCGTCCAGCGCACGCACGTCTTCGGCGGCGCGCCGGTAAACCTTCGTCAGCGCCTCGGCCGCCACGACCGCTTGATCGGGGGACGGATTCACCAACCGCCTCCCAGTCCGCGCATCGCCGCCTGGGGCGGGACTTCGCACGCGCGCCACGCGGGCACCCAGGCGGCCAGGGCACCGAGCGCGACCGCCCCCAGCACACATGCGCCGCACGCGTAGTTGTCCCAGGCCGCAAACCCGCCGGCCGGCACGAGCGGCAGGCGCGTCCTTAGCCAAACTTCCAGGCTGCGCGCGCCCGCCACGGCAAGGGCGATGCCCACCCCCGCCCCGGCCAGACAAACCATGACGGCCTCGGCCAGGACCACCCGGACAATGTCCGCGCGCGACGCGCCCAGCGCGCGGAAGACACCGATCTCGCGCGTGCGTTCGCCGACCGCCATCAGCAACGCGTTTGCCACCCCGACGACCGCGACGAGCCCGGCCACGACGACGATGCAGGCGAGCAGCGAACGGGTGGAGTTGATGAGTTGCTGGAACGTGCGGAAGAGGTGCGTGAGCGGCACGACGTTCAGGTTCATGCCTGCCCCGCAACCGTGGAGTTGACGCACCATCTCGTCCAGACGCGTCGGGTCAGCCAGCCGCACCAGCACATGCGTCAGTTCGTTCGGACGGCGGAACTGGCGTTGCGCCTCCGCCAACGGCAGGTGGATGAAATAGTCTTCGGCGCCGTGCGTGACTTCGAGGAGGCCACAGATCGTGGCGGAAACGTTCGTCAAGCCTGGGAGCCGAACCGCGTCGCCCACGTGCCAGCCGTAGCGGTGGGCGAGTTCGCAGCCCGCGAGGATCTCGGCGCCGTGCTCGGGGAAACGGCCGCGAATTCGCCATTGCGGGCGCAGGCCGAGCAGGGACGCGTCAGTGCCGACGTACACCACGAGTTGGCCGGCCGGGTCGCGCAGCGCGCTCATCAACGCCGGCATCGCCGCCTTCACGCCCGGCACAGCCCGAATTTCGGCGAGATAGTCCGCTGACAAATGGCAGGGCCAGTTGGCGCCGTGCAGCGCCAGCGAGGCGGCGTCGTACGGGCAGCCTTTCGGCACGACCAGGATGTGTGCGCCCAGGCGATCCAATTCCGCCTGCAGTCCGCGCCGGTAGCCGCGCTCGAAGGCCACCAGGCTGAACAAGGCGGCCACGGCGAGGCTGACGCCCATCACCGTGACTCCCGTGCGAACCGGACGGCGCCGCCATTCGTTCCAAGGCAGGATGAGCCAGGAGGTTTTCATGCGGTGCGCGTGGCCTCTGCCGGGGCCATTCGGAGCGCGCACACCGCCGGGTACAGCACCGCCACCAGGCCAGTGCCAACGCCAAGCAAGATGCTTTGGCCGATCAGCGGCAGACTCAATGGCGTGGCCAGTCTCTCCGGCGCCAACGGAATCCACTGGCGAACCGCGTCCTGAATCCAGGCGCCTCCAAATGCCGCGCCGAGCAACCCCGCCAACGCGGCGGCACTGGTCAGGAGCAACGCTTCGACCGCCAACGCCAGGACCACCTGGCTGCGCGAGGCACCCAACGCGCGCAACAAGGCCAGTTCTGCCGCACGCTCAAGCACCGCGGCCAGCAGCGTGTTCAACACGGTCAGGCAACCGACCGTGACCGCCACAATCGCCACGGCACTCAGCAGCGCGCGGACGGTGCCGATCAAGTTTTGAAAGACGCCCATGACTTCGGTCGTGGTCACGACTTGCGCGCCGGGGATCGCCTGCAAGCGCCGGGCCGCTTCGGCCAGCAGCGCCGGGTCGCGCAGGCGGATGGCGATTGCCGTCAGCCGGCCGGGTTGGCCGAAGAGTTGTTGCGCCCGGCCAAGCGGCACAAAGAACAGGCTGTCATCGCTGGTGCCGCTGCGATCAAGGACACCATCCACGGTGAAAGTGGCGTCAGCGCCCGGGCAATACAACCGGTCGCCAGGGGCGCGCATTTCAAGAGTTGCAACCTCCGAGCCGAGGATCACGCCGTTGGTGGAGCTGAACCACGCCTTGCCGCGTTGCACCCGCCACCAAGGCTTGAGCGCCGGCGCGCTTTCGTCGATACCCACCCACAAATCGGCGCGATCCTCGTTGGTCCGCACCTGGGCACACAGCAGCAAGGGCGCCGCCGCGGCCACGGCGGGGTCGCGGCGGACTTGCGCCAGCGCCTCCGCCGGCAGACTCGCGTCAAGGACGCGCCCTTTCAACACGCGCGCCGCCGCGTCGTAAGGACAACCCAACGGCACGAGCATGAGTTGGACGCCGGACCGATCGAGCTCTTTTCGCAACTCTCGCTCGTAACCTGCGGTCAGAGCCGAGAGCACCGCCAACGTGCCAATCGCCGCCGCCAAACCCACGAACGCCAGCGCAGTCCGCCAAGGGCGGCGCGCCAGGTTCCGGCAGGCGAAGACGACCAGATTCATTCCTAACGCTGTTGGTGAATGGGTGCGCCGTCGGTCGCTCCGGCCTGCGCAGTCTGGTGCAAAATGAGCAGGCTGCGGACACCGTCGGCGATCGCGTCCGCCGAGCTTCGCGCCTGGGCGGGCACGGCTGGCAGACTCGGAGCAGCCGCTGTGAAATCGGTCGCCCGCAAACCGCGAAAGGCGCCGAGCCAGTCCGGACTCGTCAGGGCCGCTGCAATCGCCGCCGGCTCGCGCTGTCGCTGCAATTCGAGACCGACGACGGTGCCTTGCGGGTCGATCGCCAGGACAATCTCGATGGCGCCGTACTCGCCGTGAACGCAGCGAACCAAGACAGCACCCAGTTCCTCGGAGTTGCGAAAGACGCGATGGACTTGGAGCGCGAGTTCTTCGGGTTGCGGGTCCCTACCGAGCCGACGCCTAAGTTCCAGAAGTTGGCCGCTCAAGACGCGGATCTCGGACTGCCAGCGCGTCGCCCCAGGAAAAAACCGGTGCAAGTCCGCCTCGGGTTGCCGCCAAGGGCACAAGGGCGCCGGCTCAAGGATTTGGGAACGCGGCTCGAAAACCACTTCGCCTGCCGACGGGCGTTTTGCGAGCCAGCAGGCTCCACCCAGCAGTCCGACGACCACGAGTCCACCTTGAAGCAGCGGGAGTCGCATTTCAGAAGCGCAGCCCGGTCGCCTCGATCACGGGTTCCTCGCCTTCGGTCACCACTTTGCCCGCCACCGTCACGACCGTTTCCAACGGAATCTCAGTCACCACGAAGCCGGCGGTCTTCGTATCCACTTTGATGATGCCGGTCTCGTCCTGGACGCGGAACCAACAGCCAGCGACCGGGCACTTTTCGACGAGGCGCCCTTGCAGCACAACCTTGGGCGGCGTGTCGCCGGCGCGCACCGCCAGGATCGTTTTGGGCGGGCCGGCTGGCGGTTGACCAAGAACCTTGCCGTTCGACTTGCCGCAGCCGACGCACAGCCCCGTGCCGACCAGCGCGCTCAGCAGCATTTTGCAAAACCGGTTTCTGGCCATGGAATTCGTGTGTGGGAGGTTCAAGGGACCGGCCCGATGCCGGGTGCGGACGGCGGGGCGCATTGCTCCTGGATGGTTTTCTCCGAAGTGACCGCGGCGTGTGAGTCGCAGAAGTACGCCATCCGAATGGGTTTCTTCGTCGCGCCTTTGAAGTCGTTGATCGCCAGTGGCTGGTGCCAGGACCAGATCTCGGCACCCATGAAGGTCTCGGAAGGAATGGTCACCGCGGATTCCTTGCCCAGCCGGGTCATCACGGTGTTGAGACAAAAGCTGCTGCCGTAAAAATCGGCCATGCGCTTGGGCACCGGGGTGACCAGGTTGATCGGGTCGGCGGCAATGTCTTCGGGGATCCCCTTGTCGCTCGGGCAGGCGAAGATGTTCGTCGTCGTGAGATACGGGAGCGCGTACGGGCGCCAGTCCACGGTGCGGCAGGGTTTGCATGGGTAAGCGGGCCCTGCGAGCGGATCGGGCATGCGCGGCGGGTAGCTGCCGTTGTTGTCGTCCACATACATCATCATCGCCAGCGCCAACTGCTTCACCTCGGAAAGACAGGCGGTTCGTCGGGCCTTCTCCTTGGCGCGTGCCAGCGCCGGGAGCAACATGCCGGCCAGGATGGCGATGATGGCGATCACCACCAGGAGTTCGATCAAGGTGAAACCCCGGCGAAGGCGCGGACTCCCATCGCGAGGGCGGGAAACGGCCCACACTGGCCATCGGATATGCTTATTCATTTCGTAAATTTACGAGAGGCATGGTCGCACCGCCACCGGGCAGGGGTGAAGAGGTAGCATGGAGGGGTGAGTTGTCCGGGCGGGAATGCGAAACGTGGCGCGGGAGTCCGCGTCGCGGCGGCCAGCATGTGAGCGGCGGGGTTGCCCTGGCTTGTGAGCCGGCACCCACCCCCCGCTCGACGTGAGACTGTCAAGGACAGGTCGCGGCCTGCCGGAAGTGGCGGTGGCTCCGCGAAGGAACGCGGGTGGAAAACGTTGCGGTGGGGGTTCTGGCGTCTTCGCCGACGCTCAACCCAGCTTCACCGGTGCGCCGGTTTTCACGGACCGCTCCTCAGCTTCGCAGATTTCCACGGCGCTCAGGCCCTCCTCGCCGGTGACGACGGTCGGCGGTTGGCCGGCTTCGATGGACGCGACCATGTGCCGCAGTTCGCCGACGTAGCCGTCCGTGGTGTCGCATTGGACGACTTGCACCGCCTTGCCTTTCTCGAAGACCTTCAACGCCGCCGAACCGCGCGTGCTGTCGTAATCCACCGTCGCGTTCTCGAACACGGCGCGGTACGCCATCTGAAAACCGAATCCGGAGCCGAGCAGCCAACTGCCTTCTGCCACCACACTCGCGCTGCCCGCGACCTGGTAGATCGTGATCACGTGGTCCACCGCGCCGCTGATCCGCACCTGGCCGGTCGAGCACACCGACAGCGGCCGGCCAAAGCAGAACTGGACGAAGTCGGTGTCGTGGATGTGCAGATCCAGCAGCGCGCCGCCGGAGTCGTCGCCTTTGAGGTAGGTCGCCTGGCTCCAGGCCGGCGGCTCGGAGAGGCGGGTCAACTTCAGCGCAAGGGTCTTGCCGAAGCGGTTGTCGGCGATCGCCGCCTTGAGCCAGGCCCACTCGGGCCAGAACCGCAGGCAGTGCGCGGGCATGAAGTACCCTTTGGCTTGCTTCGCCGCCGCCACGATTTCGCGGCAGATCGCGGCGTTGCGGGCGAGCGGCTTTTCGCAAAGGACATGCTTGCCGGCCTTCAACGCCGCGATGGCGACTTCGGCGTGTAACGGCGTGGGCAGGCAGATGTCCACGAGGTGCACGTCCGGGTTGGCCAGCATCTCGTGGTAGTCGCGGTAGCTTTTCACCAGCGACATGTCGAAATGGATCGCGTCGGTGCTGGCGATGTTGCCGGCCACGCCGGTGAGGTTGCCGTCGGCGGGCAGGCGCACGGCGTCGCAAATGGCGACGATCTGCGCGTTGGGAACCTGGCGGTAAGCCTTGATGTGGGTCTGGCCCATGAAGCCCAGACCGACGATGCCGATGTTGGTCATAGAAAGGGGAGAGGGGCGAGGGGTTAGTGGCGAGTTTCGGTGAGGCGCTTGCTATGCGCCCAAGGATTCGAGATAGGCGCGCCCGGCGCGGAGGTCCGCTACGCGTTGGGTGCCGGCTTCGCGTTCGAGACAAAGGTCGCCCGCGAATTTCAATTCCACGAGCACGCCGAAGAACGCCCGCCAATCCACCTGGCCGGTGCCAACGACGACTTCCTCGCCCCAAGTGCCAGGCACCTTGGTTCGATTGGCGTCCTTGATGTGGCATTGCCGCAGCCACGGTCCGAGCGTGCGCAACGCCGGGATGGGATCGCCCTTGTCGTAGAGGATCATGTTGGCGGGGTCGAAATTGATGCCGACGTTGCGGCGATCGAGCTGAACGAGGAACGCCTTCAACGTGTCCGCCGTTTCCTGGCCGGTCTCGAAGCCAACCGCGATGCCGCGGCTGGCGAACAGGTCGGCAATCTGGCGCAACCGGCCGGCCAGCTTGGCGAAGTTCGGATCGCTCTTCTCGTGGGGCAGGAACCCGGCGTGGAACATGACGAACTTCAGGCCCAGGCGTTGCGCCAGGTCGGCGTTGGCCTGGAAGTTGCGCCAGTTGCCCGCCCAGTGCTCGTCCGGGACGACGCCACCGGTGCGCTTGATGGATTCCAGCGTCGAGTAGTCCTCGCCGAGGGCGGTCATCATGCCGGAAACGCAGGTGACGCCTTGCTGGGCGCAGCGGGCCTTGAAGTCGGACCAGGCGCCGCCGGTGTTTTCGCGGATCGGATCGAGCGTGATCGAGACGCGCGGGATGCCGGTGGCGGCGAGCTTTTGGAACAGGTCGTCGGCGGAGGTCGGTTGGAGCGACCAACTGCAAACCGCGAGGCGGTCGGACAATGGCGTGGCGTTCATGGCAGAACCTTTGCGACAGCGCGAGAATACTTGGCGCTCGAACCGGTGCAAGCGCCCGCTCCAAGCATTTGCACAAGCATCGCTGAATGCGCGTCTCTGTGGCGCTGCGACTTCATCGGTTTCCGAACACCGCCCAGCACACCGCTACGGACGCGATCACGCCCGCCAGGTCCGCCAACAAACCGGCCGCCACCGCGTGCCGCACCCGCTTCACGCCCACCGCGCCGAAGTACACCGCCACCACGTAAAGCGTGGTCTCGGTGCTGCCCAGAATGGTGCCGCCCATCCGGCTGACCAGGCTGTCGGGACCGTGCGCGTGCACCAGTTCGGTGAACAACCCGATGGTCGCCCCGCCGCTCAGCGGTCGCATCAACGCCATCGGCAACAAGTCCGGCGGGAAACCCACCGCGTCGAGCAACGGCTTCAAGGCGCGCCCCAGCAATTCCACGCCGCCCGCCGCGCGGAACATGCCCGCCGCCACCAGCATCGCCACCAGGAACGGGATGATTCGCACCGCGACTTGAAAGCCTTCCTTCGCGCCTTCGACAAACTCCTCATAGACCGGCACCCGGCGCAAAGCCGCATAGAGTGCGAAGAAGGCGAGGAAGAACGGAATGGCGAGCACGGACACCGCGTTGACCGCACGGATGAAAACGCCGGCGGGCGGCGCGTCGGCCGGCGCAGCGTGAAATTGCTGCCAGAACAACCAGGCGAAGAAGGCCAGCAACGCCACGAGCGCAAGCCAGGTCCACGGGTTCGCGGGTACCGCGGCTGGCTCGGCGTTCACGCCCGGTTCGGTGACCATCAACGGTTCGGGTTCCGCCAGGGCCGGGACAGGTGGCAAGCGAAACCGGCGCAGCTTTTCGAGCGTTTTCACGGCGATGAGCCCCGCGGCGCTCGAACAGAAGGTGGCCAGCAACACCGTGCCCACGATGGCCGTGGGGTTGGTCGAGCCGGCGGCGGCCAGGATGCCGATGGCCGTGGTCGGCAGCAATTGGACCGAGCCCGTGTTGATGGCCAGGAACGTGCACATCGCGTTCGTGGCGGTGCCGGGATGGCGGTTGAGTTTTTCAAGGTCGGCCATCGCGCGCAGACCCAGCGGCGTGGCGGCATTGGTCAGGCCAATCATGTTCGCCGCGATGTTCATCAGCATCGATCCCCAGGCCGGATGTTCCGCGGGTATGTCGGGAAACAGGCGCCGCAGCGCCGGCCGCAGCAGGCGCGCCAAGCTCTGAATCATCCCCGCCCGTTCGGCGAGCCGCATCACGCCGAGCCACAGCGCGGTGACGCCCACCAATGGCAACGCGATGGTCATGACCGCGGTCTTCGCGGCGTCGAACGCAGCGTCCGTCACCGCGGGCAACTGGCCGTTAAGGCCGCCGAGCAGCACCGAACCCAGCACCAGGCCGAGCCAGATGTAGTTCAACATGGCGGCGCAGTTATCTCGCCGGCAACGGCAGGCGGAAAGCGCATTCGGCCAGGGCGATGAACTTGGAAATCAGCGCCAGCGCACCCGATCAACCTGGCACGGCGGGACGCTGAGCACTGCTGGTTCCCGTTTCGCCGGGAAAACCTTGCTGGCGGAGCGCCTCGTAAAGCACCAGCGCCGCGCAGTTCGCCAGGTTCAACGAGCGCGCCTCCGCGTTGAACATCGGCACGCGCAGCCAGCGGTCCGAATTCGCTTCCAGCAACGCGCGCGGCAGGCCGGCGGTTTCGCGGCCGAACACTAGGAAATCGTCCGGCGTGTAGGCCGCCTCCGCGTAGTGCCGCGGCGCGCTTTGTTCGATGAACCAGAGTCGCGCGTCGCGTGGCAGGCTCGCGGCGAAGGCAGTCCAGTTCGCCCAGCGATGCCAGACCACCTGGCGCCAGTAGTCCATGCCGGCGCGGCGAAGCCGGGCGTCGTCGAGGCGGAACCCGAACGGCTCGATCAGGTGCAAGGTGGTCCGCGTGGCGGCGCACAGGCGGGCGATGTTGCCCGTGTTCGGCGCGATTTCGGGTTCGACGAGGACGACGTGCATGGCGCGGGCGCGGCGCGGCTTTACTCGGTCAACGCATCGTCGGCCGGTGGCTTGGGCGAAGCGCCTTTTCGGCCGCGACCATAGCGCACTTTCCACAACACCAAGCCATGCGCTGGCGCGGTCATGCCGGCGGCGCGGCGGTCGCGCCCGGCGAAGATGCGGTCGAGATCGGCGGTGGTGAGCTTGCCCAGGCCGAGCTGGACCAGGGTGCCGACGATGCCGCGGCACATCTTGTAGAGGAACCCATTTCCCTCGATCACGAACGTCAACAGCGGCCCGCGGCGGTGCAATTCGCAGCGCGTGAGCGTGCGCACCGCATCCGCCAAAGGCACGCCGCGGTTGGCGGTGAAGGCGCGGAAATCGTGGGTGCCCACGAAGCGGCGGGCGGCGGCCTGCATCGCGGCGACGTTCAAGGCGCGAGGCACGTGCCAGGCCTGGTGGCGCAGGAGCGGGTTTTGCGCGGGGTGGTTCCAGACCGCGTAGCGATACTGTTTGCCCGCGGCGCTGAAGCGCGCGTGAAAGCCCGGCGGCGCGCGACGCGCGTCCTGCACGCGGATGTCTTCCGGCAAATGAGCGTTGAGCGCGAGCACCAGCTTGGCTGGCGTCATCCGCCACTCTGTGCGGGGCACGTCCGCGTGCGCCACCAAACCCAGCGCGTGCACCCCGGCATCGGTGCGGCTCGATCCGTGCAAGCGAGGCGCGGACGGAAAGAGTTTTACCAGCGCTTCCTCGACTTTTTGCTGCACGCCGATGCCATAGCGCTGCACCTGCCAGCCCGCGTACTGTGTGCCGTCGAAGGCGAGAGTCAGCCGCAGGCGGACAAGGTTGACAGGCGTGCGGGCCACGGCGTGGAAGCGGCTTCAGCCCCGGCTGTCGAGCCAGTTTTGCAGCAGGATCGCCGCCGCCATTTGGTCCACCTTGCCTTTGCGCTGGCGGCTGCGCACGCCGCCTTCGCTTAGAAAGCGGTGCGCCTGGACCGAGGTGAGGCGTTCGTCCCACGTTTTGATCGGCACGGTCAGCGCGTCTTTGAGGACAGCGACGAACTCCTGCACCTTCAGTGCCGCCGGCCCGTAGCTGCCGTCCATGTTGCGCGGCATACCGACCAGGATCATCTCGACCTCTTTTTCGCGCAGGATGGTTTTCAAGCGGTCGAGGAAGGCGGCGAACGGCCCGGCCGGGATGAACTCCAGCGGCGTGGCCAGCATCTGCAATTCGTCGCTGAGAGCGACGCCGATGCGTTTGGTGCCGTGATCGAGAGCGAGGATGCGCATGGTGGTTTCTCGTGGCGGACGGGCGGTCAGGCCGCCGGGGCGGTGGCCGGTCCGCTTCGATTCGCGCGCGACGCACAGCGGGGCAGCGAAGCTTTGGATTGGCGAGCGTTCACGTGGGGAGCCTATGCGGCCGGAGGGCGCGGGGCAAGGTTCGGCGAGGTGACGCGGGTTGGCGTGGGTTGGACACCCGCGCTCCGGCCTTTGGCGGGCGACCGGCCGGGTCGCAGCCGTGGGGCCCTCGCCGACGCTCGAAGTCTGCCTGACGCGGATTGGACATCCGCGCTCCTCTTTTGGCCGCGCAACACATCGCTTCCGAACTTGGCAAACCGCGGCGGGTCTTGGAGGCTCCCGGCCATGACCTCGCGCGAACGCGTCCTGGCCGCCTTGAATCACCAGGAACCGGACCGCCCGCCGGTGGATCTCTCGGGCCATCGCTCGTCGGGCATCGCGGCGCTCGCCTACGCGCGGTTGCGCCGCCACCTCGGCCTGATGCCAACCCTGCTGCGGGTGTACGATCCGGTTCAACAGCTCGCCATCGTCGATGAGGATGTGCTGCGACTTTTCGGCGTGGACACGATCGAACTGGGCCGCGCGTTCGCCTTGGAGGACCGGCATTGGCAGGAATGGACGCTCCCTGACGGCACGCCTTGTTTGATGCCCGCGTGGGTGAACCTGCGGCGCGAACTGGGGCGTTGGGTGATCTTGTCAGAAAACGGCCGCGTGCTTTCGCAGATGCCGGACGGAGTGCTCTACTTCGAGCAAACCTACTGGCCGTTCGCGGAAAAGGACGATTTGGACCATCTGCCGGATTACCTCGGCCAGAGCATGTGGACCGCGATCGCCTCGCCGCCCGGCCCGCTGGCGGCTGGACCGGCAGGCGCCAAGGTGCTGGCCGAAGGCGCGCGGCGGCTGCGCGCGCAGACCGACCGCGCGATCATCGGGTTGTTCGGAGGCAACTTGATCGAGATGGGCCAGTTCATGTATCGGAACGACAATTTCTACCTGCTGCTCGCCGGCGATCCGCGCCGCGCTCATGCGTTCCTGGACAAGGTGGTGGAAATGCACTTGAAGAACCTGGAGCGCTTCCTGGCTGCGGTGGGGCCACACATCGACATCATCCTGTTCGGCGACGACCTGGGCATGCAATCCGGGCCGCAGGTTTCGCCCAAAATGTACCGGGAGTTCTTCTTCCCGCGCGAGCAGGTCATGTGGCGGCGGGCGAAGGAACTCGCGCCGCACGTGAAGATCATGCTGCACTGTTGTGGTGGCGTGCGGGAGTTGTTGGACGGCCTGATCGAGGCCGGCTTGGACGCGATCAATCCGGTGCAGATCAACTGTCGCGGCATGGACCCGGCTGGTCTGAAACGGGATTTTGGCTCACGGCTCACGTTTTGGGGGGGCGGTTGCGACACCCAGCGGCTGCTCATTCAGGGCGAGCCGGAACAGGTGCGCGCCCATGTCAAGGAACTGGCAGCGATCTGGCGGACTGGAGGCGGTTGGGTGTTCCAGCAAGTGCACAACATCCTGGCCGACGCACCGCCGGCTAATGTCGTGGCGATGTACGAGGCACTGCGTGAATGCTGATCCCAGCGGTTGGCAACTTCGCGCAAATCGGCGTTTTGGGGGCCGCGGTGGCAGCGAAGGCCCGCGCGTCCGCGACAACGGTTTGAGCTTTGTTTTCCGGGCGCGTGCGGTTTAATCGCGACGCATGAAGGTTCGTCGTGCCCGGGTGCTGCGCGCCACGCAGGAGACCCGGGTTCAAGTCACGCTCGCGATTGACGGCTCCGGCCAGGCGGAGATCGCCACCGGCATTCCTTTCTTCGACCACATGCTGACGTTGTTCGCGAAGCACTCGGCGATCGACTTGAAGCTGCGTTGCGTGGGTGACCTGGAGGTGGACGCGCACCACACGGTCGAGGATTGCGGCATCGTACTCGGCCAGGCGCTGCTCAAAGCGCTTGGCGACAAAAAGGGCATCCGGCGTTACGGCAACGGATTTGATCCGCGGAATCCTTTCACCGGCGAGGCGTATGTGCCGATGGACGAATGCCTCGCGCGCTGCGTGGTGGACTTCAGCGGCCGGCCTTACCTGGTGTGGCGGGGGTTGGACAAGCTGGCGTACCAGGTAGCGCGGCGGGAACGGCAGCAAGACACCTCGTCGGCCTTCCGTTTCGGGCTGGCGCGGGAGTTCTTCCAGGGCTTCACCAACGAGGCGCGCTGCAACTTGCACTTGGAACTACTTTACGGCGACGAACCTCACCATATCGTCGAGGCTCTGTTCAAGGCTTTTGCCAAGGCAGTGGATGCCGCCTGCCAGCGCGATCCACGCATCGCCGGTCGACTGCCGAGCACCAAAGGCCGGTTGTAGCGGGATTGAATAGGTGCGAAGCCGGAACCCGTCGAACGGATGGCGCGCAGCCAAGATTACTCCTTCGCAAGCGACGACACCTTGGTGCGCCAGGCGCAGCGAGGCAATATGCCTGCTTTTGAGGAACTGGTGGCCCGGCATCGCGACAAGGTGTATTCGCGGGCGTATAGCATGATGCGGAGCGAGGACGACGCGCTGGATCTTTCACAAGAAGCGTGGGTGAAGGCGTGGCAGCGGCTGGTGCAGTTCCAAGGCGAATCGAGTTTCGCCACTTGGATCACGCGGATCGTGATCAACCTTTGCCTGGACGCGATGCGCAAACAGAAGCGCCTTCAGGCGGAGTCCATCGACCAGATGGACGAGGAAGGCGGTGGCGTGGAACGACATCTCCCGGAGGTGCAGGTGGACATGCTGGAACGGCTCGACCGGGAGGAATTGCGCGCGCGCATCGACGCGGGATTGAGCCAGCTTTCCGACGCACATCGAACGGTGTTGATCTTGCATGAATTTGAGGGTTTGGAATACAAAGAATGCGCCAAACGGATGGGGTGCTCCATCGGGACCATTATGTCGCGCCTGTTCTACGCGCGGCGCCGGCTGGCGGCACTGCTGCCGGAACTGAAAGCGGAGCGAAAGCCATGAAACGCGAGACCGAGTTGAAAGTTCAGGCCTGGCTGGACGGCGAATTGCCGGCCGCCGAGGCCGCCGAGATCCGGCGTGGGGCCGAGACCGAACCGGCTCTGACGCGCCTGGCCGCGGAGTTGAGGTTTGCCCGATCTTGTTTCGCCGGCGGCGAACTGTCGCGGAGCGTGCCCGAACCGCGTGAATTTTACTGGTCCCAGATCGAGCGCCAGATCCATCGCACCGAACCGTCAGTCGCGGTCAACGCCTTACCACTGCCCCGACCGTGGGCGGCCTGGCTGCGCTGGCTGGCCCCCGCGGCTATCGTGGCCGTCCTGGCCCTGCTCCTGATCAGTCCCGAACACCCGGTTGGGCAACACAAGCACGTGCGGGCTTCGGAAGTGGACACCCCGCTGGACGACTTGGGATCGTTCACTTTCCATTCCGACGCGGAACAGATTAACGTGGTCTGGGTCGGGTCGTTTTGAGCAAATCAGGCCGCTTACGTCACAACAGACTACGCCATGAACCGATCGTTCGTTGTCCTCCGTTTGATTCGCTGTTCCTTCGTCCTGGGGTTGGTCGTGGCGGCCAGTCTCGTCGCCGACGGCAACGGCACCGAAATCAAGCTGAACGCCCAACTCATTTGGGCTACCAACGACCCTAAACCCAATGACAGCAAGTGCCACGAGGTCGATGCCGTCTTGCGGGAAAAACTCGGACGCATCTTCAAGTGGAAGAACTATTTCGAGGTCAAAGAAGAGTCCTTTGGCGTCAAGCCCGGCGAGGCCAAGCACGTGCGGATGAGCAAGGCTTGCGAACTGGAATTGCGGGTGGTGGACGACTTCACGCTGGAGGTGAAGTTGTTTGGCGAGGGCAAGCTCACCAAGACCGTGCGGCAGTCCATTCAAGCGCTGCGACAGGGCGAAC
Source organism: bacterium (assembly GCA_021823625.1). Lineage (GTDB taxonomy): Bacteria > Verrucomicrobiota > Verrucomicrobiia > Limisphaerales > J093 > DSVZ01. The sequence continues at coordinate 34,058 of JAKANS010000017.1, read as the reverse complement.
TCTCGGTGCTTGCGGGCGATTCCAAGGATCGGTTCGGCGATGCGTGGTTTGTGGTGCTCTCCATTCCCAAGAAGTGAGCGACCATCGAGTCGGGCAATCGGCCTCCGACTGTTCGTTTCACCGATTCCGGATCGAGTCTCAAGCTCGGCACCGTCGGTGTCACCTTCAAAGCCGGAGCCACAACTAATTCGGCTGCTTCCTAACCGGTTCCACTACCGATTGTGGTTCAATCAACTTTGCGATTGTGTCCCAGACGGGTTCCCGGTAGGCTTTGGGGACTTGGGAAACCCGTCCTAGCGGCTTTTTTTAACCAATTGCAGTGAAGGTTGTTACTCTGGTTTCCGACCCTATGGTGACCACCGAAAACGCAGCGGAAAAATACGACGCTTCTAAAATCGACAAGCTGGAGGGCTTGGAGGCGGTTCGCAAGCGTCCGGGCATGTACATTGGCGACCCCGACGAACGCGGGTTGCATCACTGTGTTTTCGAGGTGCTGGACAACTCGATCGACGAGCACCTCGCCGGCTACTGCCAGCGCATCGAGGTCACGCTGCACGTGGACGGCTCGTGCTCGATCCGCGACGACGGGCGCGGCATCCCGGTGGACATTCACCCGAAGTGGAAGATTCCGGCCGTCGAATTGGTTCTGACCAACCTGCACGCCGGCGGCAAGTTCGGGCAGGGCGCGTACAAATACTCCGGCGGCTTGCACGGCGTGGGCGCGAAATGCGTGAACGCGCTCTCCGAGTGGTTCAAGGTCGAGGTTTCCCGAGACGGCAAGGTCTATTTCATGGAGTTCGCCAAGGGTGTGACCGTCCGCAAACTCGACGTGATCGGCAAATCCAAGCACACCGGGACACTGATCACGTTTAAGCCCGACTCCGAAATCTTCACGATCACCACCGAGTTCAAATTCGAGACCCTTGCCGCCCGCCTGCGCGAGTTGGCCTTCCTGAATCCCGGCATCGAGATTGCGCTCACGGATGAGCGGGTCGATCGCCACGAGCGGTTCTTGTACCGCGACGGCGTCGAGGAGTTCGTCAAGCAGCTTGGTAAGACGAAGCAGGTTCTGCACCCCAAGCCGATCTGCTTGACTGGCAAGCGGCTGACCAAAGTCGAAAGTCGGGAGGAAGATGTTTTCGCGGACTGCGTGCTTCAGTACAACGACAGCTTCAACGACCAGATTCTCTGCTTCGCCAATTCGATCTCGAACCCCGACGGCGGCACGCACCTGACCGGTTTTCGCAGCGCCTTGACCCGCGCGGTGAACCAATACGCCAAGCAAAACAGCCTGTTAAAAGAGAAAGACCCCGCGATCACCGGCGACGATGTGCGCGAAGGTCTGGTATGCGTCCTCAGCGTCAAGTTGCCCAATCCGCGGTTCGAATCGCAAACCAAGGTCAAGCTGGTCAACACGGAGATCGACGGCATCGTGTCTTCGATCGTGTACGACGGGCTGATGACTTTCTTCGACGCCAATCCGTCGGTGGCGAAAAGGGTGGTGGACAAAGGCTTGACCGCGGCCCGCGCCCGCGAAGCCGCCCGCAAAGCGCGCGATACGGTCCGCAAAGGCGCACTTACCGGCGGCGGCCTGCCGGGTAAACTGGCCGATTGCTCGGACCGCGATCCCACAAACACGGAGATCTACATCGTCGAGGGCGACTCCGCCGGCGGCTCCGCCAAGCAAGGCCGCGACCGCCGCTATCAGGCGATCCTTCCGATCCGCGGCAAGCTCATCAACGTGGAGAAGGCGCGTCTTGACAAGGTGCTGCAAAACAACGAAATCCGCACCATGATCACCGCCGTGGGCACCGGTATCGGCGAGGGCGAGGGCGAAGGCGCGTTCAACCTCGTGAAACTGCGGTACCACAAGATCATCATCATGACCGACGCCGATGTGGACGGCTCGCACATCCGCACCCTCTTGTTGACGTTTTTCTATCGGCAGATGCCGGAGTTGATCAAACGCGGATTCGTGTACATCGCCCAGCCGCCGCTCTACCAGATCGCGCGCAAGAAGCGCGTTGAGTACGTCGATGATGATCTGACCCTCAACCGCATCCTGATCCAACTCGGGACGGAGGAGGTGCGACTCCGTAATCTCGCGGACGGCAAGGAGTTTTCCCAGAAGCAACTGGCGGAGATTCTGGACTTGCTGGTCGCGCTCGACCGCTACGCCCGCGCCCTCCAGCACCACGGCGGTGATTTCGGCGCCTTCGTCGAACATCGCGATGCCACCACGCACGAGTTGCCGCGCCACCTGGTGAAGGTCCGCGAAGGCAACGAGGAGTCGGTGCATTACTTCCACACTGAGGCGGATCTCATGGCGTTCGGCGAGGCCAATCCGGATTTGCATTTGTTCGGCGAGGAGGACGTGGAGGCGCCGGCGGAAAAAGCGAGCGAAAAGCGGAACGGCCATTCGCGCCGTGCCCGGCACACCGAGATTCACGAGAGCAAAGCGATCGAGGATCTGCTGAAAAAGCTGGCGCTGAGGGGGCTCAACGTCGAGCACTACGCCGCCCAGGACCAACCGCTTTTCGCCCAGGTGGAAGGCGAAGGCGAGGAAGAGCGGGCGACGCCGCTGTTTGCCATTCCGGAGATCCTCGCCGGCGTCCTCGAGGTGGGCAAGCGCGGCCTGGAGATCAAGCGGTTCAAAGGCCTGGGTGAGATGAACCCGGACCAGTTGTTCGAGACCACCATGAATCCCGCCAAGCGCAAACTGTTGCGCGTGGATCTCACCGATGCCGTCGAGGCGGAGCAGATGTTTACCACGTTGATGGGCGACGAGGTCGAGCCGCGCCGCCAGTTCATCGAAGACAACGCGCTGAACGTGCGTAACTTGGACATTTGAAAACACTGCTTGACATATGTGGTCACGCGTGACTACATTCCTCGTGTGAAGAAGAAAACACCAGTCAAATACCCAACGCACGTGCCACAGGCGCTCGAATTGAAAGAAGCCGTGGCCTTGCCGGGCGTGGGGCTGTCCATTTCCGTACGTGCCGCCAAGGCCAAACTCTCGGCGCTCCTGGAGTTGGTTGCCACCGGCCAGGAAATCACGATTACCAGCGATGGGCGCCCCAAGGCATTGCTGTCACCAGCGGGTGCGCGCGCTCCCCGGAAGGCTTTCACGGGCACGCTCGATCACCTGAAAATCATGCCGCCGTGGCGCGGCGGCCCGTCCGCCGAGGAGATCATCCGGGCGGATCGTGACGGGCGGGGCTGGTAAGCCGGCATGTATTTGGATTCCTGCATCCTGGTGAAGCTGCTGGTCGTTGAACCGGACAGCGAGTTCTTTGTCCGCGAACTGTCGGGGCAACCGCTGGTGACCTCCGAACTTGCCTACACCGAAATCTTCTCGGCGTTGCTCGCTTGCGAGCGCGCTGGGAAGATATCCGGTATCGACCGTCGGCGCGCGTGGCGGGAATTCGAGACGCGGGTCGCGGCGGAAGAAATCCGCCTGCAACCTTTGAGTATCGTCACGCTCCGCAAGGCGGCCCAACTGCTCGAACGCTGCCATCCACAAGTGCCATTGCGTTCCTTGGATGCCCTTCACTTGGCGGCGGCGGATTTGTGCCAGGATTTTCCCCTGGCCACCACCGACGCACGCCTTCGCGCGGCCGCGCAATTGCTGCACTTTGAGCTGTTTCCACCAGCGGACGACACGCCAACTCACTGATTTTCGCCATGGCTGACCAACCGCCTCAACCTCCGCAGATGCCGCCTGAGAACACGCCGTTGTTCGCAGCCAACGAGAAGATCGAGAAGATCAACGTCGCCGACGAAATCAAGAACTCGTTCCTCGACTACTCGATGTCGGTGATCATCTCGCGCGCGTTGCCGGACGTGCGGGACGGCCTGAAGCCGTCGCAGCGCCGCATCCTTTACGCGATGCACGAGCTGGGGCTGTACCCGCCCAAGAAGCACATGAAGTGCGCCAAGATTTGCGGCGACACTTCCGGCAATTACCATCCGCACGGCGAAGCAGTGATCTACCCGACCCTCGTCCACATGGCCCAGCCCTGGGCCATGCGCGAGCGCCTCGTCGATTCTCAGGGGAACTTCGGCTCCGTGGAAGGCGATCCCCCCGCCGCCATGCGGTACACCGAGGCCCGGTTGTCCCACCTCGGCGGGACGCTCATGCAGGACATGGACAAAGACACCGTCGATTTTGTCCCCAACTACGACGAGCGCCTGACCGAGCCGGTGGTTTTTCCCGCGGCCTTTCCCAACCTGCTCGTCAACGGCGGCACTGGCATCGCCGTCGGCATGGCCACGAACATCGCGCCGCACAACCTCGGCGAAGTCGTGGATGCCATCTGCGCGCAGATCGACGATCCGGGCATCGCGATTCCGCAGTTGATGAAGCACGTCAAAGGCCCGGACTTTCCGACCGGCTGCATGGTTTGCGGCGTCGAAGGCATCCGGAACTATTTTCAGACCGGGCGCGGGTCGCTGAAAATCCGCGGCGTTGTCGGCATCGAGCAGCTCAAGGGCGGACGCGAACAAATCGTCGTTACGCAGATTCCGTTCAACGTCAACCGCGCCCAACTGGTCGAGCGCATTGCCGCGCTGGTCAACGAAGGCGAGATCAAGGAGTTCAAGGACATCACCGCCGTCCGCGACGAGTCGGACGAGAACACCCGCGTCGTCATCGAGATCAAGCGGGACGCCGTCGCGAAGGTCGTCATCAACAACCTGTTCAAGCACACCGCGCTCGAAACGACCTTCGCCGTCAACGCACTCGCCATCGACCGTGGCCGTCCCAAGACGCTCAACCTCAAGGAAATCATCGCCTGCTACATCGAGCACCGGCGCGAGGTGGTGTTGCGCCGCACGCGCTTCCAACTGCGCAAGGCCGAGGAACGCGCGGAGGTGCTCGAAGGCTACCTCATCGCGCTGGCGAATCTGGACGAGTTCATCCGCATCATCCGCAGTTCCAAGACGCGCGACGAAGCCAAGGTCAAGCTGCTGGCCTTCGAGTGGTCGCGGGCCCAGGTCGAGCGCTGGGGCATCTTGATCCGCAGCGAAGCCCGCCTCGTGGAAGGTCGGTATGCGTTCACGGAACGGCAGGCCGACGCCATTCTTGAACTCCGCCTCTACCAGCTCACCGCGCTGGAGGTGGACAAGGTCCGCGGCGAGTACGAAAAGCTCCTCGAGTCCATCAAGGACCTGCTCGACATCCTCGCCCGCGAAGCGCGCGTGCTGGCGATCATCAAGGCCGAATTGCTCGCGATCAAGGAACGCCACGCAACGCCGCGACTCACTCAGATCGTGCCCGACGAAGGCGAGATCGCCATCGAGGACCTCGTCGCCAACGAGGCGGTCATCATCACGATGACCCATAACGGCCTGATCAAGCGCACCAACATCAGTTCCTACCGGGCGCAGCGCCGCGGCGGCAAAGGCGTCATCGGCATGGCCACGCGCGAGACCTCCGCAGTCGAAGGCGCGGAGGCGGACTTCATCGAGCACCTCTTCACCGCCAGCACGCACGACTACCTCATGTTCTTCACGAACACCGGCCGGGTCTATGTCGAGCGCGTGCTGGAAATCCCCGACATGGGGCGCGCCGCCAAAGGCCGGAGCATCGCCAACCTGCTCGAACTCCAGGCCGGCGAAAAGATCACCGAGCTCATCCCGATCCCCAGCAAGTCCGGGCCCAACAAGGAAGACCAGACCTGGCAACAGCCGGACTTCGTTTTCTTTGCCACCCAGAACGGCACGGTGAAAAAGACCGCCTTGGAGGACTTCGCCAACGTGCGCCGTGGCGGCATCATCGCCATCGGCATCGAAGCCGGTGACACGCTCATCGGCGCCAAGCTGTCCAGCGGCCACGACGAGGTCATCCTCATCACCCGCGGCGGCATGAGCATCCGTTTCTCCGAGGAAGACGTGCGGTCGATGGGCCGCCCGGCCACCGGCGTCCGCGGCATCGACCTCGAATCCGGCGACGCCGTCGTGGCCCTGGCCGTGGTGGTGCCCGAGGCCACCCTGCTCGTCGCCGGCGAAAACGGCCTCGGCAAGCGCACCGGCTTCGACGAATACCGGACGCAGTCGCGTGGCGGCAAAGGCATCATCACCATGAAGACCACCGATCGGACCGGCGGCGTGGTCGGCGCCCTGACCGTGCATGAGACCGACGAAATCATGCTCATCACCGCCGGCGGCCAGATGGTGCGCATCAACGTGGCGGGCATCCGCGAAACGGGTCGTAACACGCAAGGCGTCAAACTCGTCGATCTCGAGGCGAAAGACCGACTCCAGGCCATCGCCCCGGTCATTGCGGAAGAAAATGGTGACGCGACCGAAACCCCAGAGATGGACGCGCCGCCGAACGCCGGGCCCCCCGCGGTCTGATCGCTGGCGGGCAGGGCGTGCGTCACCCGCCAAGCGCGAGCAACAGCTTCCGGATTTCGTTGAGCCGCGCCTTTGGATCGCGCTTGGTGAGGCGCGGAAATTTGCCGCCCACCATCACATAATCGCCGCGCCGTTCGAGGATGAGTTTGTCCTCCCTTGTTTCGAGGCTGGTGATCTGTTGGTCCGCGGCCAGGAGCTTCAGCGCCGCGACGTCGAGCAGGAGTTCGACGCCGCGCGGCAACGGGCCGAAACGGTCGCGCAGTTCCCCGCGCAAGGCTTCGAGCGCCGCTTTGGACGTGCATTGCGCGAGCCGTCGATACATCGCCACGCGGTGTGGCGCCTCGGGGATGTACCGCGCCGGGAAGCCTGCCTGCGGCGGACGGCTAGCGGCCGCGGACGGCGCCAACTTCGCCGTCGTTGGCCGCGCGGCGGAATCTTCCTCGGCGCTTCCGACGGCGAGGAAGTCCAGGCGCAGGCTCAGCGTCGGCGGCGGTTTCGCGGGCTCGCCTTTCAAGGTCTTCACGCTGTGTTCGAGCAACTGGCAGTACAGCGCGAAGCCGACCGCGGTGATGTGTCCGCTCTGCTCCTTGCCCAGCAGGTTGCCCGCGCCGCGGATTTCCAGGTCGCGCATCGCGATCTTGAAACCGCTGCCCGGCGTGGAGAACTGCTTGACCGCGTTGATGCGTTTGCGCGCGTCCGCCAACAGGCCGGCGTGCCGCGGAATCAGGAGGTAGGCGTAGGCCTGGTGTTTGTAGCGCCCCACGCGTCCTCGCAACTGATAAAGGTCGCTCAGTCCGAACCGATCGGCGTGATCGATCAAGATGGTGTTCGCGTTCGGGATGTCGATGCCGCTTTCGATGATCGTCGTCGAGAGCAGCACGTCCGCCTCGCCATTCACGAAGCGCGTCATGACTTCCTCGAGATCGTCGGCGTGCATCTGGCCGTGACCGACCACGACGCGGGCCTCCGGCACCAGCGTGCGGAGCTTCGCGGCCACGAGGTCGATGTCGAACACGCGGTTGTGCAGGAAAAACACCTGCCCGCCGCGGTTCAGCTCGCGCTGGATCGCGTCGCGGATCAACCGCTCGTCGTAAGCGGCGATGAGCGTCTCGACCGGCAACCGGTCCTGCGGGGGCGTCTCGATCGTGCTCATGTCGCGCGCGCCGGTTAGCGCCAGGTAAAGCGTGCGCGGGATGGGCGTGGCCGTGAGCGTGAGCACGTCCACCAGTTGGCGGAGTTGCTTGAGCCGTTCCTTGTGCGTGACGCCGAAGCGCTGTTCTTCGTCCACGACCACCAGTCCGAGATCCTTGAACACCACGTCGGCCTGGAGCAACCGGTGTGTGCCCACGACGATGTCCACCGCGCCCGCGGCCAGGCTGGCGATGACCTGATCCTGTTCCCGCCGGGTGCGGAAACGCGAGAGCAGTTCCACCCGCACGGGATAGTCCGCCGTGCGTTCGCGGAACGTGTTGAAATGTTGCTGCGCGAGCACGGTGGTCGGCACCAACACCGCCACCTGTTTGCCGGCCAGGACGGCCTTGAACGCGCTGCGGATGGCGACCTCGGTCTTGCCGAAGCCGACGTCGCCGCACACCAGGCGGTCCATCGGTTTGGGCGCTTCCATGTCGCTTTTCGCTTCGGCGATGGCGTGAAGCTGATCCGGTGTTTCCTCGTAAAGGAATGCACTCTCGAACTCGCGTTGCCAGGGTGTGTCCGCGGGGAAGCCGTAACCCGCCTGCGAAGCGCGGGCGGCCTGCAGGTGCAAGAGATCGGCCGCGAGGTCGCGCACCGCCTCGGTGGCCTCGGCCTTCGCCTTCGCCCACCGCGTGCCGCCGAGCGTGTTCAGCAGCGGACGCGCCTTGCCGGCCCCCACGTACTTGCTGACCAGGTGCGCTTCCGTGACGGGCACATAAAGCTTGGGCGGCGGTTGATTGCTGTCGCGCGGCGCGTACTCGATGACCAGGCATTCCTGGCCGGGCGCGGCGACGGGTTCGCCGCGACGCGGCAATGCGGCAGGCAAGGTGCCCAGGCCGAGGTAGCGGCCGATCCCGTGCTGGAGATGGACGACGTAGTCGCCCTCCTCGAACTGGCTGAAGTCGATGTCTAACCACGAGCGCGTGGCCGCGGCGTGCGGCGATTTCAGCCGGCGCGGACGTTGAATCTTGTACCGGCCGAAGATTTCAGCGTCGGTCACCACCACCAGTTTCGCCGGCTCGCACACAAAGCCGCGCGCAAGCGCGCCAAGATGCAGCGTGGGCCGTGTGAGCGGCGCGGCTGCCCGGCCTTTTCGCGCTCGTTTTGGACCTTCGCCGGCCGGCGCGAGCGGCGCCTGTAATCCGTATTCCGCCCAGATTTCCGCGAAGCGCTGCCGCTCGCCGTCGTTGTTGCAGAACACATGGACCGCGTAGCCTTGCCGCAACCAGCGATGGAGCTGGCCGAAGAACGCCCGGCGTTGCGTGGCGGCGATCTCCGGCTCCGGCGCGGCGACGCCCAACGGCCGGAAGGCGTCGAGGCTCTCGAACCGGAGGTGCGCGAGTTCTATGGCGGCGGCACCGGTGGTTGTTCCGCCAGGCCGCGGCGCTGACGGCGGCTCCGAACCGCTGCCTTCCCGCTGTGGCTCGGTGGCAAACTCCAGCGCGTCTATGGCCGGTTCAGAGAGACACAAATCTTCGTCCACCTCGGTGATTTCCAGAACACCCATGCCGCGCGCAGTCATCGCCGCACACAGGTCGGACCAGGCGGCGTGGAGGTGGTCATCGGCTGGCAAACGGTCGCCATAATTGCGCACCCGGTCGGCGAGCGATTCCGGCTCGCACAACAACACCAGCGTGTCGGCGGGCAGATGATCCAGCAGCGTGCCGAAGGCCTGGCCACCGAGGCTGGCAGGCGGCGACTCCTTTGTGTCGAGTGCGGCTGCCGGTGCGGCGGCGGTGGCGAGCTGTTGCAGAAAACCGAGTTCGCCGGCAGGCGCCAGCGTAACCGTGGCGATTTCCTCCCGCGAAATCTGCGTGGCCGGGTCGAAGAGCCGCAGCGATTCCAGTTCGTTGCCGAAGAACTCGAGCCGGACCGGCCAGGGACCGTTGAGCGGGAATACGTCCACGATGCCGCCACGGAGCGCGAGTTCGCCTTTTTGCGACACCTGGGCTTCCGGTTCGTAGCCTTGCGATTCCAGCCATTCAATGAGGTCCAGCGGATCGAGTGCGTCTCCGCGGCGTAGGGTCCGCAGGCGCCGACGCAGCTCGGCCGGAGCGAACGTCCGCTGGGTGAGCGCGATCGCGTTCGTGACGATCACCGGCGCGCTCGCGCGCGTCCCTTCACTGAGCGCGGCGAGGCATTCCAGGCGTTCGCTGATGATGTCCGCGTGCGGCAGCCGGGCTTCGTGCGGCAAGACCTCCCACGCGGGGAAAAAGAGCGAACCGGCGCCAGCGATGGGCGCGGGGAAGCCGGAGCGTGCGGCCACGGTGGATTTCGCCAAGGCGAGCGAAGGATTCGCCGTTTGCCAGGTTTGGAGGTCTTGGTGGAACGACTCTTGTTGCTTCCGGTCGGCCACCACCGCGAGGAGCGCGCGCTGTGGAAAACGGCGGTTCAACAGCGCCGCCAGAAACGGCCACGCGGCTTCAGCGACGCCGGGACAGGGCAAAATCATTCCCCCTTCCACGCGCCGAAACAGGGCTTCGGCGGCGGAAGTTTCCAGCACGGCGGCCAGGATCCGCTCCCCGGCCGCCTCGGGTGGAACGGCCTGCAAGGGAGTCGAAAGTGGAATGCCGACGCGACGGCGTCAAGACACGGCGCCCGGTTGGCGGCGGAGGACGTAGTGAGCACTCACGCGGCTGCCGGCTAGGCGATTTGACAGTCCAAGCGGCGGAGCCAACTTTGCCGACCATGAAAATCGCCAAACCGCTCGCCCTGATCGCGGCCGCCATCACGGCGCTGGCCGCCTCCGCCCCGTCGTTGTACGAAATTCCGCTGAAAGACATCGACGGCCAGGCCACCTCGCTGAAGACCTACCAAGGCAAGGTGGTGCTGCTCGTAAACGTGGCCTCGAAATGCGGCTTCACCCACCAGTACAAGCCGCTCGAAAACGTCTATCGCAAGTACAAGGACCGCGGCCTGGTCATCGTCGGCGTTCCCAGCAACGACTTCGGCGGTCAGGAGCCGGGCACCCCGGACGAGATCAAGACCTTTTGCACCTCGAAATTCGACGTGACCTTCCCGCTGATGGAAAAGGTGAAGGTGCGGCCGGGTCCCGAGCAACATCCGCTTTATGCCGCGCTGACCGGCAAGAGTTCGCCGTTTCCCGGCGACGTGAAATGGAACTTCACCAAGTTCCTCATCGGTCGTGACGGGAAGGTGCTGGCCCGCTTCGAATCGCCGGTCGAGCCCGACTCGGAACCGGTGAGCAAGGCCATCGAGAGCGCCCTGGCGGCCAAGTAACCCCCCGGCTCAGCCACTTTCGGTCCGAGCACTCTGACATCCCGCCCAAGCCGCGCGCCAGTTCAGTTTGCCGTCGTGGCCGGGCGAGCTTTCGGTCAGGACCGCGCGGCCACCGCGGGGCCAACTTTGCTTTGACTTTCACTCACCGCTCCCGCAAGAACGGGCGCGAGTTACGCGCCGTTTTCGCCTCCGGCCGCGCGGGTCAGGCCAGCCAGGTTGCCTGCTACGCGCAGTCGATGCCCAGCGGCCCGGCAATCACATGAGTTCACAGCACATCTTTGCCAACGGCCGCGGTCGGCTCTCCGGCCTCCTGATCGCCGCCTGGACGCTGGCCGCGGTCACCGGCGCGCAGGCCGACACCAACACGCCTCCGGCCATTACCAGCCTGACGGCGGATCAGACGGTGTACGAAGGCGACTTTGTCACGCTGAGCGTCACGGCCACGGGAACCGGGCCGCTGAGCTATTTCTGGTCGCGGGACAGCGTGAACCAACCGTTGCTCACCAACTCGGTGGTCACGTTGGGTTCGGTGACCACGAACAACAGCGGCGCCTACCAGGTCGTGGTGAGCAACGCCTTTGGCACGGCCACGAGCCCGGCGTCCGTATTGACCGTCCTGCCGGGCGTTCCGCGGATCCTCGTCCAACCGCAAAGCCAGACGGTGGTGGAAGGATCGCTCAGCGCGGTGGGCGTCACGGCGGTGGGCAACTTCCCGATTTATTATTATTGGTGGAAAGATGGACAGCTCCTCACGAACGTCTCCGTGTCTTCAATCCTTTGGTCGCCCATCACGACCAATGACGCCGGCGTTTATCAAGTTCAGGTAAGCAACGTCCTGGGCACCGTGACGAGCCAGTTGGCCACCGTGGTGGTGAAGCCCAATACCCCGCGCCAGTTGCGTACGACAACAATCACGGTCACAAACGGGGCCGCGACCGTCTCGGTACCGATTCAGTTTGCGGCGCAGGGCAATGAGAGCCTGCTCAGCTTCTCACTTCAGTACGATCCGAACGTGTTGGGCCAACCGGCGGCGAGTCTCGCTGCTGAAGCGGTGGCGGCGTTGCCCAACGCGAGCTTCACCGTCAACGAAGACGAAACGGCGCTCGGCCACTTGGGAATTTCGGTCGCGCTCCCGGCGGGGGCCACGATGCCGACCCAGACGTTCCGGCTCGCGGATGTCCAGTTCACGGTCGCGGGACCGGATTGGGCGCAGGGGCGCCTGGATTTTGGCAGTTCGCCAGTCGCGCTGCTGGCCAACGACACGACCGGCGCGGCGTTGCCCATACTCGATTTCATCGGGCCGGTTCTGAGGACCGCACCGATGCCGGCCGCCGCCGATCCGCAATCGGGTCTTTTCCGCCAGCAGATCACGTTGATTAATCCTGGCGCCATCAAGATGGACGGCCTGCAGGTGCTTGTGCATGGCCTGACCAACGACACCTTGGGCCAGGCTATCCGGGTGCAAAACGCCACCGACAGCACGAACAACGTCCCGTTCGTGTTTTACGGCCCGTTGGAGCCCGGCGCCGCGGCGAACCTCAACGTGGAATTCTACGTGGCCGATCGCCGGACATGGCCGACGCCCGATTACGAGCCACAGATCGTGCCGCCCCGGATTTACACGGCCACGGGGGGCATCCTGTTCACCATCACAGCCCCGCGGTACCACAACGGGACGATGCTCGTCGAGTTCGAGACCATCGCCGGCCGCCAATATTACATCCAGTACGCGGATGCGATCAGCCCGGGGACCTGGAAAACCGCCATGCCGCCGATCAGCGGCACCGGCAGCCGCGTGCAATGGATCGATAACGGACCGCCGAAAACCGAAAGCCTGCCGGCGGATCAGACCAGTCGTTTTTATCGCGGCCTGCTCATGCCCTGACGCCCGCCGCCCGCCTCAGCTCCGCTCCTGCGCGCATCATGAAATCCAAGTGGTTCCGCTTCACTCCTCCGCTGGCCGCCTGTGTGGCCGGCACCCTCGGCACCTCGCACAGCCTGGCGCAAGCCGATGACCAAGACCTGATTCAGGATCGCAACCGCCTGAGCGTGGCCGCGCGCTTCTCGTTCGGCGTGCGGGCGCAGGTGGAGAACCTCTCGGTTCCGTCGCTCCCGGCCGGCGAATACCACGACGGGTTTGTCAAACCAGACATCAGCGGCAGCGCCGACAACAAGACGTGGTACTGGGGCTACCAGACTGACAACCAGGTCGTGGGCGACGACCTGCAAATGCACCAGGTGATCGGCTCGCCCAGCGATGGGCAGAGCGCGACTTCGGACAGCGGCCTGCAAGCCGGCTTCGAGGTGGTCTATGCCCGTGAATTGGGCCGCTTCAACCTTGGCAAACGCCGGGTGCGTTGGGGTTTCGAAGTCGGCATTTCGTCGCTCAACTCGAAACTGGAAACCCAGGACCAGTTCGCCGGGACCGTCAGCGTTCTCACCGACAGCTTCCACCTCAACGGCGTGGTGCCGCCGGTCGCCCCCTATTCGGGCACTTACAACGGCCCGGGGCCGCTCCTCGACGCCTCGCCTTACGCCAGCAGCTCCGCTTCGGCCGCCGCAACCTCGGATGTGCACAGCACGGTGGATTCGCTGCTCGTGGGGCTGAAACTGGGACCGTTCGTCGAAATCCCGATCACGCCCAAGATCAACTTTAACTTCAGCGCCGGCGCAGCCGGACTGGGGGCGTTTACCGACTTCAAATTTCAGGAATCCGCCATGGTGCCCAGCTACCCCGACCTCACGCTTTCCCGGAGCGGCGAGATTTCGAAGGACAGTTTTGTGGTGGGTGCTTACGCCGAGGCGACGTTTTCCTATGCGCTCAGCGATTTCCTGAGCCTCTACGCGGGCGGCCAGTACCAGTACCTCGGCGACATCCACGTCAGCACCGGCGGAAAAGAAGCCACCCTCCAGTTCGACCAAGCGTTCGAGGCCGTGGTGGGACTGCGCACGTCTTTCTGATTGTCAGCGGGCGCGAAGCGGGTTCAGTCCCGCCCAGCCGGCCGCCAGCGCGGGACGGGTCGAACTGTGGATTCGCCGCGCGGCTTTACCTTTCACCCGCCGCGGCCAATCCGGCCAGACCGGCGAGTTTCGCCACCACCTGCGCCGCAGCCACGAACCCGAAAGTGCCCGTGACGAAGCTCACCGTCCCGAAACGACGTTCGCACGCTGAAACGCCAGTCTGAGCCTCACTCCCGACCTCGCACGGCGCTTCGCCTTCGGCCGGATACTGAATCGGCTCCCGCGAGAACACGCAGTCCACGCCGAACGGTTCGCCGGACCGCGCGAAGCCGTACTCCCGTCGCAGCAGACTCCGCACCGCCGCCAGCAATGGATCGTGCGAGGTGTGCGCGAGGTCGGCCACGCGCACGCGGGTGGGATCGCGCCGGCCGCCCGCGCCCCCGGCGGTGATCACCCGCAGATCACGTTCCCGGCAGAACGCAATCAACAGGGCCTTCAAAGACGGACTGTCGATCGCGTCCACGACGTGGTCGAAGCCAGGTTCCAGCAAACGTGCCGCATTCGCGGCGGTGAAAAACTCCGGGACCGGGTGCACCACGCATCCGGCGTTGATGTCGGCGATGCGCTCGGCCAGCACGACCACCTTGGGCCGGCCCACCGTGGATGCGAGGGCAGGCAACTGGCGGTTCACGTTCGTCACACACACGTCATCCAGATCCACCAGCGTCAGTTCCCCCACCCCCGACCGGGCGAGCGCTTCCACCGCCCAGGAGCCCACGCCGCCCACGCCCACCACACCAACGTGCGCCCGCCGCAATCGCTCCAGGCCGGCTGCGCCGCACAGGCGCGCCACTCCACCGAACCGTTGATCGTACTCGTTCGTCACCGGCGTCTTGGTACCTGCAGCTTCGCCGCCTGCCAAGACGGCGCTGGCTCCTGGCGTGCTGTGCTCGACTGCCTGTCTTAACCGTCTGGCTCGTCGCCGGAAACTGGCAAAAACCTTGCCGGAAGGGTGGATCGCTGCTAATTTGGCCTCCTCATAGGCAACGGAAAAAACACGTATTCGAGAGAAGGCAATGAAACGACACGCGTTACTCGTCTGTGCGACCGCCGCAAGCGCGGCACTGCAACTCGCCTCGGCGGCGGAGATCTCCGGCAAGGTCACCCTGAAAGGCACGCCGCCACCGGAAAAGACCATCGAATTCGACGCCATTTGCGGCAAGCTGCATGACAAGCCGGTAACCACCCGCCATTACCAAGTGGCCGCGGACGGCGGACTCGCCAACGTCTTCGTGTACCTCAAGGAAGGGCCAGCCGGGAAGACCTACACGCCGGCAGGGGACAAGGTGCCGGAATTGGACCAGATCAACTGCCTGTACGAGCCGTACGTTCTGGGCGTCATGTGCAACCAGAAGTTCATCATCAAGAACTCGGACGCGTTGATGCACAACGTGCACGCCACGCCCAAGGTGACGGGCAACAAGGAGTTCAACGTCGGCCAACCCGTGCAGGGCATGACGATCGAAAAGAGTTTTCCCAGCCGTGAAGTTCTCGTCCGCTTCAAGTGCGACGTCCATCCGTGGATGTTCGCGTACATGGGCGTGATGGATCACCCGTACTTCGCGGTGACTGACAAGGACGGCAAGTTCAAACTGCCCGGCGATCTGCCGGCCGGCAAGTACACGGTGGTCGCCTACCACCTCAAGGCCGGCGAAGCGTCGCAGGAAATCACCGTCGGCGAGAGCGACAAGAAGGAGTTGAACTTCACGCTCCAAGTAAAGACCCAATAGGTCAGGGCGTTGGGCGCGATTCAATCCGTTTTCGGGCCGCTGCGGCTTTCGAGCTGCGGCGGCTTTTGATTTCGCCGCCGCCGCGCCTACTCTGAACCCACGATGCAGCGAAACGACTGCAGTCCCTGGTTGACGCGCTATGCCTGGTCGGTCGCCGCCGCCACCGGAGTGCTGATCTGGATCGGCGGCCTGGTGACCAGCAAAGGCGCCGGCATGGCCGTTCCGGATTGGCCCAACACTTACGGCTACAACCTGTTTTTGTTTCCCGTCTCGAAGTGGGTGGGCGGGATCCTTTACGAACACACGCACCGCCTTGTGGCGGCCGGGGTGGGCCTGCTCACGCTGATTTTGGCTGCCTGGCTTTGGGCGCGGGAAACGGTAGGCGCAAAACGCTGGGCCGGCCTGGGCGCGATGGTGCTTGCGCTCGGCCTGCTGGGTGCGCGCCAGATGCCGGTGTATATAACCCTGGCAGCGCTGGCGCCGGCTGTGATGGCCTGTGGCGTTTACCGCGCCATCAAAGACCGTCCGGCCTTGCGCTGGCTGGGGGTCACAGCCTTGGCCGCCGTCATCCTTCAAGGCGTGCTGGGCGGGCTGCGCGTGGCCTGGCTTGAGGATCAAATCGGCATCTTCCACGGCATGTTGGCGCAAAGCTTCTTCGTTTTGATGACCACCATCGCGCTGTTCACCACGCGCTGGTGGCGCGACGCGGCCACCCGCCTTGCGGAAGTCCGGTCGTTGCGCGGGACGTTCCTGGTGGTGACGGCGCTGATCTTCGTCCAACTGGCCCTGGGCGCCACGATGCGTCACCGCCATGCTGGACTGGCCGTGCCCGATTTTCCGTTGGCTTACGGGCGGCTCTGGCCGCGCCTCGATGCCAACGCCATCGCTCGCTACAACCAGCAACGCATCGAGACCGTGGCGGCGAAGCCAATCACCGCGACGGACGTGGTGCTCCACATGGCGCACCGATTGGGCGCCTACGCGGTGTTGGGCGCAATTGTGCTCGCCTTTACACGCGCACGCCGGCGGCTCCCGTCCGGCCATCCGGTCCGGCGCGCAACCGCCTTCTGGCTCGGCCTGGTCCTGACCCAATTCGCGCTTGGAGCCGTCACCGTCTGGACCAACAAGGCGGCGGACATCGCCACCGCCCACGTGGCAGTGGGTTCGCTGGTACTGGTCACTGGCGGGCTGTTGTGCGTCGTCGCCTGCCGGCGGTCCAATGTTGTCGCGCGCGAGGCGGCCAAAATCACCGCGCCTCTGGGCGCTCCGGCCACCGCTACAGCCACGATTTGATCCCGACCCCACCGTGAACACACCCACCGCTGCCACCTTGGCCACCGCCGATCACGCTTCGAAATCCACGCTGGCCGTCTTCAGCGAACTGACCAAGGCGCGGCTCTCCTTGCTGGTCGTCCTCACCACCGCCGTCGGCTATGCGTTGGGATCACCCGGCCCGATTGATCTGGCGGCTTTTTTCCACGCGGTCCTCGGCACCGGCCTGCTGGCTGCCGGTGCCTCCGCGCTGAACCAGTTTCTCGAGCGCGACCTGGACGCGCTGATGCTGCGAACCCAGGACCGCCCGTTGCCTTCAGGCCGGCTTACGCCCACGTTCGTGCTCGTGTTCGGCAGTCTGTGCTCGGTGATCGGCCTGGCCTGGCTGACGTTGCTTGCGAACCTCGCAGCCGGGGCGTTGGGCGCGCTGACTTTGGGCCTCTATGTGTTCGTGTACACCCCGCTGAAGCGCGTCTCGACCCTGAACACGATCGTCGGCGCGGTGCCGGGCGCCATGCCGCCGTTGATCGGCTGGGCGGCGGCCACGGGCGGACTCTCGGCGGGCGGGTGGTCACTTTTCGCGCTCCAATTCTTCTGGCAAATCCCGCACTTCATGGCCATCGCGTGGCTGTACCGCGACGATTACGCGCGGGCCGGCCTGCAAATGCTGCCCGTAGTGGATCCGAGTGGCGAGCGCACCGGCCTGCAAAGCATCGGCCACAGCCTCGGCCTGCTCACCGTGAGCCTGAGCCCGTTCGTGCTGGGCTTGGCCGGCGCAGCGTACCTGACGGGCGCGGTGGTGCTGGGAACGTTGATGCTGGCTCTGGCGATCCGCTTCGCGCGCCGCCTCGAGCGAACGCCCGCGCGGTGGCTCTTCCTGGCCTCGGTCGTGTACCTGCCGGCCGTGTTAGGGCTGATGGTGCTCGACCGTTTCCGCTAAGCCGAGGACTGGATCAAGTCGAGGCGGCCTGCGCGCGGTAAAACTCCAGCGTAGCCGCCAGCCCCGCCTGCCAGGGAACGGTCGCGCGGAAACCGAGGTCGCGTTCCGCCGCTGAAACGTCCGCGCAGGAAAAGCGGATGTCGCCGGGCCGGGCCGGCTCGAACTGCGGCTCCAACTTCCGGCCGGTCAACCGCTGCAGTTCCGCGATCAAATCCAGCAGCGTCACACTCGCGCCGGTGCCAATATTGAACACCCGGCCGGCGACGCGTTCCGCCGGTCGCTCCGCCGCGGCGAGGTTCGCCGCCACCACGCCCGCCACCGCCACAAAATCGCGCGACTGCAAACCGTCGCCGAAGACGCGCGGTCGTTCGCCGGCCAGGAACGCGGTGCAAAACTTCGCGATCGCCCCCGAGTACGGCGAGTCGAACGCCTGGCGGGGACCGAAGACGTTGAAATACCGGAGGCTCACGGTCTCCAGCCCGTAGAGCGAATGAAACAACTGGGCGTAGCGCTCCGCGGCGTACTTTTGGAGCGCGTACGGCGTCAGCGGCGACGGCGGCTGGGTCTCCTGTTTGACCGGTGCCTCGCTGTCGCCGTAGATCGCCGAAGACGAGGCAAACACCAGGCGCTTCACACCCGCGTCGCGTGCGGCGGCCAACACTTCCAACGTGCCGGTGAGGTTGTCGCGATGGCTTTCGAGCGGCTGCGCGACCGATTGGGGGACCGACACCAACGCGGCTTCGTGAAACACCCAGTCGCAGCCCGCCACCGCGCGGCGCACGGTGGCGCGGTCGGCGACGTCGCCCTGAATGAACTCCAGTTCATCGCCCGGCTGGCGCCAGGTCAGGTTGGCGGTCGAGCCGGCGGTTAGGTTGTCCAAAACGACGACGCGCACGCCGCGCCGGCACAACGCCTCGGCGAGGTGCGACCCAATGAATCCGGCGCCGCCGGTGACCAGAGCTTTCATCCAAATACAAGAAACAGTGTTGCCACGAGCCGGAACCTCCCGGGCCGCGCTCTCTCCGTATCAAACCATTCCGGTAAGTGGCAAGCTCGCGCGTTCGGGGAATTCGCCACTTCCTCAGTCCCCACCGGCGTCGGTTCGTGGTTTTCCAACGCCCGGCCACCGCTTACACTCTGACATCGGAGCCGGCCTGTCGCGCGCTCCGCCGCAGATTCGAGTGAAAATCGAGCCGTCAACTGAAGTCCTGCCGACGCACACGCCCGCGTTGTTTCAAGTGGCCGTGCGGCGCGCCGCCGCCATTTTGCGCCGCGGCGAGCTGGTCGCCGTGCCCACCGAAACCGTTTATGGCCTGGCCGCGAACGCCTGGGATGCCGGTGCCGTGGCCCGCATCTTCAAGGCCAAGGGCCGGCCGGCGCACAATCCCATCATTGTACATGTGGCCAGCCTCAGTTTGGCCCAAGCCTGCGTGGCCGAATGGCCGGACGCAGCCGGGCATCTGGCGCGGGCGTTCTGGCCGGGACCGCTGACGCTGGTGTTGCCGAAAGCGGCAATCATCCCGGATTCGGTCACCGCCGGCGGGCCAACCGTCGGTGTGCGCTGGCCGAGTCATCCGTTCATGCAGGCACTGATTCGCGAATGCAGTTTTCCGCTCGCCGCTCCCAGCGCCAATGCCTCCAACCGCCTTTCACCCACCAACGCGGCGCATGTGCTGCAAAGCCTCGGCGGACGCGTGCCGCTGATCGTGGACGGCGGCCAGTGCCAGGTCGGCGTCGAATCGACCGTGCTGGATTTGACTGTCCAACCGGCGCGCGTCCTGCGGCCCGGCATGATTCACCGCGACTCGCTCCGGGCCGTGCTGGGCGAAGTCGGCGAAGGCGCGGCCGGCGCCGGCGGTTTGCGCAGCCCCGGTCAGTTGCCGAAACACTACGCGCCGCGCGCGCGCTTACAGGTGCTCACCTGGTCAAACGACGCCGACCTCCGGCGCTTACTGGTTCCGCTCTGCGCATTGCCGGCTGCGACCTTTGTCGTCGCCCACACGCACATTCCCGCGCCGGCGGGCTGGGGCGGGGTGAGCGTGATTCCGCACGATGCCGAGGCTTACGCGCGGGCGCTGTACGCGGAGTTGCATCGCTGCGACGAGCAGGGTGCCGAAACCATCGTGGTCGAAGCCGTGCCGGACACGCTCGAATGGGCGGCGCTCGCCGACCGCCTGCGTCGGGCGGCGGCGGTGTGAGGCATTCGGATTGGCAGCCGCCGCGCGTTTGCCTACGCTGCCGCGCAACGCTGTGCTCCGGTCCGACGTGCCATGAAATCGAACGACACCCCACCGCTCATCCTGATTGCCGACGACCAGGCTGACGTGCTGGCGGCGTTGCGACTGCTGTTGAAGGGTGAAGGCTTCCAGGTCGAGACCGTAAGTTCACCCGCGCATGCGCTGGCGGCGATCACGGAAAAGGACTTCGACGCCGCGCTGATCGACTTGAACTACACCCGCGACACCACCTCCGGCCAGGAAGGTCTGGATCTGCTGGCGCGCTTGCAGGCGGTGGACAGCACCCTGCCGGTGGTCGTGATGACGGCTTGGGGCAGCGTGGAAATCGCCGTCGAAGCCATGCGGCGTGGCGCGCGGGACTTCATCCAAAAGCCTTGGGAAAACGCGCGTCTGCTTTCGATCCTGCGCAACCAAGTCGAATTGGGCCGGGCGCTGCGTCGCGGCGAGCGGCTCGCGGCCGAGAACGAACTGCTGCGCGGCACCGGGCCGGATTTGATCGCCGAGTCGCCCGCCATGAAGCCCGTGCTGGAAATCATCCAGCGCGTGGGATCCGCGGATGCGAACGTCCTGATCCTCGGCGAAAACGGCACGGGCAAAGGCGTGATCGCCCAGGCGCTCCACGCGGTTTCGCGGCGCGCGGACGCGCCGTTCGTTACGGTCAACATGGGCGGGTTGTCGGAAGGCCTGTTCGAGAGCGAGTTGTTCGGCCACGTCAAAGGCGCCTTCACCGACGCGAAGACGGACCGCGTCGGGCGCTTCGAGTTGGCCGAAGGTGGGACGCTGTTTCTGGACGAAATCGCGAATGTGCCGTTGCCGCAGCAGGCCAAGCTGCTGCGCGTGCTCGAGACCGGCGAATACGAGCGGGTCGGCTCGTCAAAAACCAAGCGGGCGAACGTGCGGCTTATCTCCGCCACCAACGCCGACGTGCAGAAGGCGGTTGGTGACGGCCGGTTCCGGCAGGATCTGCTGTTCCGCTTGAACACGATCGAAATCCACCTGCCGCCGCTGCGCGAACGGCCGGAGGACATTGCGCCGCTGGCCGTCCATTTCCTGACCCGGCACGCCCACCAATACGGCAAGCGACTCGAGGGCTTCGAGCCGGCCGCGTTGCAGGCGCTGCGCGACCATGCCTGGCCGGGCAACGTGCGCGAATTGAGCCACGTCATCGAGCGCGCCGCGTTGATGGCCACCGAAAGCCTGGTGCGCGCCAGCGACCTCGGCCTGCGCGCGCCCGCCACGGCGGAGCCGCGCATCGAAGACATGGCGATCGACGACGTCGAGCGGTGGCTCATCAAAAAGACCCTCGCCCGTTTCGAGGGCAACGCCAACAAGGCCGCCGAAACCCTCGGTCTGAGCCGGAGCGCGTTTTACCGGCGGCTGCAAAAATATGGCCTCTGACAATTCGTGCGGGCGCCAGGCGGCCAAGCCCCGGCCAAGGCCGTTGCCGGGGCAGGCGAGGGAGGCGAACGTTGCGGGCGGTTCCGGGTTGGCTGAACCGACCCGTGGCTGAAGTCCTTTATGGGCCAAGACCACACCCTGATGGCTTCGAGGTATGAGTTGAAGTACCTCCTCTCCAATTCCGCGGCGTTGCGCGTGCGGAAGTTCGTCCAGCAATACCTCGAAGTGGACGAATACGGCCAGGGTCAACCTGACCTGGCGTACCCGGTTCACAGTTTGTACCTGGATTCGGACGACTGGACGTTTTATCACCGCAGCCTCAACGGAGACAAAAACCGCTTCAAACTCCGGGTGCGGTACTACGACGAACGCCCCACCACGCCGGTCTTTTTCGAGATCAAGCGGCGGATGAAGGACGTGATCTTGAAGCAACGGTGTGGGATCAAACGCGGCGGCGAGGCGGACGTGCTGGCCGGCCATTTTCCGCCCGAAAAATATCTCCTCTCGAAGGCCGCCGAAGATCTGCAGGCGCTGCACCGTTTTCAGGAACTCATGTTGCGCGTGCAAGCAAAGCCGCAAATGCACGTGGCCTACCGGCGCGAGGCCTACGTCAACACGGTCAACAACGAGGTGCGCGTCACCTTCGACCGGTCAGTCCTGGCTGTGCCGCGCCCCGGCGGCGAGCTTGTAACCCACATGGACCAGCCGCTCGTTTGCACGACCGATCTGGTGATCCTGGAACTCAAGTTCACTGACCGCTTTCCCAACTGGTTTTGGGACCTCGTGGAAACGTTCGATTGTTTTCAGAGCGGCGCGGCGAAATACGTCGAAGGCACGAGCCTGCATCTCGGCCGCCACCTTTCGCCCGCCGACGTGATCCGGAACTTGTTCTGAGAACGTTATTGTCGCGCAAGCCATGCGCCCTCGCCCCCAACCGCGCCCCGCCCGCCGCCCGCGCATCGGGTTTGTGCGCCGGGTGCTGCTGCTCGCGGTAGTGGTGGCCGCGCCAGCCTGGGTGGTCGTCCTCGCGTTGATCTGGTTGGGCGACACCTTCCCGAACCACGATTTGTCGCTGAACGCGCGGGTCACGATCACGATCTTCCTGGGCGGTTGCGGCCTCGTGACCATGCTGGTCCTGCGCGAGCGCGTGGTCCGCCCGCTCCAGACCGCGGCGAATATTCTCTCGGGTTTGCGCGAAGGCGACTACTCGTTCCGCGCGCGCAGCGACCGCAGCGGCGACGCGCTCGACGACGTGCTGACCGAGGTGAACGCGCTGGTGGACACCATGCGCACGCAGCGGCTCGGGGCGCTGGAAGCCACCGCCCTGCTCCGCGCGGTCATGTCGGAAATCGACGTGGCGGTGTTCGCCTTCGACGCCGCCGAGTGCCTGCGTCTGGTGAACCGCGCGGGCGAACGGCTTTTGGCCCAACCCGCGGAGCGTCTGCTCGGCCGCTTCGCCACCGACGTCGGGCTGGGCGAATGCCTCGAAGGCGACGCGCCGCGCACGGTGCAAACGCGCTTCGCGGGCGGCGCCGGCCGGTGGCGGTTGCAGCGGCAGCAATTCCGGCAGGGCGGTCTGCCGCACACGCTGCTGGTGATTTCCGACCTCAGCCGCGAACTCCGCGAAGAGGAAAAGCTCGCCTGGCAGCGGCTGGTGCGGGTGCTCGGGCACGAGCTCAACAACTCGCTCGCGCCGGTGAAATCCATCGCGGGCAGCCTCGAAAGCCTGCTGCAACGCGACCCGCTGCCGTCGGACTGGCGCGAGGATATGCGCGACGGCCTCGGTGTGATCGCCAGCCGGGCCGAGTCGCTGAACCGCTTCGTCGGCGCTTACGCCCAGCTTGCCCGCCTGCCCAGGCCCAGACCCCAGGCCGTCGTGCTCGCCCCCATCGTTAGCCGTGCCGCGACGCTCGAAACGCGCGTGCCGGTCACGGTGCTTCACGGACCCGATTGCACCCTCGCCGCGGACCCGGACCAGTTGGAGCAGGCGTTGATCAATTTGGTTCGCAACGGCGCCGATGCGGTGCTGGAAACGAATCCGGCCCAGGCCGGCGAACCGCGCGGCGTGCGCGTAAGCTGGGGCCGCGTCGGCGCCAGCGTGGAAGTCGCGATCGAGGACGACGGCCCCGGCCTGGCCAGCACGGCAAACCTGTTCGTGCCGTTTTTTACCACGAAACAAAAAGGCTCCGGCATCGGCCTGGTGCTGTGCCGGCAGATCGCCGAGGGTCACGGCGGCAGTCTCACGCTCGAGAATCGCGTCGGCACGCGCGGTTGCGTGGCGCGGTTCCGCCTGCCTTGCCCGGCGACGGTGTCCCGCGCGTAGCAGCCCGTTCAAGAAGTTGCCCGGCGGGGGTGCGTGACGATTCGGGCACGAGCCGGTCCAATTCGGCACCGGGCGCGGCGGCTCTTGAGTTCAATCCGGCGGCGGCACATGCTGCGGGCCAGCGAAACCAGCCCATGTCCTTGATCGTCACACCGCGGCGACTCGACCAGTTCGGCGAGCTGTACCACCAGCTTGGCGGGATGTTGTCGTCCGGCATCAACCTCATCCAAGGAGTGGAGATGATTCGCGACGCGCCGCCCAGCGGCTCGTTCCGCCAGCACCTCCACCACATCCTCAACGAACTCAAGGGCGGCCTCACGCTCTCGGAAGCGCTAGCCCATCGCGGCCGCTGGCTGCCCGATTTCGACATCGCCCTGATCGCCGCCGGCGAGAAGAGCGGCCGGCTCGACGCCTGTTTTCACCGCCTCGCGGAGTATTACCAGGAGCGCGCCAAGCTGCTCCGCTCGGTGCTGGCCGAATTGGGCTACCCCGCTTTTCTGGGCTTGCTGGTGCTGCTGGTGTTTCCGCCGGGGATGCTGACCCAAATGGTGTTGACCGGCGACCTGGCGGGATTCGTCTTCGGAAAACTCAAGGCGCTGCTGCTCGTGGCCGGCGTGATTTTGGGCTTGGTGGCGCTCAATCAGGGTTCTCGCTTCCCTGGTTGGCGAAGCTTCTGGGAGGTCGTCCTGCACCGTGTCCCCAGGCTCGGCAAGGCCCGCCAATCGCTGGCGCTGGGCCGATTTTGCATGGCGCTCGAAGCGCTTTTGAATGCCGGCGTGGACGTGCTCAAGGCGTGGGATTTATCCGCCGCCGCCAGTGGCTCGCCGGCGGTGCGGCGCGCCGTCGCCAAGGCGCTGCCCCGCATGGCTGGCGGCGAGACACCGGGCGAAGCCATTGCTCAAAGCAGTGTCTTCCCCAGCCGATTTCGGAGCGTCTATCGCAGCGGCGAGGTGAGCGGGCGGATCGACCAATCGCTGGGCTACTTGCGGCAGGAATACACCGAGCAGGCGACCCGGCTTTACAAATCTTTTGCCCAATGGGCGATACGCCTGGTGTTCCTCGTCGTTTTCGCCGTGATCGGCTACTTCGTCATCGGCTTTTGGGTCGGTTACTTTAACGGGATGCTGGACATGCTGGACAAGGCAACGCAGAGCCAATGAGGCCGGGCCAGTGCGTGCCCGAAACTTGCCTTCGCGGAGCCACCCGGCTAGAAGCGACGGCGAAAACTGTAATTCCTGGCCGGTGCGGATCATCCCAGAGTCAAGCCTATGCCTGAAAACATCAAACTGGAGGACGCGATCGAGTTCGCGGAGAACCCCGAGCCGCGCTGCCCGTGCGTGCTGTTGCTCGATACTTCGGGGTCGATGAGCGGCGAGGCGATCGAAGCGCTCAATCAAGGTCTGACCGCCTTCAAGAACAAGCTCGTCAAGGACCCGATGGCCTGCCGGCGCGTGGAGGTGGCCGTGGTCACCTTCGACAACGAGGTCAAACTCGCCCACGACTTCACCACCGCCGAGCGCTTCGAGCCGCCGCGGCTCACCGCGCAGGGCCAGACTTTCATGGGCGGCGCCATCCACAAGGCGCTCGACATGATCCAGGCGCGCAAGCAGCAGTACCGCACCAACGGCGTCGCCTACTACCGCCCGTGGGTATTCATGATCACCGACGGTGAACCGCAGGGCGAACCGGACAACATCGTGGACGCCGCCACGCAGCGGTTGAAAAACGACGAGGCCGCCAAGCGTGTCGCTTTCTTCGCGGTGGGCGTCGAAGGCGCGAACATGCAGCGGCTGGCGCAGATCGTGGTGCGCACGCCGGTGAAGCTCCAAGGCCTGAACTTCACGGAAATGTTCGTCTGGCTCTCGCGCAGCATGGAAGCCGTGGCGCAGTCGCGCACAGACGAACAGGTCGCTTTGCCGTCGCCGGGGTGGGGGACCGTGTAGGCCACCCGCCTCGCCGTGCGCCGGACCGCTTGCGGCGCGGGCCAGCGCGAGCCTGCGTGCGCGTGGGGGTGCGGGCGATCTTGCCATGAATAATCCATTCGCCGAACTCCGGAGCTCCTGGCGCGTCGTGGCGGCCGCCGTAAAGGGTAAAGGCCACGAAAAGACCGGCCAGCCCTGTCAGGACTCCGTGCACTGGCAGGCCGGCGGCGAAGGTCTGCTGTTCGCGGCGCTGGCGGACGGCGCGGGTTCGGCCAAGCTCAGCGAAATCGGCTCGAACCTCGCCGCCCAGACCGCGCTGCGCGCTTTGGCTGAATCCTTCAAAACCCCGGCCGCGTTGCGCGACGACGCGAGCGCCAAGGCCGCCCTGAAGGCCGCGCTTGAGACCGCGTTGAAGGCGCTCACCGAGGAAGCCAGAACCCGGCAGGCCAAACCCGGCGATCTGGCCACCACGCTGTTGATCTGCGCGGCCGGACCGGACCGATTGGCCGCGGCGCAGGTCGGCGACGGCGCGGTGGTTTATGCCGCTGGCGGCGGCAGCCTGCACGCGCTGACCCGACCCGCCGCGGGCGAGTATTTGAACGAAACGGTCTTCCTCACCTCGGAAGGCGCGCTCGGCCGGGCCCAGATCGAAACCTGGTCGGGGCGGGCGGAGCAGGTCGCCCTGTTCTCGGACGGCCTCCAGATGCTCGCGCTGAAAATGCCGGAAGCGGCGCCGCACACGCCGTTTTTCCAGCCGCTCTTCGGCTGGCTGGAGCGGGCTTCTGACTTGTCCGCCGCGCGCGCCGACTTGGAAAAGCTCCTGCGCTCGCCGCGCGTTTCGGAGCGGACCGATGACGATCTGACCCTGCTGCTCGCCCGGCGGATGCAGTAACTTGCGACTGTGCGTTTCCAACGCCAATCCAGCAGCGAAACGATCGAGCTGGGCGACCACTGCCAGCTTGCCGCCGGCGGCGAGGCGCGCATCTTCGTGCTGCCCGGCGACGACTCCCAGGTCGTCAAAATCTGGCACAAACCCACGCCCGAGCGCGCGAACAAGGTGATCGCCATGCTGGCGAACCCGCCGGCGGACCCGATGGCAGGGCAGGGCCATGTGGCGATCGCCTGGCCGACCGAGCTGGTGCTCGGGGGACGGCCGCAAGTGGCGGGCTTCATCATGCCGCGCGTGCAGGGTGTGCATCCGGTCATCGATTACTTCAACCCGAAGACCCGCCTCCAGCGATCGCCGCTGTTCAACTGGTTTTACCTGCACCGCACCGCCCGCAACCTCGCCACCGCCATGCGGGCCTTGCACGAACGCGGCTACGTGATCGGCGACCTTAACGAGTGCAACATCCTCGCGTCCGAAACCGCGCTGGTGACGATGGTGGACACCGATTCGTTCCAGGTCTGGGACGCCGCGCACGGCACGCTGTTCCGGTGCCGCGTCGGCCGGCCGGAGTTCACGCCGCCGGAGTTGCAGGGCAAATCGTTCGCCCAGATCAACCGCGAGCCGGTGCATGACCAGTTCGGTTTGGGCATCCTGATCTTTCAGCTCTTGATGGAAGGCTCGCACCCGTTTGCCGGCGTCTATCACGGGTGCGGGGAACCGCCGCCCATTCCCGACCGGATCGGTGCCGGCCACTTCCCCCACGCCGGCGATCCGCGCGTGCCGTACGCGGCCATGCCGATCGCGCCGCGGTTCGACTGGCTCCACCCGGTGTTGCAGGACCTGTTCGTGCGGTGTTTCCGCGACGGCCACACCACCCACTCGCTGCGGCCCGATCCGCTGAGCTGGCAGTACGGACTCGAGGAAGCGGAGTTGAACCTCGTGTCCTGCCACGACAACCAGCAGCACATCTTCAGCAATCACCTGCAAGGCTGCCCGTGGTGCGCGCGCACGGCCATGCTGGGCGGGCGCGATCCGTTTCCGAGCGTGACGGCGGTGCAAGCCGGCGAGCACTTGCGGCCCGCGCCGGTTCCGCGGACCACGCTCAAGCAAACCTCCGGCTGGAGCCTGCCGTATCCGGGCCGGCCGGCGTGCGGCGCCAATCCACCGGTGCCGCGTCCCATCCCGCCATCCTCCGGCGGTGGCGCCAGGTCAACCCGGCCCGCCCGCACCGTGGACGCGCTCCGCAACGCGTTCGGCGCCGCGAACCGCAACGACTGGGCGTGGATCGGGTTGGGGTTGTCAGGGCTCGCGTTGCTTACACAGTTCGCCATCTGGCTGTCCTGGCTGCCGGCGGAGCTTCGAGGGCTGGCCAAGATACCCGCGATTATCGGCGTGCTGAGTGGCTTGGGCGGACTGTACGCCGCGGGTGATTGGAAGCTTGGCGGGGCGGGCCGCCGGCCGGCCATCGCCGGCATTGCCTTGGGAATCCTCGCGTTCATGATTTGAAGGTTCTCTGGGAGCCGGAGGATTTGTTCGCCGCGAGCGAACGTGCTTAACTGAGCAGCAAACACCGGCCAATCGCCGCGTCAACCAACGCCAAAGATGCACACGCCAACCTCGCCCGCCGCGATCCCGCCGCCGAAGCCGCGCGGTTCGGCATCGACCTGAACGAGAATCTCGCCCCCGGCACGATCACGCCCGATCCCAAACCGCCGCTTGCCTTCAATCACTTCCTCTTCGCCTCCGCGCGGGCCCACAGCGATTGGATGCTGGCGAATGACATCTTCAGCCACACCGGCGTGACCAATTCCACGCCCGGTGATCGCATGGCCAACGCAGGTTATCCGTTCACCGGCAGTTGGTCCTGGGGCGAGAACATCGCCTGGAAAGGCACGACCGGGGCCGCCGACCTCACCCAGTTCACCGTGGACGAACACGAGGGCCTGATCCGCAGCGCCGGCCATCGCGAGAACATCATGGAGCCCGGCTTCGACGAAATCGGCATCGGCGTCCGGACCGGCCAGTTCACCCAGCAGGGGGTCGCTTACAACTCAGTGATGACGACGCAGAACTTCGCGAGCAGCGACGGCACCCCCGGCCCGCTCGCGCTGGGCGTGGTTTATCGCGACACCGACGGCGACCAGTTTTACTCGGTGGGTGAAGGCCTGGCGGGCGTTACGGTGACTCCTTCCAGCGGCACGTATTACGCGGTGACCTCGGCCTCCGGCGGGTTCGCGTTCCCGGTGAGCAAAAACGCCGGTGCCATCACGGTGACCATCGCCGGCCCAGGCTTGGCGGCGCCGTTGACAAAAACGGTAACCGTTGGCGCCACGAACGTGAAGGTGGACTTCGATGTCGTCCACGATGTGCCGTTGAGGTTTGCGGCGGGTGCCGGCTTCGACGCGCAAAAGCACTTTCGGTTCAGCCTGACCGGTCCGACGGGCGTCAAGGCGCTGGTCGAGTTCAGCCTCGATTTTCAAAGTTGGCAGACGCTCAGCACTTACCCGCTGACGGGCGGCCAGGCGGCCGTGGTGGACGCCTCGCAGAGCGCCGCTCGGCGATACTATCGCGCCTCCATCGTGCCTTGAACACGGACAAGGCCCGCAACCGCACGACCGGCGTTCCTTGAAACCCGCGGCCTTAACAGCCCCGCCGGGTTCCGGTGCGCACTGCTCTGGTCGCCTCTCAGTTTCTGGCTGAGGCTCACGGACCTGACTGCATTCCAACGGCCGGCTCTGCCAGGGCTCCTTGTCCTGCAGTGGGAAACCGGAAGCGTCGGTGCCGCCTGGCACAAAAAATGTCGCAATTGCGACAAAAATTGCCCCACCGGGGAAACGGGTGGCGCGGGCACCTCCGCCCGCCAGAAACGGGGATGCGCTCCACCACTCGACCAGTCAAGGAACAGACTGGCCAACCATTCTGCGAATCGTTAAATCCGACCGCTAACCATGCAAGGCGCCCGCTCCATCCCGGCCGTCGAAAAAGTGCTCCAGGCCCTCGGCCCAGCGAAACTGCCGCGGCCGGTCATCGTGGCCGTGGTGCGACGCGAGTTGGCCGCGCTTCGAAAACAGATCACGCAAACACGAGGCGCGCGGGTTCCCAAAACCGAATTCGACGCGGTGGTGGCGCGCATCCGCAGCGCACTGGACCGACTCCGCCGCTCGCGGTTGCAGCCGGTCATCAACGGCACCGGCGTGATCATCCACACCAACCTCGGCCGGGCGCCGCTGGCACCGTCAGCGGTCGAGGCGCTGGCCCGCGTTGCCGCGAGCTACAACAACCTGGAGTTCGACCTCGTCACCGGCGACCGCGGCGGCCGGGCCGCTTACCTCGAACACAACCTCGCCCTCCTTTGCGGCGCCGAAGCCGCGACGGTCGTCAATAACTGCGCCGCCGCGTTGGTTTTGATCCTCCGACATTTTACCGCCGGCGAGCGCAAGCAAGTGGTCATCTCGCGCGGCGAACTGATTCAGATCGGAGGCGGATTCCGCATCCCGGACATCCTCGAATCCAGCGGCGCGCGGCTGCGCGAAGTCGGCACGACGAACAAAACGACGTTGAGCGATTACACCCGCGCCCTCGGCCGCGAGACGGCGCTGGTCCTCAAGGTGCACCGTAGCAATTTTTTCATGGGCGGCTTCGTCGAGTCGCCTTCGACGGAGGATCTCGCGGCTTTGGCGCGGAGGAGGCGCGTGCCGTTCGTCGAAGATCTGGGCAGCGGCGCGGTCGTGGCCACGGAAGACTTCGGCGTGGACGAGCATGAGCCGACCGCGGTCGAAGTCCTCAAGCGCGGCGTGGATCTGGTTTGCTTCAGCGGCGACAAACTGCTGGGCGGCCCGCAGGCGGGGATCATTGCCGGCAAGGCGAAACTCGTGGCCACGCTCAAGCGTGAACCGTTTTACCGCGCCTTGCGATGCGACAAGCTGGTCTTCGCCGCGCTCCAGGAGACGGTGGACCTGTATCTGGCCGGTCGCCCGCAGACTCAGCCTGGTGGGGCAAGAGTCCACCTTGGTGGGGAGAGACTCCCTCGAGCCCTGACCTCAACCGAGCCTAAGAAGACTTCTGGGCTCGACAAGAGCCTCGCCCCGCCGGCCGAAGATAGCGCAAACTCGGAACCTCGCGACAAGGGTACTCCATTGCTTCCAGTGCTCGCCTCGCTTCAAACCTCGACCGAGGAACTACACGCCCGCGCCGAAAAACTGGTCGCCGCGCTCGCGGGTCTGCCGCTGGAGGCACGGGTCGGCACCGGTCAGGCGCAGGTGGGCGGCGGCACGTTGCCGAAGGCGGCAATCGCGTCGGTCACGATTGAGTTGCTGCCGCGCGGCGTGACGTTGGCCGATTTCGCGGCACGGCTCCGCGCCGGGTTGCCGCCGGTGATCGGTTACGTGGCGGGCGGCCGGTTCAAGCTGGACCTACGCACGGTCTTTCCGCACCAAGACGAAACACTCGCGGGGGCCATCCGCGCCGCGATGACGGGCGGTTCCGGTCAGTCGCCCACGTAGCGGTAATTGAAGCGCCCTTCGGGCGCCACGTCACCGCTGACGTAAAAATCCAGGATGTCACCCGGACGCTGGACGTTGTCCGTCCATTTGAAGTCCAGCGCCACCGCTGTCCGATCATCTTTCAGGCCCAAGGCGCGGCGCGGAATCGCCAATTGCAGGTTGGTTCCCTCGACGCGGAAGTTCACCTTCGCTACGCGCCGCCAGTTCCAACCGCCGGCGCACTTCTCGATCCACGCGGTGCTGTCAGACTCCACGGTGCGGTTCACGATGAAGTCGTAACCTTCCCAGCCGGTGGCGGGGTCTTGGTCAGCGTCGATGAGCAACCACATCCAATTCGGATCGGTGGGCGGCGTGAGCGGTTCGCGCGTGCGGACGTGGAAGTAGAGGTTTTGCCGGTCGCGCGCCACCTGGCAGGCCACGATGTCATTGCGGCCGCTGCGGTCGGTGTAATGCAAACGGAGCACGCCCCGGTGATCCCGCGGTGCGGTGTCACCGGCGGCGTCGGTGAACACCGGCTGGACGCCCTGCCATTGGTCCCAACCTTGGTCGATGTCGATGGTGGTCGGTGCCGAAGCCGGCGGCAGCGCGGGGGCGCCTTTGAAGCGGCGCACATTGGCCACGAGTTGGAGATAGTAATTGTCGCCGTGACCACCACGCATCGGTTCGATGTCGCGGCTGAACTCCTCGTCGTATTGATCGACGAAAACGATCGGTCCACCCGCTTTGCCCCAGCGCCCCGCGATCCATTCGTTCCAGCCGGTGACCATGACGAACGGCGGGTGCAGGTCGAACGCCCGCTGCCATTGTTCTTGGAAGTTGTAGCCCCAATTCACGGCGCCAGGCGCGGTATCCAGGCGGCCTGCATGGAAGCTCCGGCCGCGCGCGTTGCCGGCGCTCATGTTGGTGACCTTGCCATCGGCCTGGCGGAGGTTTTGCGCGACCGAGACGTTCACCTGTTCGGGCCGCTGCGGGTCTTCGGTGTAACCGTAAGGTTGCGGAAACGTGGCTTCCCAATGCCAGGCGTAAGGCGTGTTGGTGAGCGTGAACGGCCAGTGCGCGCCGCGCAGCGTGAAGAAATCTTTCACCTCGGCGCTGGCCAGCGCGGGGTCGCAAAGCAACAGCGGTTTGCCCTGCCAGCGGAACCAGAGCTCGCGATAACGGCCCGGCTGATACAGTTCTTGAAACAGCCTGTCTGCTGTCTTGCCCGCCTCGGTGTTGACCATGAAAGCGATCTGCGGCGTGCGCCCGCCGTCGCGCCGCACCTGCTCGAAAACCTCGCAGAGGGCGGAGTAGGTGTCGCGGTAAGTCTGCGCGTTCGTGGCGTCGAAGATCAGTGTGTCGATACCGGCATCGGCGAGCCACTGCGCGTGGCGCCGCAGCACCCAGGGATCGTCGTTGGCGTAATAGCCAACCAGCGGCTCCGCCCAGTAATGGTAAACGCCGATCGGACCCCACCGCGGCGAATCCGGTTTTTTCAAGGCGTCCGGATCTTGCGCGAGAATCTTCGAGACATCGTAAGGCTGGCCGTCCGGAGCGCCGCGGCGGACCTCGGTGCTCTGCCAGAGAAAATAGAAGATGCCGACGAAGCGGTTGGTCTTGGGGGCGCCGACCTCGGCCGCCATCGGCAACGGGCGCCCCAGCGCATCGGTCGCGGGCCAGGGCATTCCAGAGTTCGGCGCAAGCTCGGTTTCGCCGGCGAGGAGGGTGTGGCCGGAGAGCAGGCCGGCGAGTAATATCGATTGCTTCATGGTCCGCGCGCTTGTAGCACGTCCCGTCCCAAAAGCGAAGGCGATCCTGCCAGGCCGCAACCGAAAGTCGCCGGCCACTTTCGTCCTTACGCGCCGCCGCGGTTCCTGCTACCAAATCGGCATGAACGCGCCGTCAACCAAAATGGGACCCGCGGCCCGAGGCGGGCAGGGGTTTCCCGTACCGAGTCTCGGTCTTGGCCGCGCCACCTGAGCGACCGCCATGCAACTCGAAATCTTTTCCCTGTGCGACTCTGCCGTGGATTACGGCGGCAAGCTGTGCATCCTCGGCGCCTTCGACCGGGTCAAGTCCAAACAGGCGCCCACGATCGTTCAGCATTGCGCCGTGGTGGCGCGGCTCCGGTTTCACCGCATCGAGGAGGGCAAGCACAAGGTGCGCGTCACCTTCGGCGACGAGGACGGTCGGACCGTGTTGCCGCAGGTGGAGGCCGACTTGACGGTCGGTTTTGCCGAGCACGCCCGGAGTTCCACGTTCAACCTGGTGATGGGCATCAACGGCCTCAAGCTGGAACATCCGGGAGAGTACACGGTGGATCTCGCCGTGGACGGCATCCACCAAGGCTCGTTGCCGCTGTACTTGGATGTGACCCCGCCGGCGAAATGAATGACGACAGGGCGGGCGGGCCGCCTATCGCGTCTGGGCGAAGAGCATGAATACCCGCGGCCCCTTTTCGGTCATGATCGCGTAGTACTCTTCCTGCGAACCATGCGGCACGGCCAGGCCATCGCTTGTCTTGTCATGGACGGGTTTCCCGTCCACGAGCAACATGTAGTGGTGGGTGCGGTTGCCGGGGATGTGGTGCAAGGTCACGTGCCAGGCGTCCAGTTTGCCGTCGCGGTGCAACTCCACTTTCTGCCAGTGAGTGAACGAACCGACGACCTCGACGCTTTGAGGTTCGGTAGTCTGACCTTCGGGCAGCCGATAACGGAACACTTTGGAGAAAGTCTGCTCCCGGTTCGCGCGATCCTGCCCCGATCGCGAGGCGGACGACGAGCGTTCCGGTACGAACGGCCCGCCTTTTCGGGGCGAGCCTTTCCGAGAATCCAACAGATTGCGAAAATAGCCGAGCATTCAGGTAACTGGGTTTCACTTGTGCTCCGCCGCCGGCTACCCGGTGTGCGGAAAGCGCCGTCACCCTAAGCCGTAACTATTCAGTAGGACTCGAGACTTGAGCAGATCCCACGGTTAGCTCTCGAGAAAAGCCAATCGCTCGAAACGCTCGGTGCCCTAACAGCCCGTCAAAAAAGTCGCCCGGGGGAGTGA
>JAKANS010000181.1 GCA_021823625.1 bacterium | reverse complement strand
GGCCTCAAAACCTATCAAGCCAAAGTCATCGAGACGGAAGCTCGCTGGCTGCGCAAGCTCGCCAGGAAACAAGGATTTGAGCTCGTTCCCAAAGTGCCTTGAGCGCGCGCTGGTTCATGGGGAGGGGTGGCGCTAACCACGCCACTCCTACCCCTATCGGAGCGCGACTCTGTGAGTCGCAGCGGTCCCAGTTGGCAAAGAAGCGGATAGGCATGGTTTGTCCATTGGCCGGTTCACGCTCGGCCTCTTCTCCAGACGAGGAACGGATGTGGCTCAGACGACGCCGGCAGATCGAGCAGGATCAGGCCGTGTTGGCGGTGCGGATGGAGCGAAGACCTGCCGATGGTGGCCCGGACTTCTGTGGGTTTGCCATCCAGCCGCAAAGCAAGGCGCTGTGGACCCGCGCCCGTAAACGTTCCGCGCATCACACCGCGCTCGAAATGAAACGAGAGTCTTCGGTCCCGCCAGGCGAGCGTCTGGCCGAAACCGGCTTCCCAGTAATGGGCAGGGACAGTCGGGGTGATGAAGACGACGCCCTCGAGCCCAAACTCCACGCCCAGCAGGAACCGGTGGATGATGCGGATCAGGTTGGCCGGGTATTCGCAGTAGGTGTTCGGCCCGGCGGGCTTGCCATCCGGCGGGTGATAGCGTTCGCGCCAGTAGTAGCCATTTCCGCGGCCCACCTCGCAAACCTTGCGCACCGTCTCGACGATGCCGTCGCCATCTCCCCGGCGTGCCCGCGCCCAGGCCTCCAGGTACCACACGCGGCCCATCGCGGCCAGGTCGTGCCGGCGGTCCGACCCGCTGAAGGCCTGTGGCAGGCTGAACTCCCAGTCCTCGTAAGTTTCCGGTCGTGTCGCGACCGCGGTGGGGATGCCGCCGTAGCGGAACCCGGCTTCGTTCCGCAACTGCGGCCACAGCCGCACAGCCTGCCGGCGGCTGGCGATGCCGGTGGCCAACGCCGCCCAGTTCGTGTCGGTCAAACCGTGCCGGTCAATCACTCCACGCTCCGGGTGGAGGTATTCGGCAAAGTGGTCGCCCACCCAGAAACGACGCCGGAAGCACTTCGTGATGCGTGCGGCCAGCGATGCGTAGTGACTTGCCGAAGGGTCGTCGCCCACCACCCGGTTCAACGCGGCCAGACGGTCGAACGCCTCCGCCGCGTGGCATTGGGCCACGCCGTCGAATTCGAGCCGGGAAGGCATCTCGACATAGTAGCCCCCGCCTTTGACCAGCCCTTCGCCCGTGATCAGGGAGGCGAGAAACTCCCCGGCGAGGTTGACCGACGACAAGTTTGCCCGCAGCCAGCTCCGATCCTGCGTGAACCGGAAAATCGCGTCGGCGTTCTGGATGTAGGTCGTGCTCCCCAGCGCACGGAGCGGATCGCCGGGAACCCAATGCGTGTAGAACCCGCCGTTCGGCTCAACGGGTTGGCCATACACCTCCTTCGCGCCCGGCAAAATGGCGAGCGGCAGGCGACCGTTCGGTTTCTGGAAGGACCGCACGTAGTCCCAATTCGCTTTGACCACTTCCCCCTGCCCGAGCCACAGCAGCGCATCGCTCATCTGCTGGCCATCCAGAGACGGATAGGTGTTGCCTTGGCCGAAGCCCTGGCGATCCGCGCACACCGACCAATAGCCGGAAAAGACGCCGGGATCGACCGCGGCGAGGACGTTCTGAGTCGCCGCTTGTGAGAAGGCGGAGACGATGTCCGCGTCGGGGAGGTCCAGTGTGGTGGCGGGCGTGGGGCTGGAGGAGCCATGCTCACCGGCGGTGCCCGGCGTCGCCTTGCGATCTTCGGCTGCGTCCGTGGCCCGGCCCGGCATCGTGGCCAGCCATCCCAAGCTCAATCCGGCAGCGGTGCGCGCTGTCTGGCGGATCGCTTCGCGACGGGAGAGTTTCATGGGTCTCGACTCACCGGTGGGGCGATCACCCCCGCACAAGCACGGGCGTCCGCGGCCGGTCAGGTCATGCATCATCGCTCGACGCCCGTTTTCCATCAACGCTTATAGTCAAAAGCTTCAAGTGGCATCCGGAGAACAGCATTTCCGCGTGCTCGATCCCGCCTGCAGCTCCGGCAACTTCCTCTACCTTGCCTACCGGGAACTCAAGCGCCTCGAAGCCCGCATCTACGAGCGCATCGACGCCGAATTCCCCAGTCACGCCGAGCCGGGCCAGGTGCGCCTCAGCTTCCTCTGCGCCCAAAACTTCTTGGGCCGCGACATCAACCCGCTTGCCGTCGAAATCGCGAAAGTCGCCATGAAGGTGGCGCGCAAGCTGGCCATCGACGAACTCCACATCGCCGAACAACCGCTGCCGCTGGACACATTTGTTCCCCTCTTCTCGCCGCGGAGTTCGTTCGGGTGGCGCGGGCGCTGCTGGACGAGACCGCGCTGGAGCGCGAAAAGCGGCGAGATCACAAACGGGTTTGTGCTCCCGTTCTCGCCAGGATGCATGCCAAGACGCTCGCCCCGTTCTACGGCGGGGGGGACCAGG
The DNA here is from genome assembly GCA_021823625.1 of bacterium. Taxonomy (GTDB): domain Bacteria; phylum Verrucomicrobiota; class Verrucomicrobiia; order Limisphaerales; family J093; genus DSVZ01. Next base: position 8,843 of record JAKANS010000181.1, on the reverse strand, counting down.
CCCTGCAACTGGCCGCCCTGATTGCGGAGAGCCGTTTCGATTTGGGCGTCGGGGTTCTGGACCGCTGGGTTCAAGCCCAACAATCATGGGGGGGCGCCCGGCGGACAGGCTCAATCAAACTGAATCCGACCCAATCAAACCGAGTTGCAGTGCATGCCCGCGGCAACGCCGGATGAACCGGCGGCGAGCCCTGCGGCGTCCTCGGCCCCACCCGCAGCGGGCGCAACCGGACAGGGGACTCCGCCGCCGGGCGATGGCTCATGAAACCGCCAGGTTCATGACCGCTCGTAGAATGACGTTGGCACAAACCTGCGTGTGGCGCGTGGATCAAACGCGATCGTTTACCCCGTGCTCGATTAGTCGCCGCCCGCCCGCCGGGCGGTTCCGGCGGAGAACAGGCATCCGCGGCTCACCGTTTCGCGGTCCCGTTGTTCAACCACACGTCCACGCGCGGCGTTTCCCAGGTGTACGGTTTGTTCAGCAGGTCCAAATCGCCGTCGCCGTCCAAGTCGGCCAGCCGGGCTTCGTGCCAGCCTTCGCCGACCACCAGTTCGGTCTTGCGGAAATTACCCTTGCCGTCGCCGTAAAAGATCCACGCTGTGGCCTTGGGGTTGTCCGGCTGCGGCTGTTGCTCGTGCCACTTGGCCATCTCGGCCACGAAGATGTCCAGGGGGCCGTCGCCGTTGATGTCGCCGAGTTGCAGGCTGTGGCCGTGAACCACGTCGCGACCGATCAAGTCGTGGCCGACCCAGGAATTGCTCTGGGTTGGATCGCCTTTACACTCGTACCACTTGACCGGACCGCCGCCGTCGCCGGGCGAAATCACGATCTCCGGCCGGCCGCCTGCCACGAGTTGCCCGCCGAAGATCAGCCCGCCGACGTCTCCAAGCTTGACCGCCTGGAAATGCTTTCCGCCGGTGTGCTTGTACCACATGTTGTACGCGAGCAGATCGACCTTGCCATCGCCGTCGATGTCGCACGCCGACATCCCTTCGGTGTAAGGCGTCGAGCCGGCGCTGGTGCCGGAGACGATCACGGTCCTCGGCCACCCGTCAGCCGCGCGCGGATTCGCCGGGATTTCGGCGAGGAAAAGTGCCTTGGCCTGCTGGTTCCAGAACGCGAGTTGCGGTTTGCCTATGCCGAGGAAGTCGCCGAAGGCCTGGTCATGGTGCTGGGTCTGGCCGCCATTCTTGATGACGTGGCGTTTCCAGGGAGTGTTCTTGTCGAAGTGCGGCGCGGGGTTCTCCCACCACCAGACCTGGTTGCTCTGCCAGTCACCGCCAAAGACCACGTCGAGGTCGCCGTCGCCATCGATGTCGTAGGCCGCCCCGCCGGCTTCGACGGTCAGGTAATCCTTCTCGATGACGTACGTGTCCCAGACCTTCGCCGTGCGGCGGTACCAGACGAGGGCCGGGGGCTTCTGGCGAAAACTCAGGATGAAGTCGTTCAGGCCGTCGCCGTCGAAGTCGCCGATCAACGCGCCGGTCTGCTGCTGCGAGCCCCCGGGCGGCACCGGCAGGTCGCCGCTTTTGCTGGAGAGATGTTGCCACTGCGGATCGGCGGCAGTAGCGGCGAGGGTGAGCCCGAACAAGGCACCGAATGTCGAACGAGTCGTTTTCATGGCACGTGGTGAGGTGGAGATTCCGCGCAGAGACGGGCGCCCGTCAACGGCGAACGCATCCACGCCCCGGCCGAGAAGAGCTTTCTGCGGCGCGGCCTTGGCACCTCGCGAATCAATGGCATCCTTGCAGCGCGCATGAGCAAAATCGTCGGCATCGACCTCGTCACCACCAACTCGCTGGTGGCGGTGGTGGATTCGGGCATCCCCATCGTGCTGGCCGACGTCGAGGGTCACCGGCTGACGCCATCGGTGGTCCAGTTCCCGCCGGGCGACGCGACGCCGGTGGTGGGGCGTCCGGCGAACCGCGGGCGCGTGCTCCAGCCGGCGGAGACCGTGTATTCGGTCAAGCGCTTCATCGGTCGCCGCGGCGCAGACATTCCCCGCGAGGAAACGCGGGTGACCTACGCCGTGATTGGCTCCTGCGCCGGACCGGTCCAGGTCCAGATCTGCGACCGGCAGTACGCACCCGAAGCGGTCTCCGCCGAAGTGCTGAAGAAACTGAAGCGCGACGCCGAGGCGGCCTTGGGCGAGCCGGTGTCGCGCGCGGTCATCACCGTTCCGGCCTACTTCAACGACGCCCAGCGCCACGCGACCAAGCGGGCCGGCGAGCTGGCCGGGTTCACCGTCGAGCGCATTGTGAACGAACCCACCGCCGCCGCGCTCGCGTACGGTTTGGACAAACTCAAGGCGCGCGCGAAAGTCGCGGTCTATGACCTCGGCGGCGGCACGTTCGATCTCTCGATCCTGGATTTGAACGACGGCGTGTTCCAGGTGTTGGCGACCCACGGCAACACCCGGCTCGGCGGCGACGATCTGGACCGGCGCGTGTTGGACTTCCTGGCCGCGCACATCAAAGCCGCCGGCGGACCGGACTTGGCCGGCCCGGCGGAGATCGCCAGCCACAAGCCGGAAACACTCGCCGCGCTCTCGCGGCTGCGCGAGGCCGCCGAGCAGGCGAAGATCGCGTTGTCCGACCGGGAGGAAGTGGACCTCAACCTGCCCTTCCTCACGCCGGAGTTCAGTTTCAGCCACCGCCTGACCCGCGGCGAACTCGAGCGCCTCACGCGCGACGTGGTCGAGCGTACGCGCGCGCATTGCCTGCGGTCGCTCGCGGATGCGAAACTGACCGCGGCGGACCTGGACCAGGTCATCCTTGTCGGCGGGCAGACGCGCATGCCGCTGGTCCGCCGGCTCGTGGCGCGGTGGTTCGCGTGCGCGAACGCGGCGGAGTTCGGCGCCGGCATTGCCGCAGTTGCGGACGAAGGACCGCAGCTCAATGTCTCTCAGAATCCGGACGAGGCCGTCGCGCTGGGCGCGGCGATTCAGGCGGAAATCCTCGCAGGCGGTTTCAAAAACCTGCTTCTCCTCGATGTCACGCTGCTGTCGCTGGGCATCGAGACCTTCGGCGGTTTGATGAACGTGATCATCCCGCGCAATTCCACGATCCCGCTCAAGGCCGGCGAACTGTTCACCACCGCCGTGGACAACCAGCGTTCGATGCTCATCCACGTCCTGCAAGGCGAACGCGAGCGGGCGAAGGACAACTGGAGCCTGGGTCGCTTCGAACTCGAGTTCGAGCCTGCGCCCAAAGGCGTGGCGCGTGTCGGCGTCCAGTTCGAGATCGATGCGGACGGGATCCTGCACGTGCTGGCGCGCGACACGCACACCGGCCGCGAGAAGTTGGTCCAGATCAAATCGGTGGTCGCGGTGGATGACACCGAGGTGCAGCGCATGGTCGAGGAATCCGTCGAGCACGCCTTCGAGGACCTGCGCACGCGGCAGTGGATCGAGGCCAAACTGCGTGCGACCGAGACCATCACCGCCGCGCGCAAAGGCCTGGCCGACTGCCACGGCGAACTGGAGGCTCAATACGTCGCTCAGGTTGAAGGCGCGTTGGCGGCCGTCGAAGCCGTGCTGGCCGGCAAGGACGCGGAAACCAAAACCGGCGACGCGGCAAAACTCAAGGCCGCCAACGCAACGCTCGACGAAGCCACGAAACCGCTGGCCGACCTGCTCATGGACAAGGCGATGGAGGCGATGCTGCGCCAGCGAGGGATGATCCGGTAACGAGCCGGGCGGGGGCGAGCCATGCACGAAGCGTCGATCATGCAAAGCGCGTTGGAAGAAGCGGAGCGGCACGCGCGCGAGCGCGGTTGCACCGCCATTCACCTCGTGCGACTGCGCGTGGGCGCGCTGAGCGGGGTGGTGCCGGACGCGCTCGAGTTTGCCTTCGAGGCCTTGAAGGCCGGTACGATGGCGGCCGGCGCGCGGCTGGAAATCGAGGCGGTGCCGGCGCGCGCGTTCTGCCAGGTGTGCCAGCGCGAGTTCACGCTCGAGGACGCGGTGTTTCCCTGCCCGACCTGTGGCGGCTGGGAAAGCGAGCTTCAGCAAGGCCGCGAACTGGAACTGACCCGGCTCGAAGCGTCGTGAGTGAAACCGTGGCTGCGTTCGTCAGAACGCGGCCCCCCTTCCGTCCACGGCGGCGCACTGAACCGCAAAGCCGGTTTCGGCACGCCCCAGTTTTCCGGTGGGCGACCCTCCCGGTCGCAGCCGCGGAGTCTCACGGTCGGAAAAGATCACGAACTTCGGTTCACCAAAAGCTCGGCGATACCCGCAACTTCGGCGTCTGCGTTCTCACGAAGCCGGCCGCGTTCTGACGAACGCAGCCACGTGTCACGCAAGCCGCATTGAAGCTGGCGCGAACGGCGCCGGCCGGTAAGCTTGCGGTCTCAGGCAGACCAGAGAATTGATCTTATGTGCGTTGAATGTGGATGTGGAAACATGGAGCGGTTTGGCGTGGAGCCTTTGCAGGCGCCGCCGGCGAAACCGGTGCGGCTGGTTGACGCGGAGGCCCAGGCCGAGGCGATGCACGCGCACGAGCACACGCACGCCGACGGCACGACCCACAGCCATCCGCATGAACATGCGCCGGGCCATGAACAAGAGCATGGCCACACGCACACCGCGGGCGCGGAGCACAGCCACGTCCACACCCACGCGGACGGCACGACGCACAGCCATCCCCACCATCACGGTCCCGGCGAAGCACACGATCATCCGCACGCGCATGAACATCCCGGTGCGGGCCCGCAGACGATCGACTTGCGCCAGCCGATCCTCGCCCGCAACGATCGCCTGGCCGAGCGGAACCGCGGCTATATTCAAGCGAAGGGTCTCGTCGCACTGAACGTCCTGGCCTCGCCGGGCGCGGGCAAGACCACGTTGATCGAAAAGACGGTCGCCGCGCTGGAAAAAGATTGTCCCGCCGCGGTGATCGTGGGCGACCTGGCCACGGCGAACGACGCGCAACGCATTCGCGCGGCCGGCGCGCCGGTGGTCCAGATCACCACCGGCACGGTCTGCCATCTGGACGCCGAGATGGTCGCGCGCGGGTTGGAGCAACTCGACCTCGCCGGCCGCCGGCTGTTGATCGTCGAGAACGTCGGCAACCTCGTTTGCCCGGCCGATTTCGACCTCGGCGAGCAGGTGCGCGTGGTGCTGGTGTCAGTCACGGAGGGCGAGGACAAACCGCTCAAATACCCGCCGATGTTCCGCTCGGCACAAGTCGTGGTGATCACCAAAACCGACCTCACGGCGGCGACGGGCTGCGACTTGCCGCTGTTGCGACAGAATCTCCGCGCCGTGGCGCCGCAGGCCCGTGTGTTTGAGCTTTCGGCGCGCAGCGGCGAGGGTCTGGACGCCTGGCTGGCGTGGCTGCGGACGCTCGGCCAGCACTGACCCCCACCGCGCGGGCTGATTTCGTCGCGGCGGCCGGAGGGGTGCCGCGCTCTGACAAGCGCAGCCACGCGGGTGTTTCGCACCGGCCGGGAAAACATTTGACCGCGCGCGCGGCCGGTTGCTAGCGTACGCCCCGCAATGAAACCGATGGCCATGGCCCTGACAGGGCTCCGCGTAGTCGTAGCCGACTGACGCGGCCTGGGGCTTTGGCTCGAACGCTTGCAGGTCGCCCGCAGTTCCACCCGGATTGCGGGTTTTGTGTTTTCCGGGACGGCGGCCGGGCGACCGGGGCGAATTAACAGCGAACGATACCAGCGTATGCGACACACCATCTCCGTGCTCGTGGAAAACAAGTTCGGCGTCCTGACCCGCGTGGCGGGGTTGTTCAGCGGCCGCGGCTTCAACATCGACTCGTTGAACGTCGCCCCCACCCAGGACGCGACCATGTCCCGCATGACCATTGTCACGCGCGGCGACGAAAAGACGGTGGACCAGATCGTCAAGCAGCTCGAGAAGCTGGTGGACTCGATCCAGGTCCTCGACTTCCGCGACGGTGAGTACGTGGACCGCGAACTGGTGATGATCAAGGTGGGCGTGGACCCGCAATCGCGCGCCGAGGTGATGCAGATCACTGACATCTTCCGCGCCAAGATCATCGACGTGCAGCCCAAGAGCCTCACCATCGAGATCACCGGCGACGAGAGCAAGGTGGAGAAGTTCATCGACCTGATGAAGGCCTTCGGCATCCTCGAACTGACCCGCACGGGCAAGGTGGCTTTGCCAAGAAAGTGAAGCAGGCCGGTACTGCGGGCGGTCCCAGCAAACACAGTCACCGCATTTGCAGGTGCCTTGCTCCCCGCCGATGGGTGCGTTAGCCTGCACCCATGATCACATGCGTCGAGGCGGTGTACGAGAAGGGCATGATCAAGTTGCCGCGCGCCCTGCCTTTGCCGGACAACACGCCAGTACGGGTGACCATCCAGACCGAACCACTTGCCGGCTGCAAGGCCAAGCGCGAAGCGTGGCTTCAGCAGAGCGAGGCGAGGTTGCGCGAAACGTGGGACAACGCCGACGACGAGGTATTCAGTGCGTTGCTCACGAGATGAGGTCGTCCTGCTGCCGATTCCGTTCACCGATCTAACGAGCCGCAAGGTCCGTCCCGCGGTCGTGGTTGGCCACAGCAGCCACCCGGGGGACTTGTTCGTGGTGCCAATCACTTCGCGACTTGCGAACGTTGACTGCGTTCTCGGTGATTGGGAAATGGCGGGCCTGAATGTCCCGTGCGGCATCAAGTCGCAACTGGCGACCATCGAGGACCGCATGGTGATCAAGCGGGTCGGACAGCTTCGCCAGTGAACCAGGCTGCGCTCGAATCTCGTTTGCGCAAGAGTCTCTGCGTGGAATTCCTCACAAATCACATACAAATACGGCGAGTGTGGTGTCAATAGGGCGAAAAGAATTCGATTCGGCTATGCAACCGTCCCGACAACCTTCTACCGATTCGCCGGCGAACACCGCCAACCGCACGCTCTGGATCTTGCTTGCTGCCTGCGTGCTCGTTTCATTCGTTGTGGCGCTGTGGCCAAAGGCGAAGAAGGAAGTCTCGCATGAATCGACAAATTCCGTCAGCGCGTCCGGTTCAAGAGGCGCTGCGCGATCTTCGGACGTCGGTCGTACGTTCGCGCCTCGCCGGCAGGCTGATTTGGCGCCGAAACTGGGCGCCGAGGAAATCGTCGCCAGAAAACTGAGCCAGTTCGCCCGCGGCCGGCGGAAAATCGCTCACGACTTCGCCGACCATCTCAAAATCCCGGTGCCGCCCGAAGTGGATCAACTCTTCGATGCCCTCGAAACAGGACGTTGGGACGATGCGAAGGCCCAATTCAAAGCGCTTGAAGAGCTTCGCAGAGCAGCTTCCGGCTCAGAGGCTCTGTGCGATCTCTGGCCGGTGATTCAAGACGCTTACGGCGCTGCCGAGCAAGCGCACCTTTGGCCGGCGCAGCTACTTCTCGACTACGGCCACAGCGTGCTCGATGCGTTGAGCCCAGGCATGGTGTACCTCGGCGGCACAGACGCCGGCCGGTGGATTCCGGAACTCCTCAATGATACCAGCGACGGCGAGCAGCATATCATGCTTATGCAGAATGCTTTGGCCGATAATTCCTATCTCGATTATCTCGGTTTCCGGTACGGTGGCCGCCTCAACACTTTGAGCAACGGCGATCATCAGCGCGCGTTTCAAGATTTCATTGCGGACGTGCAGAAACGGTTTCTACACGACCAGCGGTTTCCTGACGAACCCCGGCAACTCCGTCCCGGCGAAGCCGTCATAGTGGGCGACGGGCGCGTTCAAGTCTCCGGGCAGCCTGCGGTCATGGCGGTCAATGAGGTGTTGCTACAGAACCTGCTGCAAAAGAACCCCGAGATGCATTTCGCGATCGAGGAATCCTTTTCACTGCCCTCCACCTATGCGAATGCCGCACCTCTGGGGCCGCTCATCGAACTGCGCACGCCCGGCGGCGCAGACGCGCTCACCGCCGAAAGCGCGGCGCAGTCGCTCGCTTACTGGAACGCGGCAGTGCAACCACTGCTTTCCGATCCTGTCGCGTCCACTTCATCCGAGGTGCTCCAAACCTACTCGCGCGAGATCGCCGCCCAGGCGAATCTTTTTGCCGCGAACAGTCTTCCTGCGCAGGCCGAACAGGGTTACCGCGTCGCCACGCAACTGTTTCCCGCCGATCCTCAAACGGCTACGGCCTACGCGAACCTGCTCATTGCGCAGGATCATCTGGCGGATGCCGCGCAGGTCGCGAACAATGCGCTGGCGGCCGCGCCGGATAACAAGCAGGCTCAAGATCTCGCGCAGCGGGTTGCGAGGCTTCAGGCCGGAGGCAAATGAACGCAGACGCGAAGGAGCTGTCACTGTTCAACGCCAATCGCTCATGGTGTTCACCAGTTGCGGCTGCCTGACGGGCGCAGCACCGGATTGGGCGCATCTCAGTTTCTTGCAGGGGGGTGTAAGCTGGGGGCATGACAACCACCACGATCCCGACCTGCTGCACCGTAGCGTCCGTTCCCGCCGCCCGTTCTCCCGTGCGCTCGGTTCCTCCGACCGAACCGCTGGCCGTGCGGACCGCCCGCACGGCCGTCGCCTTGGAGGCATCCCTCACCCGCTTCCTGACCGCCGCCGATCAGAACCTCGGCCATCTCGAAGTCCAGGCGGCCCACGACGTGCAAGAGCTCCTGCGGGCCACTACCCAGCGCGCCGCCCAGGCCAGGGCCGACGCCACCCCGCTGCGCTGCCCGGTCTGCAGCCAGCCCCTCAGGCCACGCCCGCCCCTTCCAGACGCGCTTTGGCGACATCACCGTCCAGCGCACCCGGGGCTGGTGCCAGCGCTGTCGCAAGTGGCGCACCCCCGCCGCCGCCGCCCTCGGCTTGGAAGACCCCGCCGGCTACTCGCCCGCCGGGCAGGCGCTGGCCGCACTG
>JAKANS010000180.1 GCA_021823625.1 bacterium | reverse complement strand
AGAACGAGCGGACGAGGCGCGGGGCGCCGGCCGGCGGGGTGATTCACCGTCGGCGGGGGCGCGGGAGTCGCTGCGCTCGCCTCGCCGACCGTGAATCACCCCGGATCACCTATATCCCTCGTTCAACCACCCGGAGGAGGCCCGGCGGGCCATTCGGGAGGGGCGCTGGACGCAGATGACCTCTTACCTGCTTCCCGGTTACGTCCAGTGCAATCTGGTCGTCCTCCCCCGGACGGATGCCTTCGATTTCCTCCTGTATTGCCAGCGCAATCCCAAAGCTTGCCCGGTAATCAAGGTCACCGACCCGGGCGATCCCGAACCGCGCTTCAGCGCCCCCGGCGCCGATGTCCGCCGCGACCTCGGGCGCTACGCCGTTTACCGCGACGGCGCCCTCGTCGGCGAGACCACCGACATCCTCGACCTGTGGACTCGCGAGAGCGTGGCCTTCCTGATTGGCTCAAGCATGAGCTTCGATCACTTGCTGGAACAAGCCGGAATCCCACGCTCGCAGATCTGGATGCTCGATACCTGCGTCGCGACGCGGCCCGCCGGGAAGTTCCACGGCTCCCTTGTGGTGACCATGCGCCTGATGACACGCGCCCAGGCGGCCGAGGCAGCCAGGATTACCGCCGGGTTGCCCCTCCTCCACGGCGCCCCGGTGCACATCGGCGACCCCGCGATCATCGGCGCCCATGTCCTCCAACCCCGCTTCGGTCCGCCGATCTCCGAAATTCCGCCCCACCTCGTTCCAGTTTTCTGGGCCTGCGGAGTGACCCCGCAAGCGGCCGCGGTCACCTCGAAGATCCCCCTCATGATCTCGCACGTTTCCGGCCACGCGTTTCTCACGGACCTGAAAACCGGTCAGCTTGGCCTGGCTTGGGAATAACGGAATGCCGTGTCCCCCGAAGTGGTTGGCGAAGGAGCATGGAGATCACCCACCACATAACTTGCCGCAAAAGGATGGTTCTGACGGATTGTAGTACCAAGCGCACAGGAAAGGAACCCAGCGAAACACGGAGGCACGGAGGCACAGAGGAGAATCCCTATCCCCTATCCTTCACCCTTCATCCCTCATCCGCAGCTTGTGAGGGTCGCGTGACTGCTGTCCCGGTGCACTTCAGAGGAGGAGCTTCTCGGCGATCGGGGCGGCGGCCACGAACCTCGCCGCCACCGGCGGCAGCGCACGGTGGATTTCATCGAGCCGATAACCAAACCCGGCGCCGCGGATGCTTGCGAGGTCCACGATTCCGTTTCGCCGTTGGTAAAGTCCGGGATGCACAGCCGCTTCCGCCGCGGAAGCCGCCGGGTAAAACTGCATCGCATTCGTCTCGACCCCCATGATGGTGCCGACGTGCGCGGCGAGTTGGAGGTGGGGAATCTGGGCGAGCATCGGATTCGTGAGGTCCTGCACCATGATCGCCATTCCATGGGCCTTCGCCCAACATGCCGTGAGCAACGCGCCGGTCTGCGTTTTGCACGTCTTCAACGCCACGCCGCTCCAACCGAGACCGCGTCCGAGCCGGACCACGCGCCAGTCGTGCGCGCTTTCGTCCAGGAAAAGCGGTTTGCGCGAAGCAATGCCGTGAACATCTATCTGGTGTTTCTCCAATTCGTAAGGGAATGGCTGCTCGACATAGAGAATGCTGTCGAAGATGCGCCTGTGTTCGGCCCGCAGGCGGTCCAGGACTTCACACACGTAAGCCGGGTCGGTCACGGTGCAATTGAAATCGGCCGACAAACACCCCACGCCATGGGCGGCGGCGATGCTGCCCACGCTCACCATGCGCGCAAAATCCCACGCCGCGTCGGTGCCGCGCAGTTTTATCTTGAGACATTTCAATCCGTCGCGACGAATCCAATCGGGCAAGAGCACAGGATAACCGTCCTCCGGCTCCTCCCCGTTCAACTCGGATGCGTCGAGCAAATCCAACCCGCCGACAAGATGCCACGCGGGCAATTGCGCCGGCGGTTTCGCAACGAGAAAATCCCGCGGGTATTTTCCGGCGAACGAAACTGCCGGAGACGCCTCCAGAAAATCGCCGAGGTCGCGATTCATAAGGCCCGCCTCGCAGGTCTCATAAACGGGTCGTTGGAGCAGTTGTCCGAACGCGTCGTGCACCGCGAGGTCGAAAGGCGAGCAGCACACAAGCGCCGCCAGCCACGGCATCGGTTCGGTCCCTTCGCCGGCCTGCCGATTGGCTGTCCTTAACAAATCTGGCAGGATCCACTCTTGAAAATCATGCCCGATTTCAATCGGATGCCCGCGCCGCGCAAATCCAACCCAGGCCTCGGCAAGCAGCGCACTGAATCGTTTCAGCCGGTCGTTGCGTTCCGCGTAGGTCGCGCAGCTCGGCCAGACCCATGGCACGCTGAGCGGTGTTTCACCCCAGCCCTCCGCCGATGTTCCTTGTTCGTCGGCAACCCGGACGCACACCCGGGCGCATGTGACTTCGGTCACGGTTTCGGAACCAAACTTCAGCGGCAGCCGCGTGCGGATGGGCAGGAAGTGGAGCCGGGCTGCGACAACGCGAATATCTGTGGGTTTCGGCATGGGACGCTCTTCAGGTTCGATGGCTAATCCGGCAACGGCTTTCCTTTGGTCTCCGGCGCAAACCAGATCAACACCATGCCGAATAGATAAACCAACGTCACCAGGGCGCCGGCGCGGGCATAACTGCCGCCAAACGCCGAGACGAGCTGGCCCTGGGTCAGCGCCCCAACCGCGGCAAACACCCGGCCTGTGTTATAACAAACCCCCTGGCCGGTGGCGCGCACGCGCGTCGGGAAAATCTCGGGCAGGTACAGGGGAAACCAGCCGTAAAAAGCCGCCGTCGAAGCGCTCACGACAAACGCGAATCCAAGAAACAGATTCCCGAATTCGTGGACCGTCCGAAAGAGAACGGCACACACGCCGAGTGAAATCGCGCAGAGGAGAAAGAACGCCAGCCGCCGTCCCAGCCTGGCGCCGAGGAGCGGCGCCACGAACCCGCCCAGGATGGCGCCCACGGCCTGCATCATCTGCGTGTCCGCCTTCGCGGTCGGGTTCGCGCGTCCGGCCATCTGATCCGCCCAAAGTGGCAGCCATTGCACCGAACCCCACGTCCCGATCAGGGCCACCGATGCGAACGCGATCCCAAGCAGCGTCGTCTTCAGGAATCGGGGCGAGAAGATTTCCCGGACGGGTTGGCTATCCGGCTCCGCTTTCGCGGCGGCTTTCCAACGCTCGGATTCAGGAACGAAGTGGATGATGAAGAAGACGAGCAGCGCCGGCAATGCCGCCACCAGCATGATCCATCGCCACGATTCCTGGGTGACCGGATGCAGCTTCGCGGTCAAGCCCACCACCAGAAAGCCGACATTCGCGGCCGCGCCCATGGCCCCGGCCAGCAACGGACGCCACTTCTCCGGCCAACATTCCATGACGAGGGCGACGCCCAGCGACCATTGTCCTCCCATGCCCAGCGCGGAGATGAATCGCACCGCCGCCAGATGCCAGCCTTCCTGGGCCAGGTAGCCGAGTCCGGTGACCAGCGAGTAGGTCAGGATGCTGAGCGCCATCGCGCGGACCCGCCCAAGGCGATCTCCCAGCCAGCCGAACACCAATCCGCCGAGCGCGGCCCCGAGCAGGAACGCCGCGGTGATGTAACCCATCCAAATGCCGACCGGCCCGTCGGTCGTGGCGCGCAAGACGTCGCGCAACGCCGGACGGGCCACGACGGGAAAGAGACCGATCTCGTAGCCATCGAAGAGCCAGCCCAGAAGCGCCGCCAGCAAGACCATCCATTGGCCGCGCGTGACACGAGCCGATGTGACCGGATGGGATGCGCCGGCGGCGTGGGCGGGAGGGCTCATGGGTGTGTTCATCGCGGCGTCACCGAACGGGTTGTGTCCGGAGCCGCGAGGTTGCCCGCGACAGTTCGAGACGGCCTCCCAGGTTCCGCGCCATCCTCATTTGGCTTTTAATCGAATGACCGAAGAGCATCAGCGGCTCGCGGACGCCTTCGGCCCCTTGCCCGGCGGCAGTCCGCCGAGCCATCGGGCCACTTCAGCGCTTCCCCAGGGCGAGACAGGTGTGACGCATGAAACCGCTTCCCGATCCGAAAGTCCATAGACCGCCCCAGCGGCCTTCCGACAGCGGAGGAATCCTTCCGCCGGCCATGACGCGCGGTCGGTCGCGTCCACGAGCAGCAGCGGGCGCGGCGCGATTCCGGCATAGACCAGGGGCCAGTCCACATGGGCGGCCATTTGAGGGAGATAAGGCATCATGCGGTCGAAAGCGCCGAGGCGCGGGGCCACGCTTTCCGACCAGTCATGAAGCGTTCCGGTTCCGACGACGGCCAGGCCCGCCACGCCAGGCTCGATGGCCGCGGCTATGGCTGCGTCGAATCCTCCCGTTCCCAAACCAACGACAAAGATCTCGCTCCCGGCGAGGTCTCGGTTGTCCTTGAGGAACCGGAGCGCCGCGATGTCATCCCAAACACGCATCGCCAGCGGTGGCAGGCCGGTGCAATCCCCGGCTCCATACAAGGAGATCAGACTCTTAACGGGCCGCCGGCTGAGCTTGTGAGGCGATGGATGATCCGGAATGCAGACCCAAGCGCCTTCAACCACCAGCGCGTCGGCAAATTTGCGGAGTGACGGTTCCTCGGCGCATTGCGACGTATCGTGGGACAGGAGAACCACCCGCTTGATCGGGCGCGTTCCTTTCTTCCCGATCAACGTGACAGGCACGCTCAGGTCCTGGTCCTCCGGGATGTCCCCCCTCTCCTCGATCACCCCGTCGCGCGTCTGGCTGGAGCGCGGGACCTGCCGGCCGACTTTGAGCGTATTCAGGTCGCAAGCGGACCGCAGCCACGCCACCATGTTCTCCCGTTCGGACAGCCAGGCAGCTTCATTCGTGAAAGTCGTGGGCAGCCCGGCCAACTGCTGATCGATGCGACGCTGCATGAATCGAACCATGGAGAGGTCGGGATTCTCGGGCGCCCGGATCGCCTGCGGGGGCCTGCTCGCAGCAGCGGGCGACGCGGCCAGCTTGGCCTCGATCCAGGGAGCAAGCTCCTCGATGAACGGCGTCAGGCTGTGCGAGCGGAGTTCCCGAAGATGCCGGAAATCCTCCGGTTTTCCGTAGAGAGCGAACGCCTGCTGGAGCGTGGACACCACCTTGTTATAGCCCGGCTCGGGCCACCAGTTGTCCCCGGAATTGCTGGCGATGAAAACTGGACGAGGAGCGATACAGGCACCGATCTCATGCCAATCGGAAAAGCGGAGCACATTCTCCACGTAGGGGGAGGGATCCGAGAGATCGACCGGCACGCTGACGGGCATGCGGGACCATTCCTCGTAAGTGGTCGTGCCACAGACCGGGACGGCGATCTGGAAACCACCCTCCACGGCCGCCGCCAGCCAGGCCTGTTCCGAACCCTGACAGAGACCCACCACGCCAACCCGCGCGCGGTCCACGTCCGGGCGAGCGGTGAGATAATCGAAGCCGCGCAAGGTATCGAAAACCTGAATCCCCATGACCGGAGTCCCCGCGATGGACGCCAGAGCGTAGAGGCCCGCGTAAGGGGCGCGCCGCCGACCGACGTGGGGATCGTCGATGAAAAGCATGAGAAACCCGCGCCGCGCCATGTGCCGGACAAAAGGCGTGTAGTGGGCTTCGTGCGAAAGTTCGCCGAGCCAGCCCGGAGGCATCACCAAGGCGGGCAGCGGTCCGGCGGCGTCCTTCAACCGGACGACATTGCCCGAGACATAGGTGTCCTCCGCCCAATGATAGATGACATCCTCGAAGAGGAGATCCTCCTCCAGGCGCGAAGAAATGACCGCCGCCCGCATCGGCTCGCGCTGCGGCAAGCCGAGCGTCCTTCCCAAGGTTTCGAGGACCTGAGCCCGTCGTTGCTCCCACGCGGCGCGATCTCCAGGAATGGGAGGCAGTGCGGCGGCCATCCGCTGGGCGCGCCGACCCAGGTATTCCAGGACTGAATGATCCGCGGATTTCACCTCCTGCGCCGCGCCGATGGAAACGCCGAGAGGCGCGGCTAGCAGTGCCAGCAGCGGGCCGATCACTCGCACCGCGCCGCGAAGATAATGGAAGATTCGAGTCATGGTTCTCGTTCTGACCGGTTCCACGAAGGGAACTAGAGCGCGTAAGGATACCGCTGGGGCCGGCTCAGCAGCCGGTTGGCCTGTTCGTCGCCCTTGACCTGCTCCGTCTCGGCGTCCCAATGCAGTTTGCGGCCCAGGATATAGGAGAGGTTTCCCAGAATGCACAGGGTGGCCGCGCGGTGGGCCAACTCGATGTCCATGCAGGGCCTGCCTTCCGTCCGGATGGCCTGCAGCCAGTCTGCCTTGTGATTCACGTTGTAGTCGGCGTACTTGTCCATCCGATAAACCCGCACCCCGCCGGGCGGGACACGGAAGCGGCGGGCCTTTTCCGCGGCGTCGACCATCGTCCCGTCGCGCTCCACGACCAGTTGATCTTGGTCGCCGTGAAACACGATGCCGAAGTCCCTTTGCCCCATCTTCTCCCCTGGCTGTTCCCAGATCAGTTGCCAATCCGGATTCTTGAACGTGAACACCACCTTCATGGTTCGCGGACAATCCCATAGCCCTTTGGGCGGAGGCGTGCCGGTGGCCTCGACGGTCACCGGGTGCTGTCGATCGGCGTCAAGACACCAGCGAACCACACTGAACACATGAGCGCCACGATCGCGGATGGCGCCGCCGCCCGATTCCAGGAACCAGCGGAAGTTGCCAGGGTGGTAGGCGGCGTTGTACGGGCGCCACGGCAGCGGCCCCAGCCACAAGTCCCAATCCAGGTCAGGCGGTGGCGCTTCGTCCGGGGGTAAGCCTCCGGTGGGATTGAGGCTATGCCAGCAGGTCACGGTATGCACGCGGCCCAACTGGCCGTTGCGGACGAATTGACAGGCGTCGTGAGCTGGCTTGGCTGAGCGGGCTTGGGAGCCCACCTGCACCACGCGCCGGTGCTTGCGGGCCGCTCTCACCATGGCGCGCCCTTCTGCGACGGTAACGGAGGAAGGCTTCTCCACATAGACGTGCTTGCCGGTCTCGCAAGCCTGCGCGCATTGGACCGCGTGCCAGTGGTCGGGGGTGGCAATGACCACGGCATCGATGTCCTTTCGTTCCAGAATGTAACGGTAGTCGCGGTAGGGCTGGACGCCGGCGCCGGCTTTCTCGACCGCGCCCGCGAGCTGTTCTTCATCCACATCGCACACGGCCGCAATGTTGACCGAACCTTCCTCGCGGAAAACCTTCATGTTCGCAAGATCCACCTTGCCCATGCCCCCTACCCCAATGTGCGCCACGGTCAGCCGTGCGTTCGCGCCGACGCTTCCAGGCGCGCCCAGCACGCCGGAGGGCACCAGTAAAGGCATGGCCAAACAATGGGATGCGGCCACCAGGAACCGGCGGCGGCTTACTGTCGCCCCTGCTTGGGCTGCTCGTTGAGATCCCCTCGGTGGATGAACTTGATCGTCGTTCCTCATTTTCAATCCTGGGTCAGGGCTGGGACAGCGGTCCAACCCGGGTTTGCGCCGCGGGCACCAAACGTCGCGTGGGCACTCCTCGCACCTCGCGGCCGCGCCGCGCCAACGCCGCGGCGAGCACGGGTTTGAAGTCCGCGGGAGCTTGGGCCAGAGCCCCCTCCAGCGCCTTGAGCGAACGGTTTCCCGGGATTCGCTCTAAAGCCATGCAGGCTTCTTCACGCACCGCTTCCTTGGTCAGCAGTTGCCTGAGCGCCGAGAGCGACTCTTCCCCTGCAATCTCCGACAGAAGCCACAGAAGCTCGCGGCGCATTTGGGGAGGCCCGTCCCCCTCCACCAAACGGCGCAGTGCTGTTAGCACGGCCCTTTTTTCCTCACCCGCTTCCGGGCGGGCCGCGTAGCGCACGATTTGGGCCACGGCGCGCCGGGCCGCGCGCCGAACCTCCAGTCCGACGGCTGCGTCAGCCCACAGCGCCGCTAATGGCGGAATAGCCCGGACGCCCAGCGGACCGCACTGAAACCATGCTTGGGTCCGTGATTCGTCGTTCTCAGCTTTCAGTTTGCCGATAAGTTCGGTAACGGCATTCCCGGCGGCATCCGTTCGCCCGGCCGCTGATGAGAAGCGCTGTGTGTTCATCTTGTCCATCATCACACCAAACCCCGTCACCCACGTCTTCCCGCTTTGGGCAATCTGGATTCACATTCCGGGCGATTTGCTTCTTTTCGTCGCCCCGCCTTCAAGGGATTTCCGGTAAGCTTGCGGAGTCTGCCCTGTGGTGCGCCTAAAACTTCGGTAGAAGCTGGTGGCGTTCTCGAAACCGGATTCGAAGGCCACGGCCAGCACCGAGGTGTCAGTCCCGATCAGCAGCTTGCGCGCGTAGTTCAGACGGAGCTTTTCAATTTGCTTGCGCCACGGGCAGCCGGTCACCAGGCGAAACAGTTCGGTGAACTGCCTCCGGCTCAATCCTGTGGCGGCGGCGGCCTCGTCCAACGTTTGTTGCCGGTAAAAGCCGGAAGCCAATTGCGCGGCGTAAACGGCCACGCGCTCCGCACTGCCCTGGCCGTGCCTGAACACCGGCTCTGGCGAGCTCCGGTGGCGCAGTGCCAGCCGCAGGGCGCGCACGGCCAGATGCCCCAGGCACGAGATCACCGCAAGCTGCCAACCGTCTTGCCGGCCGGATTGCTCGAAGAGCATCTCTTGAAAGTCCGACCGCACGCCGGACAGGAGTGGCAGGTTCGCCCCACTCAAATTCCGGTGCAGAATGCCATTCTCCGCGAGCTGCCGGGATACGTCCGCCGGCAACACGCTCGGCCGATAGTGAATCGCGTACAGCGTGACCGGGTCCTGGGGCACGTCCGTGTAGAAATGCCTTTGGCCAGAGGGAACGTGCACCAGACTATGCGGCCCCAGGAGGAAGACGTGACCGTCGCCTTCGAGTCGCGCACCGCCCGCGATCACGAAGAGGAACTTGGAAAACTCGTGTTGCAGGACTGACGGCACGAAGCCTGGCGCATGGCGGCTTTCGAAGATCACCGCGCCAAAAGCCGGAACGGGAAACTGCTTGGGCCGTCTGGCCAACTCGTCCGCTTGGTCAAGTGGTGGACTTTGGACGACGGCCTTTACCAAGCCTGGGCTCGACTTGCTCACGGACCGAAGGTTAAGCCTAACGGAGCCACTTTTCAACATCCGGGAATCGCTGACAGGCATCTTCACGCGCTAGTCTGCTGTTTGTGAAATAGGCATAAATAATATCACAGTCGTCCCAAAGGAAGTGCGTGAAAATCGCAGAAAATATGGCGTTTTCGCTCGCGTTTTGGGCTGTGGGACGGGGCGTGGGGATAAAACCACGGTTGGCAGTGACGAAACCCAATAAAATCAACGGTTTTGTGCATGAATCCTATGGGACGGCAGTGAAATAATATCACTCACTATGTGGCGGCTGCCTTGGCTTGAGCCAACCGGGCTCGCTCGATCTTCGCCAGGATTTCCTCGCCCTTCGCCTTCCAGCGATACCGCTTCGGGTGCTCGTTCCGATCCGCCAGATAGGTGATGATGGCTTCGCTCAGTTCGCGGACACTGGTAAAGCTACCTTCGCGAATCACGTCCTGCGTGATGTCCCGGAAGAAGCGTTCCACCAAATTCATCCAGGAACTGCCTGTCGGCGTGAAATGCACCTGAAAACGTCGCCGCTTCTGCGCCAGCCACTCCTGCCCGCTGGTCTCCTTGTGGGTGCAGTAGTTGTCCCTGATCAAGTGGAGGGTCAGGTCCCTGGGGGTCTCCCGGTCGATCTGCTTGCGGAAACGGAGCCACTCCAGATGGGGGTGCTGGAATTCCGTGCGGGCCAGCAGTTTCCCCTCCATGTAAGGCAACGCCGCGAACAGCGTGAGCGTCCCGTGGCGACAGGAGTCATGGGTCCGGGTGTGGATGTGGCCCTGGCCCAAGGGCAAACCCGGTTGCGTCCGCTCCAGGGCCTGGCATTCACTCTTCGCATCACAGCAGAGTACCAGGGCTTTCTCCGGCGGGTGGAGGTAGAGACCAATCACATCCCAGAACTTCTCCTCGAAGTGCGGATCGCGGGACAACTTAAAGGTACGGGTTTGATGCGGTTCGATGTCGTTCCGGACCCAAATCCGATGCACGCTGTACGGCGAGAGGCCCACCGCTCGGGCCAGGGTGCGGGTGCTCCAGCGGGTCCGTCCCGGCGGCGGCTCCTTCAGACGATTGAGCACCGCGGCGACTTTGTCTACCGGCAGCCACGGTTTGCGTCCCCGTCCGGGTTGGTCTCCCAGGCCCGCAAGACCCGCTTCGTCAAAACGTTTCACTGGCGTCCCACAGCCGGGCCAAAAGGGGGCTGAACCCTCGATTTTGCTAGGGAAATCGGGGGTGATCTGAAACCTGACGTTAAGGATTTCGAGGTGGAAATTGGTGGTTTTAGGGCGTCGGCTGTCCCACAGGACTATGCGAAACCGGGCCAATAGGCTTGGTGCGGTGTCGCCAGGAAGCGGAGGCGGCCTCCGGCTGTCCCATAGACTTCCAGCAAACTCCGCAACTCTAGCTTTTCCCACACGGCGGAGCGCAGCAGGGTAAACCGGCGCGTGAAGGTATGCCCCCACTGACTCAGAAAGGCACAGAACCGCAGCAGCAAACAGGTCAGCCGCGCCATCCAGATCTGCCAGCGAACGGCGTGCGCGTTGTGCCCCAGAAAGTCGGCCAATTGGAGAGTCTGCTTGAGCTCCTTGAAGAACGACTCGATGTTCCAGCGGCAGCGGTACAAGTCCACAATGGTCTGCGCGCTCCACTCCAGGTTGTTGCACAAGAACTCCATCTGCCGCCACTTTCCCTCCACCTCCCCCCCGGCCACCACCCGTCGTAGCCACACCGGATAATCCCGGCGCGAGCCCGACGAACTCATCTCGACCCCGTCGTCGCGCAGGATGTTCCCGACCCGGCCCCACTGGTAACGGCGCCCGCCCCGGAACTTCATTCCCTCCTTGGCGCGCGTGCCCCCAAACACCCCACGGCGGAACAGATCGAAGAGGTGCCGCAAGTGCACGTAGGCTTTGTCGAAGATGACGATCTCCCCGGCCAGCAAGCCTGCGCACACTTCCCCGGCCCGCTTGGCGTCGGCGTCGCGGGCGGTATCCCCGATGGCAAAGCGGGGCAGAAAACTTTGCAGGTTCAGCCGCAGATGGCACTTGGCCGCCGCCTTGCGTCGCCGGTGCTTGGCCCAATCCAGACAGTTGGCCACCAGTCGGATGGTGGGGGAGTCCACCAAGTGGATCATCCGCTTGAACCGAAACGCGAACTTCCGCCGCCGCCCCTGGCCAAAGGCCGGGCGGCGGATCGGCCGCGGGCTGGGGAAATGGCCGGCCGCCGCGGGCGTGCGGGGCGTCACGTTGCACCCGGACGCGCGCGGCAATTGCTCCTGGAACTGGACGAATTGCG
>JAKANS010000016.1 GCA_021823625.1 bacterium | reverse complement strand
TAGATCATTTCCATTAATAATGTAGCTTGCCGTTACTCGGATGACGTGGTCGGGTGCGGCATGAAAGCCATTCCGGTTCCGGTGCGGGAGCGCATTCTCAAGCTCTACGACCAAGGCCAGGGCACGGTCGAGATCGCCGCCAGCTTCGGCTATTGTGTTGCGGCCGTGCGCCGCGGGCGGCAACGCTTCAAGGAGCGCGGCACGCTGGAGCCCCAAACCCACCGCTGCGGCCGCAAGACCCACCTGACCCAATCCCGCAAGGAGCGCCGGCTCCGGCTGCGGGACCGGCGGCCGGATGCCACGCTGGCCGAACTGGGGGCGCGGTTGGAACGGCCCACCTCCACCATGGACCTGGGGCTCACCCGGCTGGGGGGAGCTGTAAAAAAAACGCTGCCCGCCGCCGAGCCGTCGTGGCCCGACGTGGCGGAGCAAAGCAAGCAATGGCCGCAACGGCGGGCGGGCGTGTGCGCCGCCCGGCTGGTGTTCGTGGAGGAAAGCGGGGCCCACACGCAGATGACCCGCCGCTACGGGCGCAGTCCGATCGGCCAGCGGCTGGCCTGGGCGGTGCCGCACGGGCATTATCGGACGACCACGATGATTGCCGCCGTGCGGCGCAAGGGTCCCCAAGCCCCGTGGTTGTTTGGCAGCGCGATGGACGGCGAACTGTTTCTGGCCTGGGTGAAGCAAGGACTGGCGCCTTGCCTGCAACCCGACGACGTGGTGGTCATGGACAATCTGGCCACGCACAAGGTGGCGGGGGGGCGGGAGGCCCTCGAGGCCATGAGGGCGCGGTTGGAGTATCTGCCGCCCTATTCGCCGGACTTCAACCCGATTGAGCCGATGGGGAGC
The DNA here is from genome assembly GCA_021823625.1 of bacterium. Taxonomy (GTDB): domain Bacteria; phylum Verrucomicrobiota; class Verrucomicrobiia; order Limisphaerales; family J093; genus DSVZ01. The sequence continues at coordinate 48,685 of JAKANS010000016.1, read as the reverse complement.
AAGGTGAAGCCGGCGTTGAAAAGCCGTGAGCCCCGCACGGCCCGCCAGTTGTTGCAGGCTGCGGGCGCCGCCTTCGCCTCCGTGACCCCCGAAGACTGGCAGGGGTTCTTTTTAAGCGCCGGATACGCTACATAATAAATGTAAATGCTCTAGCGATACGAAATGGGCCTCGAAACCCAACGACCGGCTCATTCCCTCCGGCCTGCGCGGTCCGGTCACGCTCTGTGTTGAAGAACTTTAAACAACCTACCGCTTGGTGCCGTCATGAATCGCACAACGAAAACACCGAGATATAGCAGGTTGTACATGAACACTTGGAATGGTCGCACTCTGTGATGAATGGTCAGCCGGTGGATCGCCTGCCCATGAGGGAGTGGGCTGTAAAGCACAACAGATAAACAAGAATCTATGCTATGATATACCCGCAACAAGGAGCACACCTTCCCGGGCACCGGCAACAATTGGGGCTCAATGGACTCAAACAAGCCCTGCGCGACGCCAAAGCCTACGGCGCGACTTTCCGCCTTCCTTGTCCCAGGCGTAGCCCGCTCCGGCGTCACCTACCCGCAGTGCTGGGACCGTTCCATCGAACAAATCCGCAAGGCCATTCCCCTCGCCGAGGAACTCGGCGTCAAAATCACCATCGAAAACGTCTGGAACGACTTTATCACCGACCACAAGGGGGCCGTTCGATACCTCGACAAGATCAGCAGCCCTTGGATTGCGTGGCATTTCGATGTCGGCAACATTATCTGGTATGGCGACCCGCTGGATTGGAACCCGTCGCTGGGCGAACGCATTTCGCGTTTGCACATCAAGGGATACAGCCGCGACTTGGCGATGAAGCAAGGAAAGTGGGCCGGGTTCAACGTCCAGTTTCTCGAAGGCGACAACAATTGATCCGGCATCATGAAAGCCTTAGATGAAACGGGCTACGAGGGCGACCGAGGCATCGCTGAGCAGGAAAGCGGAGAGAGCCTGGAGGGCTTGCGCGATTTGTCCGAGCGGATGGGCCGCATTTTTGCGGGCTGATGCCGAACCCCTGGAACCTGAACTTTTGTCCGGCGGCGCCTTGCGATGGATGTTCGCCAAAGCGGCGCAAGCCCGCGTTGGGAGAAACGCCAGAGTTTTTTCTGGAGGCCACTATCTGAGAGTGGGGGAGCAAGCGGAAGGAACCGATGAGGAGAAGAATCGAGCAAACTAAAAGCGGTGCCATTGCTGCCCATCTGGCAGTGATTGGCGGATTGTACGGTTGGTTGTCGCTGGTGCATTCGTCCACGAACGGCCAGGACGGCGCGAGTGGATCGATACACAACCAGAGATACGACTTGTGAGAATTGCGAACCGTTTGGGACCAGCGTGTGTTTTAATTCTTCTCGAAACGGCGGGCAGACCGGTTTGAGTTGACGTCGCCCTGGATCCAACGCATCGGTGACGCCGCAGTGCGCACGTTCAATTTCCGCGTCTGTCATCGCCAATGCGCTCCAGCTACGCAAAGCAAACCTGTGAAACAGGACTTGGGTCCAAGAAACATCAAACCAATAGAAAAGCTCACTTTGACATGGCCATAGAACAATAAGCAGTTCAACTCGACCGGCTCTACCGTGGGCAAGTTCGGAGGCGGCCTTACTCCCCCTGCGACGGGAGCAGGTGCTGTCCTGGGGGGCGCAGCCGCGCTCATTCCCGAGAAGACAGAGCCATACCAAGGAAGCCCGGAATTCAATGCTCACTCCCAATACATGTACAACGCTTCGAAGACGGGTTGCTTCTTCGGAGTCAACTTATTCTACCAAAACCAGCCCTGTAAGTAGGCCCATCAAAATCTGACCTGAGACCCATCCATTGGTCATGATGGTATAAACCTGAACTGGGTCGGGACTTGGTCGATCGCCAGCCTTGATAACACCCAACTTGAGCGGGGTCCCAACCAGACACCGCTGCCATGCCTGCCATGAAAAACGCACTTCTTCCCGCTCGTGCTTCCACTGCACCGGGTCGATGTCCAACCTGGCACGCCGTGCGCTGGATGCTGGGCGCCGCCCTGTTCGCGATGAGCCTCGCGGTGTTGGCGTAACCAACGCTATCAAGCCAGTCCAACCTCGTCGGCAACTGGGTTTTCCAAGACACCACCGGCGCGACGCGGCTCGACCTGCGGGCGGAATGGCTGGTTCGTCTTCTCGAAGCAAGCCGACGGCCGCACCCGAGCCGGCATGGGGCCTTACCGGACCACCGCCGAAGCGATTGAACTCCTTCCCGGCACCGACGGCGCGCAACGCCTGCCTTACACCCTCCTCGGCCCGGAGCAATTGCGGCTGACGCTGACCGATGGCACCTCGCTGGTCTTCACTCGCAGCCGGGAGGCGGGTGGCAATCAGAACGCCCATGCCCCGGTGCCGGGGTCCATCGCCAGCGTGCGGGTGGCCGAGGCCGGCGCCGCGCCAGACCGCAACGTTTGGACCAACACGTCCAGTCAACCGTGGACAAACGTCCCGGGCCGCGCGCCCGCTTCCCCGGCGACGGAGGTGTCACCACCTGCCGCCGCCGGCAACGCGCTGCCCGGCCTGGTGCCCACGCCGGATTGGCTCGCGAAGGCTCTGGCCAATCCGCCCAAGTTCGTGCCCGCGACGAACCCGCCACCGGCGCTGCCAGCGACCAACGTGGCTCCCGCCGGTGGAGCCAGGGCAACGAGCCTGCATGTCGGTGGTTTGTCCGAGCAAGATGTGGCGATGGCCAACGCGGTGATCGCCGAGAACACGCTCACACTGAGCCTGCCCGGTTTGGGCACAACCCAAGACGGCCCCGGCCCGCTCACGGAGGCCGACCGCCTCGTGTTGCTGGCGCTGAAGTTTTACCACCAGCGGCAGGCGCTCGTGCCTTTCGGCGAGCTGCGGAGCCGGCTTGAACAAGTGGAGTTGCGGGAGAATTACCGGCGGGCGGCGGAGGGCTTTTGGGCCTGGTTTCGCAATGCCGCGCAACAGGGGAAGGCGGCGGAATTCGGCGGCTACAAATCGGAGTTCAACACCTACATCGCGATGAAGAATACCGCGAAACGCAGGGCCGCCAACCGGGTGCTGGCCGGGCAGGCCGCAAGCGAAGCGGCCTGGCGTGGAGCGATGAAATCCGACCAGGAGTTCCGGCAACGGGTCGCGGAAAGAGGCGCGGACGCCGATCGCGCGCGCGCCGACTGGCTGCGACAGTGGCAGGTGCAAGCGGGCGAAGCCGCGGCAGCCGAGCAGGAGTGGCAGTTGTATCTGGGCCAGGGCACCGGCCGCTCGGGAAATGAGTAAAGTAAATGTGGAGTGCCACCTTCGTTTCCGCCACTGCATCGCATCACGGCGATCCAGCCGATCCACGCCGGCAGACGTGAACTCCGCCGCCGCCTACTGCACCAGCACCGCCCGGTAGAAACGCTGGAGGCTCGCGCCGGCCGTGGTGTCCTGCTTGGAAGCAGACTCGCTCGCGGCGAGAACGTCACCCGGCACATCGGTCCAATCGGGCGCATTGACCGCGTCTTTGAACTGCACGCGGTAGGTCTTTCCTGGAACCGCGCTCCAAATCACGGTCACGCCGCCGCCACCGACACCGCTCAGCGTCAGCACGCGCAACGCCGAGCCTTCATTCGTGGGATCGGTGCCGGCGAGGTACTCGGCGCGGTCAGACATCCCGTCACCGTCCCAGTCGCCCGCGCCATCGCGGATTAGGCTGTTGAAGTAAGTCAGCTCCCAATCGTCCGGCAGGCCGTCCTCATCGGAGTCGGCCGCCGGCCCAGAGCCGAGTCGCAGAACAAAGAGGTCGCTGGCGCGGTTAAGATCGCCCGCCGCCAGGTCCGTGGCCCAACTCATGAACACCACTGTGCGCCCGTCCGGCCCGATCACCGGCGAGAGCGAGCCGAAGTTGGGAAAAGCGCCCGCGGCGGTCGCGCTCACCAGCAACGTCCGGCCCACCGTCAGGTCACGCACAAAGATATCGCCGTAGCGGTTGGTGTCGTGCGGGACCAGGTTTGTCGCCACGCTTTTGAACACGACGTACCGCCCATCGCCACTGATCACCGGTTGATAGGACGAGCCGTTTCCCAGAGTAACTCCATCCAGGCTGACGCTCACGAGATTCGTGGTGTCGTTGGCAAAATCGCGGACGTACACCTGGCGTCCGGCGGCCGGGTTGGAAAGAAACGTGTACGCCACGCGTTGACCGTCAGCCGAGAGCGAGGGCGTGCCTGCGCGCGCCGGCAAGACCAAGCTGGCATCGCCCTCGAAGCTCCGCACCAAAACGCTGTTGAAGGTCGCGTTCGTGCCAGCAAAGGCGGCCCATTTCGAGTCCGCGCTGATCGAGATCGGCTGCGATTCCGTTCCCGTGAGCCGAAACAGGGTTCCCGGGGGCTCCTGCACTTTGGCCGTGGTTTGGCTGGTCAGGTCGCGAACGTAGAAGATCAACGTCCCATCCCGGAAGATGACGTGCCGGCCATCCGGAGCCAGCACCGCCGAAAAACCACCCAGGACCAGGCTGCCGGTGCTGTCGTTGCTGAGGGTCACGAGTTGATTGGTTCGGGCGATCCGGTCGAACACGAATACATCGCGAATCGGGCTCAGGTATTCCTGCCGGAGTGGATTCACCAAGTCCGGCGACATCAGATTCGTCGCCAGGCTCTCGAAGGCGATCAACCGGCCGTCGGCGCTGATACTGGGATAGAGCGAACTGCCGGAGCCGCTGCCGGTCCCGCTGAGCACATGGCTCGCGAGTTCGGTGGTGCTCGTCTCCAAGCCGCGCACAAAAACGTCGTTCAAGCCGTTGGTATCGCCATCCACGAGGTCGCTTGCCAGGCTGGCAAAAGCGACAAAGCGACCATCCGCGCTGATCACCGGACTGTGCGAACCGCCGTTGCCCGAAGCGGTCCCGGCAAGGTTGACGCTCACGAGCGAGTTCGAGCCGGTAGTGAGGTCTTGCAGAAACACGTCGCCGACACCATTCCGGTCGTTCGGAACCAAGTCCTCCGCCGCGCTGGTGAACACGAGATAGCGACCGTCCGCGCTGAGGCACTGCGGTCGGGCCCAACTCGGACTCGCGGCCGTGACCGAGACCACCGCGGGGTCGCGCGGCGAAAGCAGGCGCAGTTCCAGTGGATCCACCGTCAATAGAAACGCGTCCAGCGCGCGGTTGTTGTCACCGGCAATCAGGCCGGGCGCGTCGCTGCTGAAACCGAGCCGGTTCAAATCGGCACTCCAAACCGGGTGCCACAGGTTGGGAATGCCTTCGCCCGGCGTCGCGTCCGAGGCACTGACCACCGCCGCAGCGTTGGCGACCAGATCGTGACGGAAAACGTAAACGCCCGGCGATGGGAAGCCGGCAACGGGCGCGAGGAGCTGGGCCTGGTACGCCACGAAGCGTCCATCGGCGCTGACCACCGGCCCGCCGACTTGTCCAACGACCGCGGCGTCGGCGACCGGCACTTCGAGCCGCGACACCGATTGGTCGGCCTCGCGCCAGACGAAGACCGCGTCGGGCGCTTGGGCCGCGGCCAGCACATTGCTCCGGGTGCCTTGGAAGGCGATCACGCTGCCGTCGGCATTCGCCGCGATCGGCGATGGCCCAAAGAATGGCAGGCCGGCCTCGGCCAAGTTCGTCGCCACGAGCAAGGTCGTGTCGCTCGCCGGATCGTAGCGGAGCACCAGCGGGCCGTAGGCGTAGATCAGGAAGCGTCCATCGCCGCTGAAGGTCGCCTTCCAAGGCACGAGCCGCGAGGTATTCGTCAACGCAATCGGGTGGTTCGTCGCGCCACGACTGGCCCAGAGGTTCGTTCCCGCAGCCATGTCGTGCAGGTAAAGCAACGGTTGGGAGTTCGTGCCGGGGGTGTCGGCGGCCAAACCGGTGTTTAAGCTGAAGAAAGCGAGACGGCGCCCGTCCGCGCTGAGCACTGGCCCCCAGGAAGCCTTGGTGCCGGTTTGGGGGCTGGCATAGCTTTGGCTCACCAGGCGGCAAGTTCCGGTCTTGACGCTGTAAAGGAACACGTCGCTCGCGCGGTTGCCATCAGTCACGCCGGCGACGAGGTTGGTGGCACTGGCATTACTCTCGAACGCGATCCAGGCTCCGTCCGGCGTCATGACCGGCGCACCAGAAGCACCACCGCCAGCCGCTGCGGTGGCTGGCGTGGCGCTGATCCGCACGGTGGTGCCAGCCACGCTGTCGCGAAGGAACACGTCCTTCAAGCCGTTGGTGTCGCCCGGCGCGAGATCGCCGGCCTCGCTTTCAAAAACAACCCAGCGGCCATCGTCAGCGACGCTCGGCGCGCCGGAATAACCGTGGCCACCCGCACCGGCTGGCGTCGCGCTGATAAGGTTGAGGTGTCCGCTCGTCGTGTCGTAAAGGTAGAGTTGGGCAAAGTTGCCTGGGTTCGCGGCCGCGGTCAGGTCCAAGGCGCTGCTGGCCAGGACGACGAAACGGCCATTTGCGCTCATGGCCGCCACGGTCGAATCGCCGTTGGCGGTGGCCGAGTGGACCGTGGCTTTGCTGAGGAGCTGCGGCGCAGGAGTGATGGCTCCCAGAGCGAGCAGGGCGGTCGAAAGCGCCAGTGCAGCGAGTGTCCCTGAGATCCAGTTTGGCGTTGACATAGCTCGGGCTGTTTGAGGTGTTCTGCTTGCGTTTACTAAGCAGTGCCTGTGCCAAGTCGGGAGGGTCAGACCGGCCTCGACGGCGACATTGGTGGCACGAACACTGCTTAGTTACAGCCCGGAATCGGACCACCGCTTACGACCATGAAAACCAGGTGCTTGAACGCTCTCTCTCCACGACTCGGTCGCGTGCCAACCGACCGCCCGCGGTGCCGGGCCTTTTCGCGGGCGGACCTGCTGGCGTTGCTGTTCGCGGCGGGCTTGCTGGCCCTGCTGGGACTGCCTGCGCTGGCGACCTCGGGCGGCGGCGCCGCGAGCGCGGGTTGTCTGAACAACCTGCGTCGCCTCGCCCAGGGCTGGCTGCTGTTCGCCGAAGACCACAGCGGGTTCCTGCCCGGCAACGTCGATGACGGCTCGACCACGGGCTACAACTGGGTGGGCGGGCAGGCGGGACCAGGGGGCGCGCAGGAATTCAACCCGGAGATTCTCCAGAATCCGGCCCAGTCCCAGCTTGCCAGCTACCTCGGCCGCGAAGCGGAGCCGTTCCGCTGTCCAGCCGACCCCCGGACCGGCCGCTACCAAGGGACGAGTGTGGCGTTCCAAGGATCGATCGTACCCGCCGCACGCAGCTACTCCTTGAACGGCGCGGTGGGCACCCAGGCGGATGGCCACAATCCGACGGACGGGCCTTGGCTGGACGGGAATCACAACCACCGGGCCAATACGACCTGGCGAACCTACGGGCGGCTGGCGGACATCGTGCACCTCGCGCCCACGCAGCTTCACACCTTCGTCGGCGAGGATTCCCTGAGCATCAACGACGGGTATTTCGCAACCTCCATGCGAACCGATGCGAACCTGCGGTTCGTGGATTGGCCGGAAAGCTCTCACGACTTTGGCGGCGGATTCGCCTTCGCCGACGGGCGGGCGGAGATTCACCGCTGGCAGGACCCGCGCACCGTGGCTTTTGCCACCTCGTTCGGTTATGCCCCAGGCAACCCGGATGTGGCCTGGGTGCAGGCGCACACGACGGCGCGGAATCAGTAAGGCCGCACGGCCGCGATGGAAGCGCGCGTGTCCGCCGCCGGGAAAGGCTGAGCTTCGCCGGCGGTTTTGCTGGTCGCGCCACGGGCGTTTGGCCATGCTCGCCGCATGTCCGCCGCCTGTAACATCTTGATCGCCTTCAGCGTCCTGGTCGGACTGCCCGGCCAGCGAGTCTTCGGCCAGGAATGGACCCGGTTCCGCGGACCCAACGGCACCGGCCTCGGCCTCGCCACGAACCTCCCCTCGCAATGGACCGACGCCGACTATCGCTGGAAGGTCAAGCTGCCCGGCGCCGGCCATTCCTCGCCGGTGCTTTGGGGCGACCGCCTCTTCGTGACCGGCGCCGATGCCGCCGCGGACCAATTCGTCTTGGTGTGCTTGAACGCAGATACCGGTCAGCAGGTTTGGCAACGCGACTTTCCGCTGCCGGCTTATCACATCCACGCGAACAACACCCTCGCCACCGCCACGCCAGCCACGGACGAGAACCACGTTTATGTCTCGCGCGTCGCAGGCAAGGACCTGCTCCTGACCGCGCTCAACCACGACGGCTCGCCGGCGTGGGAGTTCAACCTGGGCCCGATCCGCACCGAGCACGGCCAGGGCCACTCGCCGATCGTTCACGCGGGTCGCGTCATCCTCGCGAAAGACCACGACCTGCCGGGCCGCATCGTGGCGTTGGACGCCGCGACCGGCCGGTTGCTCTGGGAAACGCCGCGTCGTGGCGGCCACGCGGATTATTCCACGCCCTGCGTGGTGCCGGCCAAAGCCGGCGCGGAGTGGCTCATCTTCAACACGCGCGAGGATGGCATCGCGGCCGTGGACGCGGCCACGGGCAAGGTCGCCTGGCAGGCGCCGGGCGTGCTCAGCCTGCGCAGTGTCAGTTCGCCCGTGGCGGTGGCGGGTCTGTTGATCAGTTCGTGCGGGAGCGGGGCGGGTGGCAATTACGTCGTGGCCTTGCGTCCGCCGGCGCAGCCTGGCGAAAAGCCCGCCATCGCCTGGCAGATTCGCAAGTCCGCGCCTTACGTGCCGACCTCACTGGCCTTGGGCGAGCTGCTCTTTCTGTGGAGCGAAGGCGGCATCGTGACCTGTGTGCGCGCCGCGACTGGCGAAGCGGTCTGGCAGGAGCGCGTCGGTGGCAATTACTTCAGCTCGCCGGTTTGCGCGGACGGCAAACTGATCAACCTCTCCACGACCGGCGAGGTGGTGGTGCTGGCGGCCAGCGACAAGTACACGCTGCTGGGCCGGAACGCACTCGGCGAAGGCGGCCATGCCACGCCCGCCGTGGCACGCGGGTGCCTGTTCGTGCGCACGCTGAACCACCTGGTCTGTGTCGGTCCACGCCCGGCCACGCCTTGACGCGCGGCCAGCCGCGCCTTTGACTGCGCGGATGAGTTTGCCCGCTTCGTTGCCACGCGTTTGCTTCGGCGGCTTCTGCCTTGGCCTTGCACTGCTGGCCTTGTCGGCGAGCCTGTCCGCGGCGGAACCACGCCAACCCACGCCACCCATTCCGGCCGGCCCGAACGATTTGTTCGAGGATGTCACCCGGCGCGCCGGCATCGACTTCGTCCACCAGTTTTGCCACGACCGGATCGCGAACATCCTCCTCTCAAACGGGTCGGGCGGCGCGGTGTTCGACTTCGACCGCGACGGCTTCGTGGACATCTACTTGGTGAACTGGGGACCACTGCGAGGCGTGACGTCGTCCAAGTACGGCAGCGAACGCCAGCCGAACCGGCTTTACCGCAACCGCGGCGACGGCACGTTCGCGGAGGTCACGGTCAAGGCGGGGCTTGCGGGCAGCGGTTATGGCAGCGCGGCGGCGGCGGGCGACTTCGACAACGACGGCTTCACCGACCTGTACGTCGTGAACATCGGGCGCAGCCAGCTCTTTCGGAATCGCGGCGACGGCACGTTCGATGACGTGACGGACAAGTCGGGCGTGGGCCACGTCGGCACCGGCATCGCCGCCGCCTGGCTCGACTACGACCACGACGGCCGCCTCGATTTGTTTCTGGCGAACTACCTCACCTTCGATCCGAGCACGGTTTCCGAGCAAAACCCCGGCGCGTATCCCGGCCCGCTGGCGTATCCCGGCGAGGCGAATGTGCTGTACCGGAACCGCGGCGACGGAACGTTCGCGGACGTGACGAAGGCGGCCGGCTTGTACGCGCCCGGCCACCGCGCGATGTCGGTCTGTGCGTTCGACGCGGACTGGGACGGCAACACCGACTTGTACGTCGCCAACGACGACACGCCGAACGCGCTTTGGCTGAACGACGGCCAAGGCCATTTCCGCAATGTCGCCCTCGAAACCGGCGTCGCGTTCAATTCGATCGGCGAGGCGCCGGGGTCGATGAACGCCGCCGTCGGCGACTTCAACGGCGACGGGCTGATCGACCTGTTCGTGACCCGCCTCGGCTACGGCTCGCTGTATTTGCGCACTGCGAAAGGCTTTTACGACGATCGCATGTACGCGTCCGGCCTCGGCCAGATCACCCAGCCGTATGTGGGCTGGGGCGGTGTGCAGCTCGATTTCGACAACGACGGCGACCGCGACCTGTTCGTCGCGAACGGCGACGCCTTCACCTTGCCCGGAACGCTCAGCCTGCTTCTTGAAAACGACGGCACCGGCCGGTTTACCGACGCGGCGGCGAAAGGTGGCGAGTTTTTCCGGCACAAGCTCAATGGCCGCGGCAGCGCGGTGCTCGATTTCGACAACGACGGCCGGCCGGACTTGCTGGTCACCGCGTTGGCAGACCGGGCGTTCCTGCTGCACAATTGCGCTCAGACAGGGAATCACTGGCTGACGCTGGCGCTCGAAGGCACGCGGAGCAACCGCGACGGCTACGGCGCACTCGTCACGATCACCGCGGGCGGGCGGACCTGGAAAGCCGAGGCGCTCTGCCCGAGCGGTTTTTTGCTGCAAGGCGACAAGCGCGTTCACTTCGGTCTGGGCGCGGCGAAGACCGCGGAGCGCATCGAAATTCGCTGGCCCAGCGGGCAAATTCAGGTGCTGACCAACGTGGCGGTTGAACAAATCCTCAAGGTGCAGGAGCCGAAGAAATGAGCGCGACTCACCCGAACGTTTTCCAATTTCCGGTATGAACCTTTCCTTGAAATGGCTCGCCGCTGCGACCGTTGGTGCGGTGGCGCTGTGGGTTTTCGCGGCCGATGGACCCGCCGACAAAGCTCACAAGCTCACCACCATCAGCCCGCGCAAGTTCGCCGACTCGCTGCACGCGGTCATCGCCGCCGACCGGGAAGCCTACGCCCGCTTGGTGGTCGAACGCCTCGCGGTTGACGCCGGGCAAATGAAGGTCAGCCAGGAATGGCGGACCGAGAACTGCCTGCCGACGCACGCGCAGTTGTTGCGCGAGGCGGCGATCACCATTCAGGAGCGCGGTGCCGAGTTCTCGTACACGCTGCGCAGCCTCTGGCCGATCAATCCCAACCACGGTCCGCAAACCGATGCGGAAAAGGCCGGGCTCGACTTTGTCGCGAAGCATCCCGGCACGAATTTCTACGCCGAGGAAAGCCTTGGCGGGCGCAGCTATTTCACCGCGATTTACGCGGACCAAGCCACGCTTCGTTCGTGTGTGAGCTGCCACAACCAGAATCCCGCCAGCCCGCGCCGCGACTTCAAGGTTGGCGACGTGATGGGCGGCATCGTCGTGCGCGTGCCACTGGAGTTCTGAGTTTGCCGGGCGGCGCGCGACCCCGAATCTAAGTTTAGCTTGGCTGCGTTCGTAAGAGCGCGGCAACGGGACAAAACCCGGTTTCATTCCAGCCGCGTGGCTTGCGCCTGGGCCCGGAGCGCCAACTCGATGGCGAGAAAGGTGTGCCGCTGCGGCATCGCGTTTTGGGTCCGGTGCAGGCAGTCGAGGATGAGTTGGCCAAAGTACGGGAAACCCACCTGGCCTTGGACTGCAAAGTGATGTTCGCCCCGGTGGTCCACCAGATAAACGTGGTCGCCCTGTTTGTCGCGGGCGACATCGAGGTATTTGCGGAGTTCGAGGTAGCCGTCGGTGCCAAGGATGAGCGTACGGCCGTCACCCCACGCGCCCAGGCCATCGGGCGTGAACCAGTCCACGCGGCAGTAGTGCGTCGCGCCGTTGTCGGCCACCAGCGTGGCCTCGCCGAAGTCTTCGAAGGTGGGGTGTTCTTTCCACCGGTAATTGGCTACCTGGCTGTGCACGACGCGGGCCTCCTTGGCGCTGGCAAAAAACAGGAATTGCTCGAACTGGTGGCTGCCGATATCGACCAAGATGCCGCCGTATTTCGCGCGCTCCCAAAACCACGGCGGGCGGCTGGGCGCGTTGACGCGATGCGGCCCCAGGCCGAGCACCTGCAGGACGCGGCCGATGGCGCCGCGCTGGACGAGGTCGCCGGCGTAAATCGCGGCCTCCGAGTGGAGGCGCTCCGCATAATACACGGCGTAGTGCCGGCCCGTCGTCGCGACCTTGGCGCGTGCCGCCGTGAGTTGATCGAGCGTGGTCATCGGCGGCTTGTCGGTGAAGTAATCCTTGCCGTGGTCGAGCACCCGCAGGCCGAGCGGACAACGCTCGCAAGGCACGGGTGCGCTCGCGACCAAGGCGACCGTTGGGTCCTCCAGAATCTCGGTCTCGGTGCGGGCAATCTTCATGATCGGGTAAGTTTGGCGAAATCGCTCAACCTTTTGCGGGTCCGGATCGAACACCCACGTCAACTCGCCCCCCGCTTCGACCAGGCCATTGCACATGCCGTAAATGTGGCCGTGATCGAGGCCGATCGCAGCGAAGCGGAATTCGCCGGGGCCGCACACCGCCCGGGCCTGCCCCTGGGGGGCGTAATTCATGCCGTCGGATTTTTGAAAGCTCATGGCTTGCAGGCACGATCATGGCGGTTGGCAGCGACCGAATTCAACCCGAACGAGAATTGCCACGCGACGCCAGTCAGGTTCCTCGGCTGGCTGGGCCTGGGGGGATTGATGGAATCGCCGTGGTGGCAGCGTGCGTTGACGCGCTGATTCGCTGATACGATGATGCTGCCATGCGAACGACGCTGACGTTGGATGCCGATGCTTTCCAAGCCGCGAAAGCGAAAGCGGCGCATGAGAACCTGTCCCTCGGCAAGGCAGTTTCGCAATTGATTCTGCAAGGGTTGCGTCAACCCTCCACCAAAGCGGCTTCGCCCGCTGCGTTTCGTTCCGAGGGTGGTCGGTACACCCGCCGGGAAGTCGAGGACGCCTTGGACGATGAGTAAAGCCCTGCTCGACGCGAACCCCCTCATCGCGGCCTTCGACGAGAGCCATACGGACCACCGCCGTGCGCGCGAGTTCGTGGCAGCGCTTCAGCAGTTTTGCACGTCGCCCCAAGTCCAGGGCGCCTTCCTGCGCTTCTTCACCCGGCCTTGGACTGACGCCTCCGGGCAGCGGCGTCCGCCGCGAATGACGACGGGGCAGGCAATGGGACAGCTCCGGGCCATCCTCGCCCTGCCTCAGCATCGGTTCCTCGCGGACGACGTGTCTTTCGACAAGGTGTCGATGCGTTCGCTGAGCGGGTTCAAACGGTGGAACGATGCCTACTTGATCGCGCTGGCCCGCCATCACCGCTTGAAGCTGGCCACTTTGGAACGAAAGCTCGACAACATGGATGACGAGAAATCACCGGTCCTCCAAGTCATCGGCTAGCACCTGGGATGCATAAACGGAGAGGCGTCCTGTTCACTTGCCCAGATCCCGGCCCAGCGTGATCTCGTTGCTGGCGAAATTCTCCACACTGCGGCTCTTCTCGTGGAAATGGCGGGCGTGTTTCAGAATGCCTTCGCGGGTGTAAAACGGGTCGGTCGGCCGCAGCGGCAAGCGCACTTTCCGACCGAGATGGCTGGACTGGTAGATGGCGCTGACGAGTTCGAGCGTCTTCCGGCCTTCCTGGCCGTCGATCAGCAGCCGTTCCCGCCCTTCGATGGCGCCGAGGAAGTTGGCGATCTGGCCGTCGTGCCCCTCGAACGGCAGGTCGGGCAACTGGTCGTAGCGCGTCTGCAATTCCACCCGCAGGGCCACGTTGTCCTCGGGGAAGCCATTTTCCTTGGCGATCGCCGCCTTCACCTGCCAGGGCACCGAGACTTTGGCGCGGTCGCATTGGAAAACCATTTGTTGCTCCTCGCCGTGGTGGACCAGCGACGTGGTAATCTGGCCCACCGCGCCGGCTTCGTAACTAAGCACGGCGGTCGCGAAATCCTCGGTCTCGGAGTTTTCGTGGGCCAGGTTGAGCGTGATGGCCTGCACCTTCGCCGGCAGGCCCATCATCCACTGGAAAAGGTCGAGGTGGTGAACGGCGTGGTTCATCGTGCATCCGCCGCCTTCCTTTTCCCAGGTGCCGCGCCACCAGAGATCGTAGTAATTCGCGCCGCGCCACCAGAAGGAATCCACCTGCGCGTGCAGGATGCGGCCGAGGACACCCGAGCCGAGGATCGACCGCAGTTTCATCATCGGCGTCTTGAACCGGTTTTGCGCGACCACCGAAAGCAGGCATCGGCCCGCCTCGGCAGCGGCGATCATGGCATCGCATTCCTGGAGGCAGGTGGCCATCGGTTTCTCGACCAGGACATGTTTGCCGGCGCGGAGCAGGTCCACCGTCGCCTGGGCGTGGGCGAACGGTGGCAGGCAGACCGACGCCACCTCGAAGGCCTCCCTGGCCAGCAGCTCCTGGTAATCGCGGTAAACCTTCGCTCGCAGGCCGTGTTGGGCGACCTTCTCGGCCGCCTTCTCGGGATAGAGGTCCACGACCGCGACCACCTGGCAGCGGTCGTTGAACTTCTGGTACGCCTGGAGGTGGCTGTCGGAGATGGCGCCGGTGCCGAGGATTGCGACTTTGAGCATGGGTCAGCGAATTGACGGTTCGGGCTTGGTTGTAGAAACCAGCGCCGCGCGAGGCAACGCCCAACTTCGCCGAACTGCGCCGTCGCCGGTCCGCGATCCAGCGCTTCGCGCCGGCGCAAACCGTTCTTCCTCCACCTCTGCTGGCGCCGAGATCGTTCTGCCCCAGCACTACTTACCTGTCCCGCAAAGTCTGCCGCGACTACGGACTGAGGCGCAGTTGGTAGAAACGGTCCCTCGCTTGGGGGAAAGGCAGGCGCCAATGCCAGCCGCGGTCGTCGGCCACGGCCGGCTCGGTGACCGGCTGCCAGTGGCCCGGGAGGTTGTCCGAAGTCTCCAACCTGACCGGGTAGCTGGGCGGGCTCACGACGCTGATCTCGATGCCGTCAGCAGTCCTGGCTACTTCAAGTGGGTAACAAGCGATGCAGAGCGGCCCCTCGACGATGACGGTTTGCTCGAGCCGGGGGACCGCCCGGTGGCCGGCGACACAAGCGAAAAGGTTCGTGTACACTCCCGGTTGACAAGCCCGCAAGGTGACCTCCAGCGTCACGGTTGCCCCGGCCTTCAACTCCCCGAAGCCGAATAGAACTTCCTTCCCCTGCTGGATTACCTCTCCAATGTTCGCATCCGCCGGGTCGGAAACGATCGCCGCCGAGCGGATCTGGAGTCCGGTCGGCACCGTGTTGCTCACCAGAACCGACGCCGCGCTGCACCGGCCGTTGTTCGAAATCGAGGCCCGGACGACAAACTCGTCGCATGTGGTCGGGCGGTACGGCAGGCTTCCATCAGGTGCATACAGGGTCGCGCTGAAGTTTTCGCAGTAGTTCCCCAGAAGCCACAGCACCGCGTTGTGCAAAAGAATTACCCGCTGTTCCTTCGAGGCTTCATCTCCCCCCGCACTCACAAGGAAGTTCTGTACCAGGCGCGGCGCGATGAGCGGATTTTCCTGGCCGACCGGCGGGATGCGCATCAGGGCCGCCGCGTCACCCAACTTCGCTCTCACCTCCGTGTCGCTGCACAGCGGACGGGCGTCTTCGATGGGGCGCGGGTACTCGAAGTCCGTCACGTCGCCGTACCAGCCGCTGTGGAAGAGTTCGTTTGCCCGCCCCACCGGAGCTTGCAAGCTCACCTGGCCACCGGTGACCGTGCTGGTGGTGGGGACCAGGCGCACGAGATTCGTCCACGTCGCGACGGCAGCCGGTTCATCCAGTGCGTCCAGGTGGAAGGCGGAGGACGCGAGGGTCTCGCCGATGAAGTATAAAGGAATGCGGTGCTGCCAGGCGTCCCACAGCACGCCGACGGTGTCAGGGGTGATTCCCGAGTCGCGCGCTCCGACGTCGTCCCAGATGATCAGGCGGAACCCTTGAACGAGTTCGAAGCGGAGCCCTTCCTGGTCCAGCACCTTCACCCCGGGCGGATGTCGATCGACGACCGGACCGGTGCCGCCCGCATCGGGGATTTCCATTTCCTGGAGGCGCTCGGTCAACGCGTCGATTTCCGCGTCCGGGCGACTCTGGATGATCAAGATGTCTCCCCGTACGTCGCGGATCTGCACCGCCAGTGGCGCGGACAAACTGCTCTCGCCATGAATGTCGGTGGCGCGGGCGATGAACGTGAGCGCGCGATCCTCGAACCGGTCGTTGGGGAAGGTGTAAGTGTAGGGCGGTTGTTGGACTTTGCCGAGCGAGGTCTGCCGCGCTCCTTCGACCAGGAGGTACTCCACCTCCTTTACTCCATCGTCGATGCCATCGGCGACCGACTGGAGCGTAATCGGATCGCCGGCCCGGAAGATCAGGTTGGGAGCCGGATTCGTAAGGGCGACCAACGGAGGAGTGTTCGTGACCAGGATGAATTGCTGCCTGACCCGGGTGGCACTCTTGCCGCCAGGAGTGTTTGTCTGGGTAAGCTGCAGGGTGATGTCGTACCAGCCAGGATCGGCATAAGCGTGCGCAGGGTCCTTCAAGTAGTTCTCCGCGGTCTTGGGTTGGCCGTCACCAAAGTTCCACTCGTAGGCCAGTCCGGCATCGGAGGCGCCTTGCAGGCGGACGCTGCGCCGCGCTGCAGTCGCCGCGGCGGAGGCGCCAAGAAGTCCGGGCGATGAGGGCAGGCCGCCCGGCGGCACATCCACCAGCTTGTTTACCCAGGAGATGTTGGTCCACGGTCCTTCGATATCGCAGACGTGCCAGAACAGGCCCGAGCCTTCGGTCGGCACCCCAAACGCCCCGTACAGGTTGTTGGTCTTCTCGCTGCCAAAGTAGGCGAGAACCTTCGCGCCCGACTGGGTCAATTCGCCCTGGCTGGGGGCGAACTTTTGAACGTAGAGGCTGTAGATGCCTGGTTCCAGGCGAGAGATCGTGATCGTCTCCGGGCCAAACCGGTTCGTGTCATAATCCAGTTTGGCGTAAAACGGCGGGCCGACACTCCCATGAGCCTCCTCCGGGTAAAAGATGGGATTGTAAGGGAGGTTCGGGATGCTCGGCGGCAGGTGCAGGTAGAAATCGAGGTCGGGCTGGAGGCCCCAGTTAAGAATGAAGCGCAGCCCCTGAAAAATGGGCGACAGCGACAACACCTTTGCCACCACCTGTCCCTTGCCCACCTCGAATTGGTCATCCAGGTAGTCGTAGTACCCCTCTTTCGTGGCGGTGAACTGCACAGCCGTGAGAGTGGACAGGTTGGTGAACTGGACCGGTTCGTTCAAGCGCACGCGCCGTTTGAAGGCATCGAACTCGGCCCGCGTCTCGCCCCGCCTCACCCCGACCAGTTCGTAGTTGCCGAATGCGTCGGTGTTGGTTGCCACCAATCCGACGGCAACCCGCGCATCCGGAATCCCCAGTCCAGTGGTCGCGTCCGTTACCATGCCCTTAACGATGCTGCCGAACGTGAGGCGGGCGATCCGGCTGGTGACCGCGCCATAATCGTTCCCGAGCACCACCCGGTAGTTCGCTTCGAAGTTGGTCTCGATGTTCGCCAAGGTCAGGCGCGAGGCGTAGTTGGTGCTGCCGTAAGTGGCGATGGTCGTTGCGCCCGGAATCGGGACGGCGTTCGAAAGCCACTGGGCGGTCAGGTCAGGGCTCCCATAAGCGCGAACATCGAAGTTCACCGTCATGCCGCTCGTGGCCGCCGCGTTATTGGGCTGGCCATCGTCATAGATCACCGGTGGGGAGATGATTTTCTGCGTCGTGATCGCCATCACCACGTTCTGACTCTCGGCGCCATTCTTGCCGTCCACCGCCAGGCGGAAGCTTTGGCTCGGACCGGCCAGGAAACTGACTTTGCTGCGATGGTCCCGGCCGCCGCCGTCGTCGAAGGTCACCGTGAAGAGGTTGGTAACCGCGTTGCCCACGTACACGCCCAGCACGGTGTCGATGTCGCTCGCGCTCAAGTCCACCGTGGCCAGGCAGGGAAAGGGCGCCGTCCAGGAATACCAGATCGAGTGTTGCGCCAGCTGGTAAGCGTGGTCCGGTTCGCCTTTCTCGGCGGTGCCCATCTCGTTGAAGCCATTGACCGTCGCGGCCTCGACCTTGCCCAGGTCGAGGCGATTAACGAAGTCGTCGTTGGGCGGACGCACAAGGATGCGCACCAGCGCCGCCTCGCTCAAGGCGTTGGTGTGGGCGTTGCTGGCGACGGCGCGATAATAACCGGTCTCGTTCGTCTGAGCGTTCTGGACGACCAACCAGCCCTCGGTCGTCAATCGATGCCGCGCGTCCAGGGGGATGTCCTGGAACGTGTCAGCGGGCGAACGGCGGAACTGCCAGCGGTGGGTGACCGCGCTGCAGCTCGAGACGGCCAGCAGGTTCGTGAACGTCCCGCCGGCGAGCAACCGCTGCGCGGAAGGTTGCAGGGTCACCAGCGGGCGGGCATCGACGGTCAACCGGGCGACCACGCTGGTCGCGCTGGCCCAGTTGTTCGTGACCACCACGGTGTAGTCGGCCGCGGCTTCGACGCTGGCCGTGAAAGCGAGGAACCCGTTGGTTTCGCCGGGCAAATCGACGCCATTCCGGCGCCACTGGAAACCGAGGGTGGAGCAACTGCGGCCGGCCGTCGCTTCCAGGTAAACCGGGGCGCAATCCCGGACGGCGTCCGGATACGGAGGCGAGCCCGTGACCGCCTTCGTGTTGAGCGTCAAGCTCGTGATGGACGGGCCGGCGTTCACCGTCAGGCGGGCCACCTGGCTGGTAACCGCCCCGTAGCTGGTGCGCGCGACCACATCGAAGTCTCCCGTGTCGGAGGGTCGGGGACGCGGCCAGACCAGGGTCGCGTGGGTTGCCGTGGCGTTCAGGTTCGCCGGGATCGGCACGCCGTTCCTGCGCCATTGGTAGGCGAGAGCGCAACGGGTGCTCGCGGTGACACTGAATTGGGCATCGCTGCAATCGTCCACGATACCTTGGTCCGCGGGCTGTTTGGCGATGACCGGCGCCACGTTTACCGTCAATTGGGCCACGCGGCTGGTGATCGACCCGTTCGGGTTGCTGACGATGACGTCGTAGGGTCCCGCGTCGGCGGGCGAGACTCCGGGCAGTACCAGTTGCGCGTTGGTCTGGCCCGGTAGAGGCACTTCCCAGAATCGCCACTGATAGCTCAAGGCGCCGCACGCTTCGGCCAGAACACGGTTCATCACCGTGCTGCAGGCCTCGGCGACCATGTCGGTGGGATCGCCACCCGGCAGCATCGCCGGCCGCACGTTCACGGTCAGCGTCGCAACCCGGCTGGTGGCGCTTTGGTCCTGGAGATTGAACGCGACCGCGCGGTACTCGCCAGCGTCGGCCAAGGTCACCTTCGCCAAGGCCAGCCGGGCGTTGGTCTGGCC
This sequence comes from bacterium, assembly GCA_021823625.1. GTDB lineage: Bacteria > Verrucomicrobiota > Verrucomicrobiia > Limisphaerales > J093 > DSVZ01. The sequence continues at coordinate 29,370 of JAKANS010000016.1, read as the reverse complement.
GGCCAGGTCGTTGAAGTCCAGGTCGTCCCCCGCTTTGAACTGCCACTGGTAGCGCACAAACCCGTCCACGCTGAACGCCTCGACCAGGAAGGACTGATCGCGGCATCCACCGCCGCCCGGGACGAGGTCGATCCCGCCCAGGAAGTCGAAGGCGTCCGCCGGCTCGGTCATGATCACCGGGGCGCCGTATTTGGAATGGAACGACACGGTCAGGGCGATGTTGGTGTCGGCGACGTTTGGGCTGAATTTGCCGTCCGCCCCGTCCACGGCGAAGCAGTACTCGGTCTCCTTCGTTCCCACAAACGTGACCTTCGTCGTGCCATTGGTGACCGGCACCAGCCGATCGATGGCCACGCCGCTGTACACGCCCAGCAACGGTGGGAAACTGGCGGCCAGGTCCACGGTGATCACCCCGTTGGTCGGCGGCGTGAAACTCCACCAGACCGAGTGCGCTGGTTTCTGGCCATTGATCCCCGGCTCGCCCAACTGCGCGGTGCCATTCTTGTTGAAACCGTGGACCGTGCGGGTCGTGGGGGTATCCAGCGGCAGCGTGGTCCATTCCGGAAACGGGAACACTTCGCTTCGCTTCTCGAAATCGTCGTTCGGCGGCCGGATTTCGACAGTCAACGTCGCCTCGCGCGTGTTCGTCTTTCCGTAGCGGTTGGTAAGGACGGCCCAGTAAAAGCCGTCTTCCTCCAGTCCCACCGAATAGAGGTAAAGCTCCGGAGCGATCGCGCCGGGAAAGACCGTCGCCGCTCCGCCCTTGCGCGGCCGGAACCACCATTGGTAGTCGATGGGTTCGTAACCTTTGCCGGCCGTCGCGAAACCGGCGTCGTCCCCCAGGATCACGGTCAGGTCTTCCGGCTGCTGGAGGACGCTCGGCGGTTTGATGTTCACGGTCAGCCTGGCGCTGGCGCTCACGTCCTTTCCGGCGGAGTTGGTCACCCACATGCGGTACAACCCCGCCTCGTCGGTGCTCACGTTGACCAACGTTAGCGTTTCGAAGTTTTCCCCAGGCAAGTCCACGCCTTTGAACTGCCACTGGTAGAACAGCGGCTCGCCGCCGATGGCCGCCGCCGTGAACGTGGCAGTGTCGCCGACATCGACGGTGAGATCCTTGGGCTGGGTGGTGATCTTGGGGGCGCTGATGACCGTCAGCACCGCGGGCGGCGCACTGGTCACCGAACCGACGCGATTGCTGACGATCACGCGATAGCGGCCGGCGTCGTTGGTCGAGGTCACGAGGATTTTGAGGTCCCGTTCGTTCGCCCCGGGGAAGTTGACGCCCGCGAGATTTGTGAACGTGGAGCCGAGGGCATCGCCGCGATGTTGCCATTGGTAGGCCAGCGGCAGCGTCCCGATGGCCCGGACCGTGAAGCTGGCGGGCTCGCTTTCCGTCACCGTGAGGTCCGCGGGCGGTTCCAGGGCTTTGGGTCGCGTGAACAACTTCAGGTGCAGCTCGAGGTCGCCCGTGGCCCCGTCGCGGCCATCCACGGCCAGGTCGTACTTGGAGTCCTTGCGCGCCTGAAACTCGTAATGGTCGGGTCCTGCCGGCCGGCCGCTCAAGGTCAGCCTCGACGGCGACGAACCTTCGAGTTCCGGCAGTTTCTTGCCCACGTAGATGCCCAACCGCGACGCGAAACTGCTGTTGGTGGTGTCGAGCACCGCGTAGCCGTCGTCGGGGGGCGTCCAGATCCACCACACCGAATGCTGCGCCGCGGCGCCGGCATGACGAGGTTCGCCCTGGCTCGATTCTTCCGTGGCAAGGACGTTGTTGGCGAACTCGAGGATTTCGTAGCCGCCGACGGGCTCGCGGCGATCGTAATTGTCATTGGCGGGCACCTGTCCCAGAGCGTGAAGAACGAGCAGAACCGGAACCGCAGGAATCCAAGTTTTCATGCTAACTCCCGTCGTAAGCCTCAAAATGCCACCCCGAAGAGTCTCCCCCGTGCAAGTTCTCACGCGCGCTCAACCGGCCGCAGCCACCGGTTTCCGCGACCAAACCAAGGCGGGCGACTTGGCTCCTCCGCTGCGCGACCGAGCCTGCTTCGGGAGCAGGAACGCGCCTCATAATAGCACGGGAATCGCGGGACACAACCTACTTCGATTGCGAATCCGGAGCCGCGACTCAGCGTTCATTCGTGAGGAAATCATGGCGGCCGGGAGCAGAATGACCTGGGTTTTGCGACAAACCGAGGGGCGGTGGCGGCTGCGGTTATCTGCGACTCACCGCACTGGCCAAAGCGCGGGCAGCGGTGGCTCGTCATGGCCAGGCTGAGGTCGCGGCAGGCACAATCCACTCACGGAGACGGCGTATCACCCAGTAAATCCGACAGGGTCAAGTCGGCGATGGTGAGCCGAACCCGTGCCGCCCCGGCCAGTTGGTCCGGCGGGAAACTTTGCGCCACCGCGACGCAGCGCATGCCGGCCGCTTTGGCTGCCCAGATGCCGTTGATGGCGTCCTCGACCACCACGCACTCGGTCGGAGCGATCCCAAGTTTCCGCGCGGCGGCCAGGAAAATGTCGGGTGCGGGCTTTTTGTGGACCACATCCTCGGCGCTCACCACCGCGTCCCACTCCGCAGGCGGCAGGCCGATCTTGTTCAGATTCGCCTCGATCTTGATCCGGTCGGCACTGGAGGCCACGGCGACCCGCAGACCTGCGGCCTGGCAGGAGCGAACCAATTCCACCGCGCCGGGAAAGGCGTTGAGGTGTTCAGGCACCATGTCCAGGTAAAGCTCGTACGTGCGTCGCTTCGCCGCTTCGATGTCCAAAGGAACGCCGTACTTTTCCGCAACCCCGCCGATGTAACGGTTCTCACCCGTGCCGATAAAGGGGTGAAAGTCCTCGGGTTTCACCGCTACCCCGCGTTCGCGGAACATGGCGATCGCGGCGGCGTTGATCAGCGGCTCGGAGTCGGTGAGCACGCCGTCCATGTCAAAAACGACGGCGCGAATGGCGGTTTGCATGGGCGGAGCGTGGTGAAAGCCGCGACCAAGTCAAGTGGCGGGGCCGGTCAGTGATGTCCTGAATTGGCGGCGGCGTCTTTGCCGCTCAGACCGCGGTCAGTGGCTCCGTGGGAGCGCTGTCCCCTACCGTTTCAGGATCGCTGGTGCGGCCCGCTCAAGGCAGGCAGTAATTCGTCCAACGCCCGGTGCCTTGCTTGACCAGGAGGCAGACGACAGCGCCGGTCCGCTTTCCGCCTCAGCGCAGGCTCTCGCCGTGGCGACGCAACCAGCGGCGTGCGTCCGCAAATCCCGGACAGACCGCCGCCACCGCCCGCCAGAAGCGCGCCGAGTGGTTCATCTCGCGGAGGTGCATCAACTCGTGCCAGATCACGTAATCGCGCACCGCGTCCGGCATCTGCACCAACCGCCAGTTCAGCGACACCGTGCCGCGCCGCGAACAGGATCCCCAGCGCGAACGCTGGTCGCGGACCGTCACGCTCCGCACCGTGAGCTGCTGCTCCGCGGCGAACGCGAAAACCCGCGGCGGCAGTTCGGCGCTGGCGAGCCGTCGCAGCTCGCGCTCGACGGCGGGGCGGAAGTCCGGAGCGCCTGCCGGCACAGGCACGATCCGCTCGGCAAAGCGGACGACCGGCCCGGACGGTGCCTCCGCCACCTGCAGTTCCACGAGTTCACCACGAAATGGAATGCGCGTTCCGGCCAGCCAGCGCCGGTCTTGCGCCGGGCGTTCGGCCAGGCGCGTGAGTTGCCGCGCGATCCAGTCCGCGTGCGCTTCCGCAAACGCGCGGGCCGCCCGCAACGACCCGCGCCGCGGCACGGTCACCCGCACGGTGCCATCCGGGCGCAGCCGGAGCACATACCGGCGCGCGCGATCGTGGCGGACCAGTTCGAGCGGAACCCGTCGCCCGGCCACCACGAGTGCGTCCGCTGGCGGCTCAGGTTCCTTCGTTTCGGAAAATAACTGGAGCTGCACGCGCGGAGTTAAGCCGCCGCCGGGTCGGCTGTCCAAGACTGCCTGAGCCACGCCGCGGGTTTGCCGTTCCGGGCGCTGGCCGCGACGGAGAAAGGCTGGACGCCGGCTGGCCGAAACCGCATTTTCGCGCCGGCTTGACCAACCGGATGAAACGAGCGGAACAGCAGCGGGCTTTGGCGGTGGCCGTGGCGGCGGCGAAAGCGGCCGGGCGGTTGATGTTGCAAAACGCGCGATCGCCCAAGCGCGTGAACGTGGCCACCCAACACGACCTCAAACTGGAACTGGACGTGCGCTGCCAGGCGTTGATCGAGCGCCGGTTGCGCGCGGCCTTTCCCGACAGCAGCGTGTTCGGCGAGGAAGGCTCGAGCGGCGCGGCGGATGCGCCTTTTCGCTGGGTCGTGGACCCCATTGACGGAACCGTGAACTTCGCTTACGGCATTCCGCATGCCGGTGTTTCCATCGCCTTCCAGGAGCGGGTGACGCCGCCGAAGCGCACACGCTCGCGCAAAGCCAGCTACGAAACCACCGTGGGCGTGGTGTTCGATCCCTTTGGCCGTGAACTGTGGACCGCCATTCGCGGCGAAACCGCCCGGCTGAACGGCGAGCCCACCGGCGTCAGCGCCCGCCAAAAGTTGGACGAGGCCGTCGTTTCGCTCGGTTTCGGCAAGCAGACCGCGGTCTTGCGACATCTGTTGCCCGCCTTCAACCAACTCGCCGACCGGGTGCGCAAGCTGCGCATCATGGGCTCGGCGGCGCTGGCACTCACCTACGTGGCCAGCGGCCGGTTCGACGTCTTCGTCGAGCTGGGCCTGGGCTGGTGGGACATTGCCGCGGGCGGCTTGATCGTGGAATGCGCCGGCGGCGAGTTCTGGCAGCGCGAACTCGCGGACGGCAGCTACGAAGTCATCGCCTCGAACGGCCGGCTGCGACGGGCGCTCGGCCCGCATTTGCCGCGCACCTGAACTTAAACGAATCGACCGGGCCACGGCCATGAATCCCCGCATGTTCCTTCGATCGACCCCCGTCACCGCCGGTTTCGTCGGCTTCTTCGCCGCGGCGGCACTCGCCCAGGAGCCGACCGCCGATGGCCTTTACGCCGGCTTTACCACGTCGGAAGGCGAGTTCTGGTGCCAGCTCGAATTCCAAAAGGTGCCGCGGACAGTGGCGAATTTCGTCAGCCTGGCGGCAGGTTCACGGCCGTGGGTGGACTTCGCCCAGGCCCGCATCCGGCAGGGACCGTTTTATGACGGCGTGACCTTTCACCGGGTGATCAAAGGGTTCATGAACCAGTCCGGCTCGCGGAACGGCCTGGGCACCGACGGTCCGGGATACCAGTTCAAGGACGAGTTCGATCCGCCGTTGCGCCACAGCCAGGCGGGCATCTTGTCGATGGCCAACTCGGGTACCAACTCGAACGGCAGCCAATTCTTTGTCACCGTGGAACCCACGCCCTGGCTGGACGACAAGCATACGATCTTCGGCGAAGTAGTGCTGGGCATGGACGTGGTGAATCGGATCAACCAAGTGCCCACCGACCCGGCCAACGACCGGCCGTTGACGGCGGTGACCCTCCAACACGTCCGCATTCTGCGGATCGGCGCGGCGGCGTTGGCATTCGATCCGGCCAAGGTCAACCCGGCCCTGCCAGCGGTCGCTCCCATAACGTCGCAGCTCAGCCTGGATCAAGGCACCTTGCTGCTGAAGTACCCGACCCAAACCAACACGCTCTACCACGTCTTTTACGGGCCGGATTTCCACGACTGGTCGGCTCGGACCTTCACCGACTCGCCCATCAACGCGACCGGATTGTTGAGCCAGCCCCACAATTTCTTCCTGGTGCTGTCCGGCGCCTACGAACCGTGAGACCGCGCACAAGCGCTTTTCGACCGCGACCGCGCCGGCGGCCGTGGCCGGCGAACAACGCGTGAAGAAGGATTGCTTGAGTTCTCCGCCATCCCGGCTTAGAACGAACCTGCTTTTAGACGTGTTGTTACTCAGTCGGCGTATGAAGAAAAACCCCAGCTTGCATCGCCTTGCCGTTTTGACGGTCGGCCTCGGTGGACTTTTGACCGCACTGGCCGCCGATCCTTGCATCGTGAAATCGGAATTCCTGGCCGCCCCGCCCCCGACGCCGGTCAGCCACGCCTCCACGATTGTGGAAACGCCCAGCGGACTCCTCGCGGCGTGGTTCGGCGGGCGGGCCGAGCGCGCGCCGGACGTGGGCATCTGGCTCACGCGCAACACGGGCGGCGGTTGGAGCGCGCCCGCGGAAGTCGCCAACGGCATCGTCCCCAACAACGATGGCAAGCGCTATCCATGTTGGAATCCCGTTCTGTTCCGGCGCAGCAATGGCGACGTGCTGCTCTTCTACAAGGTCGGCCCCAGCCCGGAGAACTGGTGGGGCATGCTCCGGCGCTCGCAAAATGACGGCAAAACTTGGACCCAAATGCGCCGGCTGCCGGACGGTTTCGTTGGCCCGGTGCGCAACCCGCCGCTGGAGCTCAACGACGGCACCTTGCTGTGCGGCAGCAGCCTGGAGGACAAAGGCTGGCGGGTGCACATGGAGTGGACGAAAGAGCCGTTCGGTTTGTGGAACCGCGGTCCGGACTTGAACGCGGCTTACACCGTTGCCGCCATCCAACCCACGATCCTCCGGCACGAGAACGGATTGCAGATCCTTTGTCGGACCAAGCAGGGGCGCATTTACGAATCCTGGGCCACCAGCGGCTACTACCGCTGGTCCCCGATGACGCGCACCGCGCTGCCCAATCCCAACAGCGCCATCGACGCCATCATGCTCAAGGATGGCCGAAGCCTCTTGGTTTACAACCACTCGCGCGAAGACCGCGGAATCCTGAATGTCGCGGTCTCCACCGATGGCGTGGAGTGGATGGCTCTCTGCGAACTCGAGCGCGAACCGGGCACCGAAATGTCTTACCCGGCGGTCATTCAAACCCAGGACGGGCTGGTCCACGTGACCTACACTTGGAAACGGCAGCGCATCCGCCATGTCGTGCTCGACCCGGCCAGAGCTCAACCGCGGCCGATGCCCGACGGGCAATGGCGCTGACCCGCAGGCCGCCGCACACTTCAGCACGATGGCCAACGCGACGGTCGAGAAACTGAAACGGTTTTCGCGCGCCGCGAAGGAAGCCTTCGATGACGCGATCGTGGCCCACCGCGGGGAGCACGAACTCACCCGGATTCAACGATTCCTTCACTTCTGGGCGCTGGTGGGGCGCAGTTTCGTGCGCAACCGGTGTCCCACTCGGGCTTCTTCTCTGGCCTACGCCAGCCTGCTGGCCATCGTGCCCATGCTCGCCGTGGTCATTGGCGTTTCCAGCAGCCTGCTCAAACGCCAGGGCGAGGAGCCGATCGAGAGGTTCGTCACCAAACTCGTCGCGAGCGTGACGCCCGAGGCCGAAGGCCCGTCCTTTCTGGGCCCCCATCGCCCGACCGACGCCGCGACGACCCCGACGACCGGGACGCCTTCTGATTCGGCCGCGGACGCCGCCGTCCGCGAGGACACCCGGGCCCAACTTGCCAGCGATACGCGTGACCAAATCAAACGCTACATCATGGAGTTCGTCGGAAACATCCGTAGCGGCGCGCTGAGCGTCACCGGCGTCATCGCCCTCCTGGTGGTGGCGATCAGCATGTTGGCGCGCATCGAGGACACGTTCAACGACATCTGGGGCGTCACGCGGGGGCGCACGTGGTTCATGCGCATCATCTTGTACTGGGGTGCGCTCACGCTGGGGCCGATGCTCTGGGCCGCGGCCGCCGCGCTCACCAGCGGGCCGTACCTGGGGTTCGTGCGCGATTTCATCGCTCGTCTGGGACCGCTGGGCGTCTTCGGCATGAACGTCGGTCTGGCGTTGCTGCCGTACTTGATCCTCAGTCTGGCCTTCGGATTGTTTTACCAGCTCATGCCCAACACCAAAGTGCAGGCGCGCGCCGCCCTGGTCGGAGGCGTGGTGGCCGGATGCCTGTGGCAACTCAACCAGGAATTCAGCGTCTTCTACGTTTCGCGGGTGGTCAGTAACAGCCGCATCTACGGCAGCCTCGGCGCCGTGCCGGTGTTCATGATCGGCCTGTACATTTGCTGGATCATTCTCCTGTTCGGGGCGCAGGTGGCCTACGCTTACGAAAACCGCCGGGCTTACCTTCAGGAACGCCAGGTGGAAACGATCAACCAACGCAGCCGCGAATTCGTTGCCTTGCGCCTGCTGACCGAAATCGGCCGGCGTTTCATGCGCGGCGAACCGCCGCCGTCCCTGGCCCGGCTGGCGGACCAGATCGGCGTCCCGTCGCGCTTGGTCAACCAGATTCTCCAGGCGCTGGCCAAAGCCAGCCTGGTCGCGCAAACCAACGGTTCCGAGTCGGCCTTCGTGCCCGCCCGCCCGCTGGAGCGAATCACCGTGGCCGACGCCATCCAAGCCTTGCGCGTCGGCACGGGCCGCGATGTTGCCACCTGCGCCGGTGAGACGCGACAGGCCCTGTTGCGCGTCTTCGAACGAATCGGCGAGGCCGAACGGAGCGTGGCCAGCGGGTTGACCCTCCAGGACCTGGCCGCCTCCGCGGACACTGTCCGCCAGGCCGCGCCGGCCCAGCCATAGCGCCGGCCCACGCCGAAACCCACCTTCGCTGCCGCGCCACCTCACCTCGAGGGCCGTGCGCAAGAACTGCCAGCACCCACCCTCGGCGCGCAGAAGTTGCGCACAGGCTCAGGCCCCGATTTGCGGAAATGCCCGGTTTTTCAAGGTGGTATCGCGATTGCTTTGCCCTTGAGCCGCAGCACTGCCAGGTGTGCCGACAGCCGGTCGGCCGGCAGGGCGGCGCGACAGAACACAACAAAACCACAAGCACAGCAGGAGACGTAAATATGACGAAACTGAACCGATGGTTCGTGATGGCGGGTCTCGCCGCACTGTTAAGCTGCGGCGCGGGCACCGCTCTGGCCCAGGCTCCCGGCGGAGGGCAAGGCGGCAACCGCGGCAACCGCAGCAACCGCCCGAACTTTGACCCCGCCCAGATGCAGCAACGCATGATGGAACGCTACAAGGAAGAGCTCGAAGTCACCGACGACGCCGAATGGAAGGTGATCGAGCCGCGCATCCAAAAAGTGATGGAAGCACGCATGGCCAACCTAGGCGGCATGGGCCGCGGCATGTTCGGTCGCCCCATGCGCCCGCCGGGCGGTGACAATGCGCAGCCGCCGGGTGGCCAGCAGCCTCCGCGCCGCGGCATGTTCGGCCAGCCGAGTCCCGAAGCGGAAGCCTTGGAGAAAGCCATTGAGGGCAAGGCGTCCAATGCCGAATTGAAGACCGCGATCGAGAAATACACCGCCGCCCGCAAGGCGAAACAGGCCGAATTGGAAGCCGCCCAAGCCGAGCTCCGCAAGGTGCTGTCGGTCCGCCAGGAAGCGATTGCCACCGTGTCGGGCCTGCTCTAAGCCTGATCGGCCAAGAATAACGCAGGGAAGCTGGCGACGGTCGTCATGAACGAAACCTCCACTCCGGCGCCATCGGTCAAGCCTTTGCTCGACCAGATGATCGCGAACAAGCAATTGTCACTGCAAGATGCGGCGGCCTGGTTACGGCAGGCCGGCTCAACGACGGCCGCCGGGTCCGCTTTGACCCAGGAAGACATCCTGCGCTGGCTCGCCCAGGAGTACGACCTCGCCTTCACGACGTTGGAGGACGTCGATCCCGATCGCCAGCTTCTCTCGTTGTTCCCCGCGCGCCTCCTGCTCAAGGAGGAACTGCTGCCGCTCAAGCGCGTCAACGGCACCGTCGAGGTGGCCACCAGCCGCCTGTTCGCCACCCAGGGTCTGGACGCGCTCAAGACCCTGACCGGTTTGAATCTCAAGCCCGTGCTGGCCTCGAGCGAGGCGATCCAGCGCGAGATGAAGAAGCGCCTGGGCGTGGGCGCGGACACGATCGACACGCTCGACGAGGAAGCCTCCTTCCAGGTCGTGGACGAAAACCCCGAGGAGGACACCAACCTCGACAGCGCCGCCGAGGACGCTTCGATCATCCGCTTCGTGAACCAGGTGTTGCGCGACGCCATCGAGCTGCGCGCCTCGGACATTCACCTGGAGCCGTTCGAGGACGAACTCCGCATCCGCTACCGCATCGACGGTGTGTTGCAGGAGGTGCCGGTGCCCGCGCAGATCAAGCGCTTTCAGCCGGCGATCGTCTCCCGCGTCAAAATCCTGAGCCACCTGAACATTGCGGAAAAGCGTCTGCCGCAGGACGGCCGCATCAAAATTCGCATCGACGACGCCGAGGTGGACATCCGCGTCTCGGTCATCCCGATGCTGCACGGCGAGGCGGTGGTGATGCGTTTGCTGCGCCAGAACTCGACGCTGCTCGGCATGCGGGAGCTGGGCATGGATACCCGCGAGCTCAACTGCTTCCAGCAAGTCCTCCAACTCCCGCACGGCATCATCCTGGTCACCGGCCCGACCGGCAGCGGCAAAACCTCCACCCTGTACACGGCGCTCAACACCATCAACGACGCGGTCCGCAAGATCATCACGATCGAGGACCCGATCGAGTACCAGCTCCGGGGCGTCAACCAGATCCAAGTTTCCGAAAAGGCCGGGCTCACCTTCGCCCGCGGCCTGCGTTCGATTTTGCGGCATGACCCGGACGTGATTCTGATCGGCGAAATCCGCGACCACGAGACCGCCCAGATTGCGGTCCAGGCGTCGTTGACCGGCCACCTGGTGTTCTCGACTTTGCATACCAACGATGCGCCGGGCGCGTTGACCCGCCTGGTGGACATGGGCGTGGAGCCTTACTTGGTGGCGTCGTCGCTCGAAGCCGTGCTGGCGCAGCGCCTGGTGCGCGTGCTCTGCAAGCATTGCCGGCAGGTGGACGATTCGCCGGCGGCGCAATCATTCAAAATACAGGTCGGCATCCCACCGAACGCCACGATTTACCGGTCGGTCGGTTGCCGTGAGTGTCGCCAGACCGGCTTTTACGGCCGGCACGCCATCTTCGAGTGGATGAACTCCGACAACGAAATCCGCCAGTTGATCCTCAAGAACTCCTCGAGCGATTTGATCCGCGACGCCGCCCGGCGCGGCGGGATGCGCACGCTGGCCGAAGACGGCTGGCGGCTCGTGCGGCTGGGGCTTACCACGGTCGAGGAAGTCTTGAGTGTCACCACCGCCAAGGAAATCGAGCGAAGCACCAAGGCCGTGGAGTCTGACGAGGAGGAAGGCACGCCGGCCAGCGTGGCATTGGCCCGGCGCTAACCCGCTGCCCTGACCATGCCAGTCTTCCAATACAAAGCGCTCCAGGCGAACGGCGGGGTGGCCGAAGGCCAGCTCGAGGCCACGGGACGCCAGGAAGCCTTCCGCCAGATGGAAACGATGGGTTTGCGCCCCATCAACCTGGCCGAAAAAAGCGCCGCTGCCGCCGCCGCCAGCAAGGACAACCACGGCGGTGATCTGAAGAAATTGCTCGGCGGTTTCTCGCTCGGCGGGAATGCCGAGCGCATTTCGCCGCGCGTACTCGAGAACTTCACGCGCCTGCTTTCCAGCCTGCTCGCGGCCGGCGTGCCGCTCAGCCGCGCTTTGGTGATTCTTTACAAGGAAGCCTCCACGCCCGCCGCCGCCGCCAAGTGGAAGGAAATCCACGACCTGGTGATCGACGGCATGTCACTGGCCGACGCGATGGCCAAATCACCGAAGACCTTCCCGCGCGTTTACGTGGCGATGGTGCAGGCGGGCGAGACCGGCGGGTTCCTGGACTTGGTGCTCGCACAAATCGCGGACTTTCAGGCGCGCGAGAAGGAACTTCGGTCGAAGGTCATGACCGCGATGCTTTACCCGAGCATCCTGCTCGTGCTCGCCTTGGGCGTCGTGATTTTCCTGCTCACGTTCTTCATCCCGCGGTTCCAGGCCGTGTTCTCCGGCTTCGGCGCCGCGCTGCCGATGGCGACTCAGATCGTGGTGGGCACCAGCGAGGTGGTTCGCAAGTACGGACTCTTCGTCGCGGCAGCGCTGGTAATCGTCTTCTTCATGGTGCGCAACTGGCTGGCTTCCGAGAAAGGGCGGCGCACTTGGGAAGGTATGATCCTGCAGGCACCGCTGGTGGGCCCGCTCGTCGGCCAGTTCGCCATGTCGCGCTTTTGCCGGATGCTGGGCACGCTGCTCGGCGCCGGCGTGCCGCTCGTTCAAGGCCTGAGCGTGGCGCGCAAATCCATCGGCAACCAGATCCTGGTGGACGCGGTCGCGCAATCCATCGAGCGCGTTCAGGAAGGCGGCCAGCTCGGTGCGAGCCTGGCGGACTGCAAGGGCCTGTTCAACGGGTCGGTCCTCGAGATGATTTCCGTCGCGGAGGAAAGCGGCAAGCTCGACTCCGAGTTGGTCCGCCTGGCAAACGTCACGGAGGGCGATCTGGACCGCGAGTTGAAGACCGCGGTGGCTTTTGCGGAACCGCTGATGCTGTTCCTCATCGCCGGGTTCATCGGAACGATTTTCATCAGCATGGTTCTGCCGATCTTTACTCTGCAACAATACATCAAGTAAGCGACACACGAGGCCAAATCATGAACTGCAAACCCATCCTCAAGACTCAACATGGAGGGCGCGGCACCGGGGGCTTCACATTGATCGAGCTCCTGCTGGTGCTGGTGATCCTCGGGATTCTGGCGGCGATCGTGGTCCCCAAATTCGCCGGCCGCACCGAACAGGCCCGCATCACCGCCGCGACGACGCAGATCAACTCCTTCGCCACCGCTTTGGACGCCTTCGAGGTGGACAACGGCTATTACCCGAAGGGAAAGAGCGGTCTCCAAGACCTGGTCGAGCAACCGCGCGACGCCCAAAGCTGGCATGGGCCGTACGTGAAGGACATTCCCAAGGACCCCTGGAACAACGAATACATTTACGAATGTCCCGGTCGCAACAACCCCAGCTCCTACGACCTGATGTCCATGGGGCCCGACAAACGCGTGGGAGGCGACGATGACATTACGAACTGGCAGAACAAGCGCTGAGCCGCGGACGGCGCGCGCGTTCACGCTCGTCGAGCTGATGCTGGTCATGGCCCTGCTCACCATCGTCATTTCCGTGGCCGCGCCGTCGCTGGGAAACTTCTTCCGCGGACGCACGCTCGACGCCGAGGCTCGACGGTTGCTGGCGCTCACCCGCCAGGGGCAGAGCCGCGCGGTCTCCGAGGGCGTGCCGATGGTGCTTTGGTTCGACACGGCCGAGCGCACTTATGGCTTGGAGGAAGATCCCAGCTATGCCACGGAGAATCTGGAAAACACCAGTCGCAACACCGGCCGGGGCACCGATTTCGATCCGAAGGCGGTGGAGTTCAAGATCGACAAAGACCTCCGCCTGGAGATCGCCACCCCGCCCCCGCAGACCTTGCTCAGCAGTGCGAATATGAACCGCAGCCGCACCCTGTCCACTTCGGCACGGAGCCAGGGCGATGCGGCCCTGCTGAATCGCCACAACGGGCCGCAGATTCGCTTTCTGCCCGACGGCACGATCGACGAAACCAGTCCCACGGTGGTGCGGTTGCGGGATCGCAACGACAAAGAGATCGCCCTCCAGCGCGCCTGGAACGGCATGGATTATGAAATTGGGAACCCGACCAACCAGTGGAACAGCCTCCGGCGCTGACCGCTCCCAGGCGGGTTTCACGCTCGCCGAGGTGCTCGCCGCGCTGCTGTTCATGGCCATCGTCATCCCGGTGGCCATGCAGGGTCTGCACATCGCCAGCCGCGCCGGCGTGGTGGCCGCGCGCAAATCCGAGGCCGCGCAGGTGGCCGAGCGGGTGCTCAGCGAATCCGTCGCCTTGACGAATTGGAACCAATCCAGCCAGAGCGGCACCATCGTGGAAGGCGACCGCCAGTACCGTTGGACCCTGCAAAGCCAGGCATGGAATCAGGATCTCAACGAGCCTACGATCAACCTGCTTTCGGTCGAGGTGACTTACCCGGTCCAGGGCCAGGACTACTTTGTGCGCCTGAGCACGCTGGTGGACAGTTCCGCCGACACGATCAGCGCCACCAACACCACCTCCACGGGCACCCAGACGCCATGACCGCCACCCGTCCAGCCTCGTCCGCCGCTCGCGCGTTTACGCTGCTCGAGCTGCTGATTGCCGTGACGATCTTCTCGATCGTGCTGGTGGCGATTAACACCGTCTTTTACAGCGCACTGCGGCTCCGCGAGCGCACCTCCGCCGTGCTGGATGACTCGCTGCCGCGCAGCCGCGCGTTGTCCATCATGCGCGGCGACCTGCGCAGCATCCTGCCGCCCGGCGGCGTGCTGGCCACTTCGTTCGTCGTGAGCGCGATCAACATCGGCTTCGGCACCGCGCAAGCGCAGGGCCTGCAATGCTTCACCACCACCGGCCGCCTCGATGACGCCCACCCTTGGGGCGACGTCCAGGAAGTCGCCTATGTGCTCCAGCCTCCCGCGGACCACAACCGCAGCTTTGGCAAGGACCTGGTCCGGTACGTGTCGCGCAACCTGCTGGCCACCGTTCAGGAACAACCCGAACCGCAGTGGCTGCTGGGCGGCATCGACCGGATGGAGTTCCTTTGCTTCGACGGCAGCAACTGGCGCGACTCGTGGGACACCACGGCCGGCGACACGAACCTGCCGGTGGCCATCCGCGTTCGCCTTCTGATGGCGTCCACGAACGCCGCCGCGGCCCGCAACCCGGAAATCCTGGAGTTGCTCGTCCCGCTGTCCATGCAGGTGACGGCGACGAACGACGCTGAAAGCTCGGGAGGTCAGCAATGACCACGCGTCTGCCAGTGGCCGTCGATTCGGTTGCCGGGCGACCGCGCCAGCGCGGCTCCGTGCTCGTGATCGTGCTCTGGATCGCGCTCGGCCTGGTGACCATCACTCTGTACTTCGCGAATTCGATGAGTTCGGAGTTGAAGGCGTCCGACAACCGTGTTTGCGGCCTGGCCGCCGAGGAAGAAATCGAAGGTGCCGCCCGTTACGTCAGCGCCGTGCTGCTCACCCTCGCCACGAACGGCGCCATCCCCGACCCCACGATGTATCGCAGCGCCGAGGTCCCGGTCGGCGATGGTTACGTCTGGTTGATTGGCCGCGACACGAACCTCGTTCAACGCGGCCCGTTCCAGCCGTACTTCGGCCTGGTGGACGAAGGCTCGAAGCTGAACCTCAACACCGCCTCGTCGAACGTCCTGCAATGGTTGCCGCGCATGACCGCCGACTTGCTCGAGTCCATGACGGACTGGCGCAGCACCAACGGCGGCGCGTCGGAAACGTACTACGCCATGCTGCGCCCGGCTTACCAGTGCAAGTGCGCCCCGTTCGAGACGCTTGAAGAACTCCGGCTCGTCTATGGCGCGGACATGTTCATGCTTTACGGCGATGACTCCAACCTCAACGGCGCGCTCGATGCGGGCGAGATCGACGACGACCAGAACGGCGTGCTCGATCCCGGCTTGCTGGAGTACTTGACGCTTTACACCCGCGAACCCAACACCCGCAGCGACGGCTCGGCGCGCATCAACGTCGCCAACCTGAGCAGTTCCACCGAGCAACTGCGCACGCTCCTGGAAACCAACTTCAACTCTGGCCGGGCCAACGAAATCATGGCCCGCCTCGGCCTGGCGGGTGGCGGTGGCGGCGGTGGTGGGCCGGGCGGCGGAGCGACGCCGGCCCAGCCCAAGAGTGTGCTCCAGTTCTACCGTCTCAGCGGGATGACTGCCGATGAGTTCGCGCAAGTTGCCGACGCCTTCACGGTGGCCAGCGGATCGACCGTTCAGGGCCGGGTGAACGTGAACACCGCCAGCGCCGCCGTTCTGGCCTGCCTGCTCGGCGGCGACACCGCGGCCGCGCAGCAGATGGTTGCGTTTCGTCAGGGCAATTCCGGCAACCTGACCTCGGTCGCGTGGGTCGCGGACGCCCTGAGCCAGAGCAACAGCGAAGCGCTCACCGCCCTGGAGGGCGGCGATTACATCACGACGCAGAGTTATCAATTCACGGCCGACATCGCCGCCGTCGGCCCATACGGCCGCGGGTATCGGCGGGTGCGGTTTGTTTTCGATCTCAGCGACGGCACCCCGCGAATCGTCTATCGGCGGGATCTGAGTTCGCTCGGCTGGGCGTTGGGCTCGGAGGCCCGCCATGATTTGGAGCAATTGCAGGTGGCTGCAAACGGAATACGATGAACCGCCTTCTAAAATTGGGTCGCATCAAAACCCAGCGCTTGTCGGCGCTGTTGGGACTGAGCCTGGACGGCAGCCGCATGGAAGGCGTCGAGGTGCGGCGCCAGAACGGCTCCGTGCTGGTCCGCCACGCTTTCTCGGTCCAGCTCTCGCTCGATCCGCTGACCAACGACCCCATCCTCGTCGGGCGCGAAATCCGGAATCACCTCAACGCGGCCGGTGTGCGCGAACGCCGCTGCGTCGTCGGCTTGCCGTTGAAGTGGGTGCTCACCGTTCACACCACGCTGCCCGAATTGCCCGAAGGCGACGTGGCCGCGTTGCTCCAGACCGAGGCGGAGCGCGGCTTTCCGTGCGATGTCACGACGCTGTTCGTGGCCTCGTCGCGGTACCGCTCGCCCGCCGGCACGGGGCACGCCACCCTCGCCGGCGTCCCGCGCAGCCATCTGGCCCGGCTCGAGCAGGTGCTGCACGCGGCCCAGCTCACGCCCGTCAGCTTTTCCTTGGATGCCGCGGCGCTCCAGCCCGCCCACGCCGAAACCGCCAACGGTGTCCTGGCTTTGATCGTGGGCGAAAACCACGTCGGCCTCCAGGCCACCTGCGGCGGTGGCGTCGCGGCCTTGCGCGTGCTGCAAGGCGCGCAGGAATCCGAAGGCGGCACGCACCAGCCTTACGCGGACGTAGTCGCCCGCGAGACGCGCATCACCTTGGGGCAAATGCCACCCGACCTGCGCGACGCAGTCCGGCGCGTGCGCGTGTTCGGTCCGCGCGCGCGCGCGCGGCAACTCGCGGATGAAATTCGCTTGCGGCTGGAATCCGCCGGCCTGCACGTCGAGTTGGTCGAGCAATATCACCCCGGCGAGTTCGGCGTGTTCCTGCCCGCCGGAACGGCCGTGACCCCCGCGGTGAGCCTGGCCGTGCGCCACCTGCTCGGCGAAAAGCCGACCTTCGAGTTTCTGCCCCCCAAAGTCAGTGCCTGGCAGCAGCTCGCCGACCGTTACGCGTCGCGGAAGATCACGGTGGGGGGGGCGGGCGCGGTCGCCTTGGCCGTCATTGTCGCCGGCATGTTTCTGATCCAGCAGTGGCAACTTTCGCGCCTCGGCTCGCGCTGGGCCGCCATCTCCCAGGAAGTCACCGAACTCAAGGCCACGCAGGACCGCATCCGCCAGTTTCGCTCGTGGTTCGACAGTTCCTTCCGCGGTTTGAGCATCCTGCGCCAGCTGACGGAATCGTTCCCCGAGGATGGCGTGGTGACGGCGAAAACGGTGGAAATCCGCAACCTCAACACGGTCACCTGTACGGGGGTGGCGAAGGAAAACCAGGCTTTGCTCCAAACGATGGAACGGCTCCGCACCACCCCAGGCGTCACCGATCTGCACGGGCCGACGACCCGCGGCCGCTCCCCGATCCAATTCACATTCGACTTCCACCGGGAAGAAGGAGGTGCCAGTGCCAACTAACAACCGCCAACAATTGCTCACGGTCGCCGCGATCGGGGCCGCCGCCTTCTTCGCGGGCGACCACCTGATCTTCACGCCGCTCACCACCTGGTGGAAAGACCGTTCCGCCCGCATCCAGGAGTTGCGCCAGAAGGTGGCGAGTGGAGAAGAACTCGTGAAGCGGGCGTCGCTCATTCGCGGCCGTTGGGAGGACATGCGCACCAACACCCTCCCGGCCAGCACGTCCGAGGAACAGGTGAGCAAGGCGGTCGAGGCCTGGTCGCGCGAAAGCCGCATTGGCGTCACGGGCGTCACCCCGCAGTGGAAGCGCGACGCCGAGGATTACTCGACGCTGGTCTGCCGGGTGGATGCCTTCGGCAACCTCGAGTCGGTGAGCCGCTTCCTTTACGACATCGAACAATCGCCGCTGGCGCTCAAGCTCGAATCGGTCGAGTTGAGCGCCCGCGATAACAACGGCCAGCAAATCGGCCTTGGACTCCAACTCAGCGGACTGGTCCTTACCTCGGAGACGAAATGAGCGCGCCTCGAAGGAAACTGCCGAACGGCAGCGCACGCCGCCCCACCCGGACGCTGACGGCCTGGCTGGCCCTGTTTGCCGCCGTTGCCAACCTGCTTGCCGCCGACGAGGAACCCGCCGCTCCTTTGCCCCCTCCGGAGGTGGTGGCGGTGGAAATCCCATTTCAGCCTGGCCAGGAACCTGGCCTGGGACCCGTCGATAGCAATGGCCCGTCCTTTGACATCGTCGTCCCCGCGCCGGGCGACTTTGGACCGCCACCGTCCGAGCCGGACACGAACGCGGATGCGGGAACCGCCCCCGCCGGAACTCCGGCCGCCGATGGGCGCTTCCCTGCGGCCAGCGGGGGTTCGTCGCGACCCGTTGGCGCGACCGTGCCCGCGAGCCCGAAAGGCGTACCCCCGCCCCGCCCGCTCACCGGCGCGCTGCCGACGAACGTGACGGCGAAGACTGATGGGTTGGTCCAAACGCCCCCCCTCACCCAGCCGCAGACGAATGGCCCGGCAACTTCCGCGACCAACCCGCCCGTCGCGACTGCGGACACGCAGACCGAACCGGAGGCGCCCTCGCCCGCGAATGCGTCGAACCGCCTGGACTACTCCCGGTTCAAACTCATCGCTGACCGGAACATTTTCGACCCGAACCGCTACCCCCAGATGACGAGCCGGCCAAACCGCGAGCCCAGCCGCCCCCGCAGGGTGGAATCTTTTTCGCTCGTGGGCATCATGATTTACGCCAAGGGCCCGTTCGCCTTCTTTGACGGCAGCAGTGCCAGCTACCGCAAGGTGCTCAAGCCTTCGGACCAGATCGCCGGTTACGAGATCACCAACGTCACCCCGGACAAAGTTCAGTTGGCGGCCAACGGCAAGACGATCGATCTTCAAGTCGGCATGCAAATGCGTCGCGAAGACGAAGGGGCGTGGACGCTGGACGGCCCGGCGCAACCCTACGCGTCGTCCACCGAGACCGCCACGGCCACAACCACCGCCACCACCTCGGCTTCGCTCTCGACCGCCAGCAGCGGCGGCGACGAGAGCGAGATACTCAAACGACTTCTACAAAAGCGAGAACAGGAGTTAAACAAATGAAAGCCATCCCCACCTTCATCCTCCTGGCCGGTCTTTCGGCAACGATCCCCGGGATCGCAGCCGAACCGCCTGCTTCTCTCCCTCCGCCGGTGGCGGCACCCGCCGTATCGCTGGCGGCGGCTCCGACCGGCACTGCACCCGCGCTGACGAAAGCCGCGCCAGCAGAGCCGGCGGCAGCCGCCGCACCCGCGGCTATGGACGCCGCCTCGCCTGGATCGCCGCCGGCTGCGGCCCCACCGCCCGGCGAGCCCGCACCGCCGGCGGGCACTGAAACTGGCGGGCTTGGCCAGGCCGGTCTGGCCAAGCCGATGGATCCCATCCCGGCACAACCGGGCGCCAACCCGGCCGCGGGCCTGCGCTTGAACTTCCGCAATGTGCCGTTGGACATGGTGCTCAATTACCTGAGCGACGCCGCGGGCTTCATCATCGTTGTGGAAACCAAGTTGCAAGGCAACGTCGATGTCTGGAGCAACCAACCGCTGAGCAAAGACGAGGCGGTGGACCTGTTGAACTCGGTTCTCAACAAGAACGGTTACGCGGCGATCCGCAACGGCCGGATGCTGACCATCGTGGACCGTGACGAGGCGAAGAAGCGCGACATCCCGGTCAAGGTCGGGAACAAACCCGAAGAGATTCCCAAGAACGAGGAAATGGTCACGCAGATCATCCCGGTGCGGTACGCCAACGCGGTGCAGATGACCAAGGATCTCACGCCCCTGCTGCCCACCTTCGCGAACCTTACGGCCAACGAAAGCGGCAATGCGCTGGTTCTAACCGATGTGCAGTCCGACATTCGCCGGATGGTGGAAATCGTCCGGGCGCTGGACACGTCGATTTCCGGCATTTCGGGGATCCGGGTCTTCCCGCTCCGGTACGCGGATGCGAAGGACTTGGCCATCATCGTCAAAGAGTTGTTTCCCGCGCAGAACACCGGCACGTCCGCCCGTGGCGGGAACAACTTCAACCCCTTCATGGCCCGTTTCGGGGGACGCGGCGGCCCAGGGGGTGGCGGTACTGGAACCGATAGCGGTACCGGCGTCAGCGAAGCGCGCCAGGCCGCCTCGCGCGTGACCGCCGTGGCGGACGAACGCACCAACTCCCTGGTGGTCAGCGCGCCCGAGGAAGTCATCCCCACGATTGAGCAGCTCGTGAAAGAGGTCGATACCAACGCCGAGAACATCACCGAGTTGCGCGTGTTCCACTTGGTCAACTCCGACCCGCAGGAAATGGCCGACACGCTCACCAGTGTGTTTCCGGACAGCACCAAGACCGACGACACCCGCTCTTCGGTTCGGTTTGGCGGGCGCGGCGGGTTTCCGTTCCCCGGCATGAATGGCGGCAACAATCAGAGCACCGAAAGCAGCCGCGCCCAGCAAAAGGGCAAAGTGACCGCCGTGGCCGACATGCGCACCTCCTCGGTCATCGTGAGCGCGGCCAGCGACCTGATGCCGCAGATCGCAGCGATGATCGCCCAGCTCGACTCGAGTCCGGCCAAGAAGCAGCGCGTTTACGTCTATTCGCTGGAGAACGCGGAAGTCGATCAGGTGCAGCAGGTGCTCCAGGACATGTTCGAACGCAACTCCACCTCGCGGAACAACCGCAGTTCGACCACGCAAAACAACGCCCTGAGCAACCGCAGCCGGAACCAGCAAAACACGAGCGGCACGTCCAGCGGCTTCGGTTCCGGCACCACCCGCCGAACCGGTGCCACCCAGGGTGGTTTTTAGGCCGCCAAACGCGCGACTCGGAAACCCTTAACGAATGACAGGATGAACATGACGATCAACCGTGCAAGTTTTTGGCGATGGCCACTGGTCATCCTGGCGGGCTGCTGCGCGTGGTTGCCCGCGCAAGCCCAGTTCGGCGGACAAACGACGCGGCGCTCGAGCTCCGGCTCGGGCAGCACCCGCGAATACTACAACAACAGCACCGTCGGCGACGCGGTGATCTCGGTCGATCCGGAAACCAAACGGGTCGTCGTCATCACCGACGAGGAAACGAGCAAGTACGTCTCCCAGGTGATCACCAACCTGGACCGGCCGCGGCCCCAAGTGCTCATCAAGGTCGTGTTCCTCGAAGTCACTCACAACAACAGCCTCGATATCGGCGTTGAAGGCGGGATGAGAAAGAACATTGACGGTTCAAGCGGAACCGTCGGCAACGCCGCAAACGTGTTCGGCCTCTCCGGCCTGATCGGCTCCAACGGCATTCCGGTGAATGCGCTCGGGCAGCCGCTCCAGAGCTTTCAACCCGCCCCGCCGGGGGCCGGCTTGTACCAGATCGTCAGCCAGGATTACCAGGTGACGCTGCGCGCCATCGCCCAGGCCGGGAAACTCGAGGTGCTGTCGAGGCCGTCGATCATGGCCCGCAACAACCAGCCCGCCACGATCACCGTCGGTCAGTCGGTGCCCTTGATCACCAGCGTGCGCTACGACAACTACGGCAACGCCATCAATTCCATCCAGTACACGGACGTCGGCATCATCCTGCGGGTGACGCCGTTCATCAGTTCGGACAACATGGTGGAAATGATCATCTCGCCGGAAATCTCGTCGCTGACCGACCAGACCGTGGCGATTTCCAAAGACGCCGCCGTGCCCGTCATCGCGAAGCGCTCGGCCGACACCGTCGTCGTGACCGGGAACCGCGAGACCGTGATCATCGGCGGATTGATGTCGAACAACAAAACGGAATCCGTCAGCAAGATCCCGCTGCTGGGAGACATCCCCTTCTTGGGCGCCGCGTTCCGCCACAAGGTCACCTCGAACCAGAAAACCGAACTCATCATTTTCCTGACGCCGATCGTCGTGAATGCACCCGAACAGTACGCCGCGGTCTCCCAAGCGGAGCGTGGACAGATGGAAATGGCGCCCAAGGCGTTCACCGAGGACGAGTTGAATCGTTTCCTCGATGGCGTGCCGGCCAAGGATGCCGACGCCGCCTCGGACGCGAAGTCCAAGAAAGACGCGAAGTCGAAGAAGTAACCGCCGATCCCGCCCGCCGGGACTCGAAAGCCCCCCTTGAACACGCCCCGTCGCAGTCTGCTGGTGTACGGCCTGTTGTTTGCCGTCTGGAGCCTCGTCCTCGCCTGGCAGGTGGCCGAGCATGTCCGGGTGCGGAAATCCGCCCGCGTGGCGCTGCGGAATCGCGCCAAAGACATTTCCACCACCCTCGGTGTGGTGATCAAGTCGCAACGGCGCTTCGGCAGCCTCGCCTTTCAAGGCCCGTTGGAGTCGGCGCTTAAAGAACTGGTTGGCCAGGGCGAATTGACGGCCGTCGCCTTGCTCAACGCCGCCGGGGACAAGGTGGCGTCCGCGGGACCCGTGATCGATCTGGAACCGAAGGATCTGATCCGCACAGGCGAACATTGGGGCGACCAGCGGGTGATCCTGGCCAACCTGGTGGATCTGGGCGCGAACGTGACGCACGAGCCCGGCGCCACCAACCTCACGATCATCCTGCCTCACCGCGACCGCCCAGGCTCCGAGACCAACCGGCCGCCGCCGCGGGAGTTCTTCAACGAGTTGGATACGAATCGCCAGCCGCCACCGCCGCGCGATACCGCCAGTGCCTCCCACAACGTCGAAGGCGAAGGCTTCGGCCGGACGCGCGGTCGCGGCTGGGGTCGCCCGCGCCCGCCGCGCGACGGCCGGCCGGGTTTCGGTCGTCCGTTTTGGATGAGCGAAGAGGACTACAAGGCGTTGATGGAGAAACAGGGCGTCCACAGCTTCGTGCTCGTGATGTCCTTGCAGTCCATGCTCGCGCTGTGCAGCCAGGATTTGTGGCTGCGCTCCATCATCGTCGTCCTCGCCAGCGTGTCGGTGGTCGGATCGGGGCTGGCCTGGCGCAACCTGGGCAAGTCGGCCGAACTCCAGATCCGCCTGGTGCGGACCAGCGAGTTGAACGCCCACCTCAAGGAAATGAACCTCGCCGCCGCCGGCCTTGCCCACGAGACCCGCAACCCGCTGAACATCATTCGCGGCATGGCGCAGTTGATCGCGCGCCAGAACGACGCGCCGCCCGAAATCCGCCGGCAGTCCGCCCAAATCATCGACGAAGCCGACCGCGTGACCGCCCAGCTCAGCGAATTCATCAATTACTCCCGCCCGCGCGAAGTGCGCCGCACCGCCCTGGCGTTGGGACCGGTCGTGGCCGAGGTCGTGCGTGCCTTGAGCTGCGATTGCGAGGAAAAACGAATCTCTTTGCGTCCCCTCGCGGAGAACTTCACCGTTGAAGCCGATGAGCGACTTCTCCGTCAGGCTCTGTTCAACCTGCTGCTCAACGCCATTCAGGCCGTCGAGCCGGGCGGCGAGATTTGCGTCGTTGCCGCCAGGCAAGGTGTGTCCGAACTGTTTCTCGACGTGCGTGACAACGGCCCCGGCGTGCCGCCCGAGCACCGCACCGAGATTTTCAAACCGTACTTTACCACGCAGAAGAAAGGCACCGGCTTGGGCCTTGCGGTGGTGCAGCAGATCGTCCTGGCCCACGGTTGGGAGATCGCCTGCCTGCCCAACGAGCCCCGCGGCGCCATCTTCCGCCTCAGCCACCTCCGGCTGGTCGCCTGACCCGGCGTCCGGCCGCCCACGGCCCGCATGAGTGCGCCTCCGGCACCCCGCCTGCTGATTGTGGACGACGATCCCGGCCAGCGCAGCCTGCTGGATTCGTTCCTGAAAAGTCAGGGCTTCGCGACCGTGACCGTCTCCTCCGGCGAGCAGGCGCTCGAAGTGCTCCGCGCGCAGGATATCGACATGATGATCTCCGACGTCCGCATGCCGGGGCTTTCCGGCTTGGACACGCTGCGCCGCGCCCGGCAGGAGCACGCCATCCTGCCCGTGCTCCTCGTGACCGCGTTCGCCGACGTGCGCGAAGCAGTCGACGCGATGCGCGACGGCGCGGTCAACTACCTCAGCAAACCCATCGACTTCGACGAATTGCTTGCCTCGGTGCGCCAGGCCACCGGCCTCGCCCTGACCGCCCCGGTCCGGTTCGCCGCCGAGCGCCAGTTGCCGCCCCACGTGCTGGCCCACAGCGCGCTGATGCAGGCGGTGTTCCGCGATGTGGCGCTCATCGCGCCGTCCGAAAGCCGCGTGCTGATCACCGGCGAAAGCGGTGTCGGCAAAGAAGTGGTGGCCGACGTGATCCATGCCTGGAGCGCGCGCGCCGCCGGTCCCTTGCTCAAAGTGAACTGCGCGGCCATCCCGGAAAACCTTTTGGAGAGCGAGTTGTTCGGGCACGAAAAAGGCGCGTTCACCAGCGCGGTCGCTCAGCGGATCGGCCGTTTTGAGCAGGCCCACAACGGCACGCTCTTCCTGGACGAAATCGCCGAAATGTCGCCGCAGCTCCAGGCCAAGCTGCTCCGCGTCACCCAAAACGGCACCTTCAACCGCGTCGGCTCCAACAAGGAAATTCAGAGCGAGTGCCGGCTGCTGACCGCCACCAACAAGCACCTCGAGGAAGAGGTCGCCGCCAGCCGTTTCCGCGAAGACCTGTTCTATCGGCTCAACGTGGTGGAACTGAACGTGCCCGCCCTGCGCGAACGCCCCGAAGACATCCTGCCGCTGGCGACGCGGTTCATCGAAGAATTCACCGGCGGCAAAGCGCGGCTTTCCAACGCCGTGTCCGATTGTCTGGCCCGCTACTCCTGGCCGGGCAACGTGCGCGAGCTGCGCAACGCGCTCGAACGCGCCGCCTTGCTCTGCTGCGGCGAACTGATCCTGCCCGACCACCTGCCGACGCGCATCCGTGCCGTTTTGGACCAACCTCCCCCGCCGCCCGCGAACGCCGCCACCCTCGAAGACGTCGAGCGCGAAGCGATTTTCCGGGCCCTGCACGCGCACAACTTCAACCGGACGGAAACCGCCAAGGCCCTGAAAATCAGCCGCCGCGCGTTGACCTACAAATTGCAGCGCTACCGCGAGCAGGGCCTCCAGGTGGACGCGGAATAGCCACGCCACCGCCGGTGCGAGTCGCCGCCAGACCGGCACGCGAGCGCCCCGCTCCCAGCTAAAAGACAGTTGCTACCGAAGCGATCATGACAGGGCGAGACTCCAGTCGAGCCAGGCCAAAAGCCAGAAATCAGAAGCCACGGCTCGACGGGAGACACCCTACCGGTTCTAAGCGGGCTTCGCCCGCGCTCGCGAGCCGCGCACGCCTCGCCGTTTCGAGGCCGGCTTGCGCGGCGGCGGTTCACACGCAAGAATGGCCGGCATGAAGCTGGGTTTTCGGCTGTGGTTGCTCGCCGCCCTCATCCTTCCTGCGCCCGCCTCGGGCCAGGTGCTTTTCAATGGCCAGCTCGGCACCCTGCCAGCCGCGCAAGGCTGGAGTTACGCCGCCTTGCCGGGACTCGCTCAACAGAAACAGACCGGCACCGCGGTGCGCTTGATCACCACCGCCGCGAACGTCGAGAACACCGGTTACGCCCGCGTCGCCACCACGCCGCTCCGCCTCGACGATGGCTTCGGCGTGGCGGTGCGGTTCCAGCTTGCCGCCGAAACGCACTCGCGGGCCGAGCGTGCCGGCTGCTCGCTGATCGCCCTCAGCAGCGACAAACGCGGTCTCGAGCTCGGCTTTTGGACGAACCTCGTGTTTGCGCAAGCTGACCAACCGCTCTTCACCCATGCCGAGGATGCAGCCTTCGACTTCGCGGCCGGCCCGGCCGATCTGATCCTCAGTTTTCGAGGCACGAATTACACCTTGTTCGCCAACGGAGCCCCCTCCTCTCGGGTCCGGTGCGCGACTACACCGCCTTCGCGGGTTTCCCGGACGTTTATGAGACGCCCAACTTCCTTTTCCTCGGCGACGACACCACGTCCGCCGCGGGGGATGTGACGCTCGAATCCGTGGCGCTGGTGTTGCCACCGACGGTGCAGGCGCCCGCGCCGGGGGTGCTGCAATGGACGGGCGTGCCGGGGCAGACTTACACGGTCGAGGCGAGCGACGATCTCCAAAACTGGTCAATGCTGGCATCGGTCACTTCGGCGACCGACCAGTTCGGTTACACCAATGCTCCTGCGGGCGCGACGCGCTTCTTCTGCGTGACGTATCCGTGAGGCGCGGGGGAATGCGTGGGGACAACTTCCCGTTTTCCGCATTGCAGTCCGGGGTGGGGTTCCTAGATTGCGCCTGTGGCTCGAAAGGATTCGAATAACGGCGCGCGCGGTGGCAGTGACATTCTCGGCATCATCCTGCTGACAATGGCGTTGCTGTTTTTCGCCGCGCTGTTTTCGTTCGACAAATACGACCTCGCCGAGGTCCGCAACCCGCCCAACCACCCGCTGCACAATTGGATCGGCCAGATTGGGGCGCGCACCGGCTACGCGATGTTTTTCGTGTTCGGTGGTTCGGCGTTCCTGCTGCCGATGATTTTCCTGGGGTTCGGCCTGGCGCAGTTCCTGGGCTTTCTAGGCTACCTGCGCCGGAAATGGCCGTGGGCGGTCCTGCTGTTGTTGACCTGCGCCGGCGGGCTGGATCTCGGGACCGACAGCGTGGCGTTGGCGCAGCTTGCGCGCAATCCGCACGCCATGGGTGCCGGTTACCTGGAGCATCTTTCACTGGCACTGAATGCACCCGGTGCTGGCGGCGTGGTGGGGCAGGGGCTGAACCACTATGCGTTCGGTTATTTCGGCAACCTTGGCGCGGCGCTGCTTTACGGATGCCTTTATGTGATCGCGTTCTACGGCCTCACCAACTTCCGGCTTGGGGAGTGGTTGCGCGCAGTCTGGCAACGCTGGCGGGCGCCAACCGAGGTTGTGCCCGGCGACGAAAGATCGATGGAGCGCCGCACCCGTGAACTTGAGAAGGAAGCGCGGCGCTTGCAGGCGGAACTGGATCAGGTCACGCGGGCCAACGGCAAGGCACCCAAGCCCGCCAAGGACGGTGGCGCCGAAGTCCCGCCGGGCCTGGGACAGGATCTCCAGCCCGTGCCCGAACCGACCGTGCGCGATCTCAGCGTGCCGCAGTTACGGGCCACGCCGGAAAAAGGCAAAGGCAACAAGACGACCGCCTCGCCGGACGACCGCGAGCTCGAAATCGACGAGGTCATTCCAGCCCGCGAAGTCGCCGCCGCCACCACCGCAGACATCCTCGGCAAGGCGGCGGCCCCAGCCCCGCCGGTGGAGAGTCCGGCCAAGGTCGTCGAAGGTGCCGCACCGCCACCCGCCCCGCCGACTCCGATCGCTCAACCGCGTCTTCCGCTGCCGCCCGCCCGACCCAAGCCCAAGCCGTTGTCCGTCGCCAAGCCGCCGCAGATCGGGAATTACAAACTGCCCACGCTCGCCTTGCTCAGCCTGCCGGACCTGACCGTGAAGCCTACCGAGTCGAAGGAGGAATTGATGGCGAACGCCCGGTTGATGCAGCAAACGCTCCAGCAGTTCGGCATTTCGGTCTCGCTGGGCGACATCACCAAAGGCCCGACCATCACGCGGTACGAACTGCATCCCGCTCCAGGCGTTAAGCTGGAGAAAATCACCGGCCTCACGAACAACATCGCCGCGGCGCTCAAGGCGGAGCGCATTCACATCCTCGCCCCCGTACCCGGCAAAAGCTCGGTCGGCGTCGAGGTGCCGAACTTGATCAAGTCGAAGGTGATTCTGCGCGAGTTGCTCGAGTCCGAGGAATGGCGCACCTCGAAGGCCCGGATCCCGCTGGCGCTCGGCAAGGATGTCTATGGCCATCCGCTCATCGGCGATCTCGCGGACATGCCGCACCTGCTCATCGCCGGCAGCACCGGCTCCGGCAAATCGGTGTGCATCAACTCGATCGTGGCGTCGCTGCTTTACCGCTTTGCCCCGGACCAGCTCCGGTTCGTGATGATCGATCCGAAGGTGGTCGAACTCCAGCAGTACAACGCGCTGCCGCACTTGGTCGTGCCGGTCGTCACCGATCCGAAGAAGGTCATCCTCGCGCTGCGCTGGGTGGTGAGTGAAATGGAGAAGCGCTACCAGATTTTCGCCCGCGTCGGCGTCCGCAACATCAAGGCTTTCAACGACCGGCCCAAGGACAAGCCGCTGCCGACGCGGGAGCCGGAACTGCCATTGACGGCGCGGAAGGAGAAGATCGAAGCCGGCACCGACGGCTTCGCGGTGCAGGTGGACGAAGACATCGTGGTGCCCGAGGACGAGGACATCGTCATCCCCGACAAGCTCAGCTACATCGTGGTCATCATCGACGAACTGGCGGACCTCATGCTCGTGGCACCGGCGGACGTCGAGATGGCCATCGCGCGGATCACCCAGATGGCGCGGGCGGCGGGCATTCATTGCATCGTCGCCACCCAGCGCCCGTCCGTGGACGTGATCACCGGTGTCATCAAGGCAAACATCCCGGCGCGCATTGCCTTCCAGGTCGCGTCGCGGGTGGACTCGCGCACGATTCTTGACGCGATGGGCGCCGACAAGTTGCTCGGCAAAGGCGACATGCTGTACCTGCCGCCCGGCTCGGCGAAGCTCACCCGCGCGCAAGGCGCCTTGGTCACCGACCAGGAAATCCAAAGCGCCGTGGACTTCATCGCCCGCCAGGGCAAGCCGAATTACGACCTGGAAATCCACAAACAGCTCTCCGCACCCAGCAACAGTTTCGGCGACGACAGCGGCTGTGACGAAGACGAAGACTTGATCCAGCAATGCATCGAGGTGATCCGCAGCGAGCAAAAGGCCAGCGTGTCCTTGATGCAGCGCCGCCTGCGGTTGGGCTACACCCGCGCTGCCCGAATCATGGACGAGCTCGAGAACCGCGGCATTGTCGGTCCCAGCAAAGGCGCCGAGCCCCGCGACATACTTATCGACCTCGACGGTGGCGGTGCCGACGGCGGGGGACAACAGGCGGTCTAGTCCCCCTGCGGCCAGTGGCGGACACGACTTCGCTCGGGCGCACGCGAAGGACAACGCGGTTCGACGGTGAGGAAACTGCTTGCCGGTCCGGTGGGTGTGCGCATAGTAACCGCTCGTTGTTTCAAGGCGGCGCTGGTTTCTTCGCCGCACCAAAACGAGAACTTCGTTGGGTTGGTAGCTCAGTGGTAGAGCAGCGGCCTTTTAAGCCGTTGGTCGTGGGTTCGAGTCCCACCCGACCCACCATTCCACCAGTTGGAGAGGTTTCAACGAGGAGCGACCACGGTTTCAGGCTGGAACCACGGGCTTTTTTGCCGTCGGGGACCAGGTTCGGGCCGAACACTTGTTGGGCGAGCACCCGCTTC
>JAKANS010000015.1 GCA_021823625.1 bacterium | reverse complement strand
GGCGGATATTGTTCGGAACCGGCGCCCCGGTGGTTGACGCTGACGCCTCGCAGGGCCAGCCCCTCGACCGCCTCCACCACGAAATGGGCCAGATGGTTATCCGGAACCCAGTCGCGCAAATCCGGCGGCAGCATCCGGGGAGTCGCCCGGTCTATATTGACCTATCTACTGCCTAGAGCATATTAAATAAAGCTATAGCCACACGAGGCGAACCAGTTGAGCGCGTCCCTGGGCGTAATACGGGCCCGGGCTTCGGCAATGGCGGCCACCAACTCTTGGCCCGTGCGGGCTTCGGCACTCCGCCGAAATTGTTTCACCTGGCTCCACATCTTCTCAATGGGATTGAGGTCCGGGGAATAGGCCGGCAGGAAGCGCCCTTCCGCCCCGCCCTTTTCGATCAGGGCCAGAAGGCGGTCGTTTTTGTGCGGGGAAAGATTGTCCCTGACGACAATGTCACCCGCGCGCAGCGTCGGGCAGAGCACGGTCCCGACGTACGCCCGGAACACTTCGGTGTCGGTCGCCCCCTCAATGGTCATACAGGCTGTCGAGCCGTCCAGTCGGATGGAGGAAAGCCGGGGGGGGGTGCCAGTGACCGTGTGGGCGGCTGGCGTGAACGCGCTCGCCCCGTTGGGCACGCCCGCACAAGCGCGTCAGGTTGGTTTTCGCCCCCGATTCGTCGCGGAAGACCAAGCGCGCGGGGTCAAGACGGGCTTGTGGTCGCCGCCCCGCCCGCCGGGCGCGCTGGAGATCCGGACGGTTTCGTTCGCTGGCACAGAGGGTCTTTTTTTATAGGTCCGGCCCCGCTTGGCCAGGGTGTAGTGAATGGCTGGGAGCGTGCAGGTCAACCCGGTGGCCGGGCGCCGTTCCTTCAGAGTCAGGTCAGGCTTTTTATCCAACAGCGTCCGGAGCGGGCGCTGTTGGCTGGCCACGATGCGGGGCTTGCGCCCGGAGCGCTGGTGCTGCGCGCGCACGTCCCCAATGCGGCGGCGTTGCTGCAAGAGCTTTTTGACCCTACCCAGAGACACCCGAAAACGCTCGGCCACCTCTTCGCGCGGGCCCTCCTTTGGGTCGTAGGCGGTCAAGATGCGTTCGCGCAAATCCAACGAGAGCGTTTTCATACACCAACGGTGCCACGACTCAAACTAACTGGCTACAGTTTTATTTAATACGCTCTAAACGCAAAAATGCCACCCAGTGAGTGCTTCGTGTTGTCTGCACGCAAGCACCGAGCGGTTGGGAGTGCAGCGGGCGCTGGCTCCGCCCTGGCGGGTCTGGGAGGCAGCCTTCGCGGTCCTGCCAAGCCTTTCAGCGCTTGGCCCGTCCTGCCACGCCAGCCTTCATCGCTGCGTGTTGGACGGCGTCGGCCACGCGCTGGGCGACGTCGCGGTTGAACACGCTCGGCACGATGTATTCCGGGCTGAGTTCGCGCGGGGAAATGCAGCCCGCAATCGCCTTGGCTGCGGCGAGTTTCATGGCTTCAGTAATCTGGCGGGCGCGCACATTGAGGGCGCCGCGGAAGATGCCCGGAAACGCCAGTACGTTGTTAATCTGGTTGGGATAATCACTTCGCCCGGTGGCCACAATGAGGGCCACCCGCGCCGCGTCCTCGGGCATGATCTCCGGGGTGGGATTCGCCAGCGCAAACACGATGGGTTTGGGCGCCATGCGTTTCAGATGTTTCGTGGTAAGTAGTCCGGGGCCGGATACACCGATGAAGACGTTGGCGCTCCGCAAGGCGTCCTCCAAACGGCCACTTACCCTTCGCGGGTTGGTGTGTTCCGCCAGCCAGGCTTTGCTGGAATTCAAGTCCGGTCGCTTGGGATGCAAGACTCCCTGGCGATCGCAAACGACAACGTCGAGGAGGCCGGCGCCCTGCAGCATCCGGGTAATGGCCATCCCCGCCGCCCCGGCCCCGGCGATGACGACCCGCAGGCGGTTGAGTTTCTGCCGGGTGAGCCGCAGGGCGTTGAGCAGCGAAGCCAGCACCACGACGGCGGTGCCGTGTTGGTCATCGTGGAAGACCGGAATATCGAGCTGCTCCTGGAGTTGGCGCTCGATGTCGAAGCAGCGCGGGGCGGAGATGTCCTCCAAGTTGATGCCACCAAAGCCAACGGAGAGTTGTCTGACGGTCGCGACGATTTCCTCAGTGGCTTTTGTCCGCAGACAAATGGGGTAAGCGTCGATGCCGGCGAATTCCTTGAAAAGCATCGCCTTGCCTTCCATTACCGGCAGGGCGGCCTCGGGACCGATGTCGCCGAGACCCAGGACCGCGGTGCCGTCGCTGATGACGGCAACCGAGTTGCCTTTGATGGTGAGCTGCCAGGCTTTCCGGGGATCCGCGGCGATGGCTTCGCAGACCCTGGCCACTCCGGGAGTGTAGGCCATGGACAGCGTGTCGCGCGTGGTCAAGGGCACTTTGTTCTGAATCGCGATCTTGCCCCCCAAGTGCAGCAGGAAGACGCGATCGGAGACGTTGGTGATTTTCACGTCCGCGAGTCGCCGGAGGGCCGCCACGATCTGCTCCTGATGCGAGACGTCGCGGGCGCGGACCGAGACGTCCCGGGTCATGAGTTTGGCGTCGGGCGTCACGATGTCGCACGCGCCCAGATCGCCCCCGCACCGGCCGATGGTGCTGACGATGCGGGCGAACATGCCGATGCGGTTCGGATAGGTCAGTCGTACGGTGAAGCTGTAACTGACCGACGGGTTGGTCTGGCTTTTCTTCATGATTTGGAATGCGAACAGGTGCTAGGAGCCGCGGGCAACGACGGCGGGTCGGATGGGCAGTCTAGGATTTACACGGCCTCCGCAGTGGCGACGTCCACCGCCTCGCGCGAGGCAAAGTTCACGGCAAAGATGCCGCTGGCCGGCCACAACGCAATCCCATCTTTCCCATCCGTGACTTCCAGACAAGGGCAGATGGAAATTCAGATAGAGCCAACGGTTGCGCGAGAAGGTGCCGCGCGCGAATGGAAGGTCAACGGGCAACATCAGTGTCCGCTTTCCCTCTGCAGCCGGCCCATGGCCAGCAGGATGCCGTGCAACAAGGCATGGGGGGTGGGAGGACAGCCGGGAATGTAAACGTCCACGGGAATCACGGCATCCACGGCACCCCGGGTCGCATAGTTGACGCCGAAGATGCCGCCGCTGCACCCACAGGCGCCAACGGCCACCACCAGGCGCGGGTCCGGCGTGGCGTCGTAGGTCTTCTTGAGTGCCAGTTCCATGTTGCGGGTAACGGGGCCGGTCACCAGCAGGAGGTCGGCGTGTCGCGGCGAAGCGACGAAGTGGATGCCGAAGCGCTCCACGTCATACACCGGGCTGTTCAGGCCGACGATTTCGACCTCGCAGCCGTTGCACGAGCCGGCGTCCACTTCGCGGATGTGCAGCGAGCGGCCGAAGATCTGGTCGGCGCGCTGCTCGATTTGCCTGCCCAAGGAATCCAGCGACGCGGCTGGCGCGGGCGGTGAGTTTCCGAGCGGCGACGCGCCGGGAGTAGTCGGCCCATCCAGGTGGCGATGGTGGGTGCCGTCGTCGTTGAGGCAATAGCGGGCGATGAAGATCAGCGCTTCGTGCCGGCGGGCGGCACATTCGCAGACGTTGGTCATGCGGATGGCCTTGTCCACCTCTGCACAGAGGCCGCAAAAGACACACCTGGCCAGGTCGAGCTGGACGAGGCGCTGGCCGTTCGCCTCCTGATATGAAATGGCGCCGGTCGGGCAGATGGCCGCGGCGGGGCGGACATCTTTCCAATTGGCCCAGTCAATCTCCGGCCGTCCGCGGGCGTGGGAGGACACGTCGGGCGGAGCCGCGGGATAACTCGTCGTGACGATGCCGGTCGAGATGCTTTTGCCAAGGATGCCCAGCATAGGTCAGCGGTCAGTGCCGGAATACGACAGGTTGAAGCTCTTGTTCACGACCGGGAAATCGGGGATGATGTTGCCCAGAATCGCTTCGCTCAGTGCGGGCCAGTTCTGGAGCGACGGGTCCTTGACTTTGCACCGGGCCAGCCGGTTGCCGGGCGCGGTGCGGATCCAATGAAAGATCTCGCCGCGCCAGCCTTCGACGCAGCCTAGAGCCACGCGGTCGGCGGGCACCTCGCCCACTTCCGCGCGCAAGGGTCCCTCGGGCAGATTCGCGGCGAACTGGTCGATCAGTGAGAGTGACTCGCGCACTTCGTCCACGCGCACCTGCAGCCGGTGTTTCACGTCCCCGACCTGATAGACCGGCACCTTCACTTTCACCTGGTCGTAGGCGGCGTGGGGGAAGTCGCGACGCAGGTCGTGGTCGAAGCCGGAGGCCCGGCCCGCGATCCCCACGACGCCAAGGTCGCGCGCCACCTCGGGCTTGAGGACGCCGGTGGTTTCCAGCCGGTCGAGAGTGGACGAGGAGCCGTCGATCATCGCCACGAGCGAGTCGAACTCGGGTCGCAACTCCGTCACCAATTCGGCCAGGGCTTTGAGTTGGCTGGCGTCCCAGTCGAAGCGCACGCCGCCCAGACAGGCCATGCCGCGTAGGAGACGGTTGCCGGTCAGGTGTTCATTGACACGCAGAATTCGTTCCTTCAGCCGCATCGCGTGCATGTTCGCCGTGACGAAGGCCACGTCCGTGCAAATCGCGCCGATGTCCGCGATGTGATTGTAGAGGCGCTCCAACTCCAGGCAGACCGAGCGCAGCACGCGGGCACGAGCCGGCGCCTGCACACCGGCGGCGCGTTCCACCGCGTGGCAGAAGGCCGTGGCGTGAGCGAAGCTGGAATCGCCGGAGATACTCTCAGCCAGGCGGACACAATGAGGAAGAGGCAGGCTCTCGAACCGTTTCTCCGTGCCTTTGTGAACGTAGAACAGGCGCAACTGGAGATAGAGCACCGGCTCGCCGGCCACGCTGAACAAAAAATGTCCCGGCTCGATGATGCCGGCGTGGACCGGTCCCACGGGCACTTGAAACACGCCTTCGCCTTCCACCTTCCGGAACTTGTGGCGTTCGCCCTGGAAGGGTGGCAGGACGGTTTTCAAATCGAAGTCCTTGCGCAGCGGATACACCTCCGGCCAGTCGTCGTGCAGGGTGCAGCGGCGCGGGTTGGGATGGCCGACCAGCTTAAGTCCGAAAAGGTCCTGCACCTCGCGCTCCTGCCAGTTGATGCCGGCGAACGCGTTGGCCAGGGACGGGAACTCTGGCGCCTCGGGCGACACCGGCACGCGCAAGCTGAGAAAGCCGTGGGCCGCGTCAAGCGCCAGCACGTAGTAGAGGTGGAACACTTCGTCGCCCGCCCGGGCGTCGTCGGCAAACACCGTCACCAGGCGGGCGTTCCACTTTCGATAAAGATGGGCGCAAAAGCCGGCGACCAGATCCATCCTGGCGTGGAAATAGACTTCGTTGGCACGCGGAGCAACGCAGGACTCGAGCCGACCCTGGAAGCGCCGGGTGATTTCTTCGACGACCGGCCGGAGGTCGGTGGAGACGTGCGAGAGGTTCATGGCTGGCTTCCGATGATGCCCGCCGCCTGGTGCAACAATTCCAGCAGCGGCGCGGGCAGCCACACGCTGAAGAGCAGCAACCCGCCCAAGAGCATCGCCATCGCGGGCACGCCGTCCAGGCGGCGTGCGTCGTTGGCGTGGTCACCGGGCTTGCGCGCACCCAGCAGGATGCGGGCGAGTTGTTGCAGGATGCCGCAGAACGACGCCAGCAGCGCCACCAGGATCAGGACGCTCACGGTCGTTTGGTGCGCCGCCAGGCCGCCGCTAAGGATGGTCATTTCGCTCAAGAACAGGCCGAACGGCGGCAGCCCGATGGCGGCGATGGCGGCGAGTCCCATCAAGAGCACCGTGACCGGAAGCACCTTCCCCACACCGGGGCCGATGACGCGGAATTCGAGCGAGTGGCAGGTCTGATGGATGTTGCCCGCCGCGAAGAACAACACGGGCTTGGCCAACGCGTGATAGCCCATGTGCAGCAGCGCACCAAAGATGGTGACGGGCGTGTTCAGGGCGATGCCGGTGCAGATCAGGCCGACGTGCTCGAGACTCGAATAGGCCAGCATTCGCTTGAGGTTTCTCTGCACGAGAATAAAAGGCGCGGCCAGGAACATGGAAAACAGGCCGAAGCCGAGTAGAAAATAGCGGCTGAACCCGGAGTCCAGACAGGCCGTGGTGAGGATGTGGAACCGCAACAAGGCATAGAGCGCGATCTTGAGCGACACGCCCGAAAGCATCGCGCTGGTGGGCGAGGGCGCCTCGCTGTGCGCGTCAGGCAGCCAGGTGTGCATGGGCGCGAGACCGGCCTTGGTGCCATAGCCGATGAACGCAAACACAAAGGCCAGCTTGAGCAGGTGCGGGTCGAGCCGGCCGGCCACGCTCATCAAATACGACCAGTTGAAGCTGGGCAGCGACTGGGGATTGTTTTTGCTGGCGGCGGCATAGACGAACACCGTGCCCATCAGCGCCAGCGCCAGGCCCAGGCTGCCGAGGATGACGTATTTCCAGGCGGCCTCGAGCGAGTTGCGCCGGTTGTAGAGCGCCACCAACAGCACGGAGGAAAGCGCCGTGGCTTCCACCGCCGCCCACATCACGCCCAGGTTGTTGGCCAGCACCACCAGGAACATGCCCGCGCCAAAGAGCGGTGTGAGGACGAAAAACTCGCGCACCCGTCCCGGCGTGACTGCGCCCGCGGCCTCGTCACGACGAAAGTAGCGTCCGGCGTAAAGCGAGGTCGCGAGGGAAACAACCGAGATGAGCAGCACCATCCAGGCGCTGAGGGCGTCGGCGGAAAGAAACTCACTCCACTCGGTCACCACACCGCGCGCCAGCACCTGGTAGAGCAGCGCGATGCCCAGCCCGAGCGTGGTGGCGAACGCCAGCACCCCCAGCGCCGACATCGCGCGTCGTGATGGGACCAGCAGGCACAACAGGCCGGCCAGCAGCGGCGCGAAGAGGATGGGCGTCAGGAGCAACATGTCAGCCTTTCAACTGGTTCAGCTTGCTCGTATCCATCGAGGCAAAACTCTCGCGAATGCGATAGACCAGGATGCCCAGCACCATCACGGCCACGAGCACGTCGAAGAAGATGCCCAGTTCGACCACCAGCGGCATGCCGTAGCTGGTCAGCGCCACCGCGGCGAGCATCACGCCGTTTTCCACCGTCAACAGCGCCAGCACCTGGGTGAGCGCCTTGCGCCGGTTGATCATCAGGAAGAAGCCGGTGAGCAGGAGCGTGAGGGCGATGCCCAGCGTGTTGTTGCCCAACCGCTCCATCGAAGTGAAGGGCCGTGCCAGGACATAACCAAGCAACGTCAGTCCGCCGCAGATGAGCATCGAGGTGGGGGCGTTGAGCAGCGGTTCGATCTCCTGGTGGATCTGGATGCGATGCACCAGGCGGTTCAGCAGCCAGGGGAGGAAGATGACTTTGCCGATGAGAGTGAGCCCCGCGACCACATAGACGTGGCTGGCGTTGTGATGATACGCCACCAGCGCGGCGATGCCGGCCAGGAGGAGGGACTGGATCGCGAAGAGGCGGATGCTGGTCAGCAACATGCGCTGGGCAGTCATGAGCAACTGCACCAGAAGCATCAGCGTCGCCATGAGCGTGATGGCCTGCGAACTGATTTCCGTGGCCGCGGACGGGTTCATGTTCAGTGAAAGAGGAACGTCGATAGGAGCGCCAGCGTGGCCAGCACGAAGGCCGCGCTCAACAGGTCGGGCGCGCGGAACAGGCGCAGCTTGGCGTTGGTGGTTTCGACCACCACGACGGCGGCCGAAAGGGCGAGCAGTTTGGCCAGGAACGCGAGCAGGCTCAGCCCCAGCGCGCCCGCCCCGGCCCCGGGACCCGCGAGCCCGACGGGGAAGAACACATTCAAGAACAGTGTCATCAGCACGAGTTGCTTGATGGACGCGCCCCATTCCATGAAGGCCAGGTGGCGGCCCGAGTATTCGAGCAGCATGGCTTCGTGAATCATCGTTAGTTCCAGGTGCGTCGCCGGGTTGTCCACCGGGATGCGTCCCGTCTCCGCCAGCAGCACGACGAACATCGCGGCGAACGCCAGGACGTGCGCCGGGTTCAACAGCTTCCCGGTCGCACTCTGCGTGCTCAGCGCAATCTGGCTCAGATCCGTGGATTTGGCGGTGATGGCCACGGTAAAGATCGCAAGCATCAGCGCCGGCTCGGCGATGGCCGAAAGGGTCATCTCGCGGCTGCTGCCCATGCCGCCAAAGGCGCTGGCCGGGTCGAGTCCGCCGAGCGCGAGGAAGAAACGTCCCAGCGCCAGCAACCCGACCACCGCCAGCACGCCGCCATAGAGACTCAACGGCGCGGGGGTGTGGACCATCGGGACCATCAGGCCCGTCAGCAGAGCGGTCAGGAACACCACGTAGGGCGCGAACGAGAACACCCACGAGGCGTGCTCGGAGATGACCATGTCCTTGCGCAGGAACTTGGCGAGGTCGAAATAGACCTGCCACGGGCGCGGGCCGCGGCGGTTTTGCAGCTTCGCCTTCCAGTTTTTGATGACCCCACTCACGAGGGGCGCCAGCAGGAGCAGCAGGAGGAGTTGAAGCACGAGAGCCGGCAGATTCATAGGGCCGCGTCTTCCGTTCGACCGGCAAATCCGAAGTTCATAGCGCAAAGAGGAGCAGCGCCAGCAACGTGACGAAAATGTAGATGAGGTAAGCCTGGATGCTGCCCGCCTGGAGCGCGCGCGTCCGGCGCGAAGCGCGCAGCACCAGCCACCTCAGCGGGCGGTAGATGCGGGTCTGGAACACTTCCTCGACGTGGCTCTCGAAACGCAGGGTCGTGGCAAAGTAAGGCGAGAAGTCGTACTCGCGCTGCACCTCACGGCGCGGCCGGAACAGCGCCTTGAAGATCATGCGCAGCGGTTTCGAGAAACCCGTGGCGGTGTATTCCATCTGCGGCGTCAGACCGCGCAAGCCGCAGTCCCAGGTCGGGGCGATGCGCGTCCGGGACCGGCGCGCGAAGAGCAGCCACAACCCCAGCGGCACGGGCAGGAGGCAGAGCAGCATGAGCGTGATGCCGAGGGTCGAAACGGTGCCGCCTTGCGCCCCCCCGCCCGAGAGCACCAGGCCGTTGGCCGTCGTGAGTTGCTGGCTCAGTTGCTGACCGGTCAATTGCTGCGTCAACGGATCGAACAACTTCAGGAACAGCGTCGGAAACAATCCGAGGAAAACACAGGCCGCCGTCAGAATGCCCTGGCCGAGCAACATGGGAAACGGCGCTTCGTGCGCGTGCCGGGCGGGGTTGCTGCGCGGCTGCGCCAGGAAGGTGATGCCGAACGCCTTCACGAAACACGCGGCCGCCAGCGCGCCGGTCAGCGCCAGCATGGCGCCGCTCAGCGGGAACATCAGCCGGATGAGGCGGGTGGTGGTGCCGAAGCCTTGCAGCAACGACTGGTACGTCAGCCATTCGCTCACGAAACCGTTCAGCGGTGGCAGCGCGGAAATGGCCACCGCGCCGACGAGGAAGAAGAGCGCGGTCCACCGCATCCGCTTCGCCAGACCGCCCATGTCTTCCATGTTGCGCGTGTGGGTGGCGTGCAGCACTGCGCCCGCGCCGAGGAAGAGCAGCGCCTTGAACACCGCGTGGTTGAGGGTGTGATACAAACCCGCGATCAGCGCCAGCGAAGCCAGCACGGGATGGCCGGAGTGCCGAAACATCAGCGCCGCGCCCAAGCCCATGAGGATGATGCCGATGTTCTCGATGCTATGATAGGCGAGCAGTCGCTTGAGGTCGTGCTCCATCAAGGCGTAGAGCACGCCCAACACGGCGGAAATCGTCCCGATGGTCAGCACCGTCACCCCCCACCAGTTCGGCGGCGTGCCCAGAAAGTCGAAGCCCACGCGCGTGAGGCCATAGATTCCGGTTTTGACGATCACGCCGGACATAAGCGCGGAGACGTTGCTGGGCGCGACCGGATGTGCGGCCGGCAGCCAGATGTGCAGCGGCACCATGCCTGCCTTGACGCCGAAGCCGATGAGGAAGAGCAGGAACACGACGTTCCGCCGGCCGGCCGGCAGGGTGTTGCCGAGCGCATGGAAGCTGTCAAAGCCATAGCTGCCGGACGCCTGGAACAAGAGCAGGAACCCCAGGATGAGGCAGCCGGTGCCGAGGTGCGACATCACGAAAAAGAGCACGCCGGCGTTGCGCGTCTCCTCCTGCTCATGCTCGAAGCTGACCAGGGAGTAGGCGGTGAGCGCCATGATTTCCCAGGCGATGAGAAAGAACAAGGCGTGGTCGGCCAGGAACACCAGCGTGGTGGCGAGCAGCAGCAGGTTGAAGCCCGCGCCGAACACGCCGACGTTCTTGCGTCCGTAATAGCCGCGCGCGTAACCCAGCGAGTAAATCGAGAGCGCCCATCCCAGCAGCGACACGATCATTCCGAAGAAACAGCCCAGCGCATCCGCGTGAATGCTGAACCGCACGAAGGGAATCAGGGAGGGGAAGAGCTCGAAGGACTGGCTGGCCGTGACCGCGCCCGTGGCCAGGGCGGAAGCGCAGGCGAGGACGCCGCAAAAGCCGCCCACTGCGGCCAGCCCGAACCCGATGCCGTTGGCCAGCCTTTCGGCGCGTTGAAACAACAGCGCTCCCGCGATGCCCGCGACATAGGCCCCTAAGGCGAAAATCAGCAGCGTGGCCGGGAACGCATTCATGTTCGGCTAGCTCCTTCGCGGCGCGTCCTCAAGCCGGCCCAGCAGCCGGAGCAGCCCATCGAGGATCGTCAGCGGATGAGGCGGACAGCCCGGAATGAAAAGGTCCACGGGCACCAACGCACCGGCGCCATTGTTCACTTGAGGGTGACCGACAAACGGCCCGCCGGCGATGGCGCACGCCCCCACCGCGATCACGATTCTTGGCTCCGGCACGGCGGCGTAGGTTTTCCGGAGTGCCAGTTCCATGTTCTTCGAAACGGGGCCGGTGATGAGCAGGCCGTCGGCGTGGCGGGGCGAGGCGACGAACTGGATGCCAAACCGCCCGAGATCCCAGCCGATGGTGCCGAGCACGTTCGTGTCGGCTTCGCAAGCGTTGCAGCCGCCGGCGCTGACCTGGCGCAACTTCAGCGAACGCCCGAAAAGCCGGCGCAGTTTCGCATCGAGCGCGACCGCCAGGCGCAACTGCTCGCGGCCGGCCTCGCCCAGCACGAGGTCATCGCGGCGGCGCACCGCCAGGCGATGGTCGCCGGTTTGGGTGATGGCCCCGGCGGGACACGCCTTGATGCACTCGGCGCAGAAGATGCAGCGGCCGAGATCGAGCGCGACGGCTTGGTTCGGCGGGCGCGTGATCGCTTCGGTGGGGCAGACGGCCACGCACGCAGCGCAGCCGGCCTGGCATTTCGCGGCCTCCACCCGCAAGGCGCCGCCGTGGCGGTCGGGCAACGCGGGCGCCGGGCCGGCGGGATACGCCATCGTTTCGCAGCCGCGCTTCAGACGATTCAGCAGAGTGTCGTGAACGAACATGGGGTGCCGGGCGGCGCTACAGATCGAAGCCGCAATAGCTCAGGTTGAAACTCTTGTTGCAGAGCGGGAAGTCCGAGATGGCCTGGCTCCGCAAAGCGAGCGCCACCCCGGTCCAGTTGTGGAAGGACGGGTCGGTAATCTTGTAGCGGCGCAACCGGCCGTCCGCGCCGGTCAACGCCACGTGGCAAACCTCGCCGCGCCAGCCCTCCACGAGCGCCACCGCGAGCGCGTCCGGGGCCAGCGCCGGAAGCGGCGCCAGCGTTTCGCCTTCGGGCGCGGTGTCCAATTGCTCCCGCAGGAATTCGCCGGAGCGCTGAATCTCGAGCCAGCGCACGCGGGCGCGGGCAAACACGTCGCCGTCCGGCCAGACCGACACCGGCACCTGGGCGAAGCGGAACCAGCCGGCCGGGTGGTCGAAGCGCACGTCGCGCACCAGTCCGCACGCGCGCGCCGCCGGACCGACCAGGCCAATCTCGGCCGCCTGTTTCGCGTGCAAGTGGCCCGTGTTCTCGAAGCGCGTTCGCACGGACGCGGCATCCCAGAGCCACGCCGCCGCTTGCTGGACTTCCGCCAGCGCGGTTTCGAGCCGTTCGCGCAACTTGGCCAGGCGTTCGGGCTCGCCATCCTGCGGACAGCCGCCGGGCCGGACCAGGCCGCGCCCGAACCGGTTGCCGCAAAGCAGCGCGGTGAGGTTGAGGAAATCGCCGCGAATCTTGCCGCAGGCCGACGCGGTCGGCAGAAACGCCACGTCGCCGGCCAGCGCGCCGAGGTCGCCGGTGTGGTTGGCCAGCCGTTCCAGTTCGAGCGCGATGGCGCGGAGCCATTGGGCGCGCAACGGCGCTTCGGCCCCGGCCAGGGCTTCCAGGGCGGTGGCATAAGCCGTGGCGTGGGCGATGGTCGTGTCGCCCGCCACGGTTTCCATCTGATAAACGGTCGCGCGATGCGGGCCGCCCGCCAGGGCTTCCTCGATGCCCCGGTGCTGGTAACCGAGCGCGATTTCGAGATGCAGCACCTCCTCGCCCGCGCACTGAAAACGAAAGTGCCCCGGCTCGATGATGCCGGCATGCACCGGCCCGACGGCCACTTCGTGAATCTCGCGCCCGTCCACGCGGAAAAAGTCGCCCACGGCAGGGCCGGCCCCGTGGTCTTTTCGCACCGCCTTCAGCCACGGATGGTTTTCGGGCACGGCGCCGTGCTGTTCCCAGATTTCGCGCTCGAACAGATGCGCCTGCGCGTGCGTGGCGGTCAGCGCCGGAAAGGAACCGGCGAATGGCTGGCTGCGACCGACGGCCAGCGTGTTGCCGGCATCGAAGGCCAGCACGGCGACCAGCCGCAGCGCCCCGCCTTCCGGCACGCCGAAAAGACTGCTGAGGCGCTCGCCGCGACCCAGCTCGGCGCCGACGTGGCGGAGAAAGTCAGCCAACGGCCACTCGGGCACGGCGGTCCACTGCAGCGCGGTGCCGTTGGTCAGCAGGGCGAAAGGGGTGGCTCGGTTCATGGCGTGGGGGAGAGTTGTCGGACCGCCGCCGTCCACGCCTCGCGCAACACGTCCGGCGTGGCCAGGCCCAGCCCCAGCGACAGCAGCAGCAACACCACCGGCGGCACAATCACGGCGAGGGTTTCCCGGAACCGCGGGTCCATCTTGCGCGCCGCGGTGCGCGGCCGGCCATACACGATGGCAAACACCACCCGGGTCAGGCCGAAAAACGCCAGCAGCAGACAGACCAGGAAGAAGGCCGCGCCCCACCCGTGCCCGGTGGCGAAGGCGCTCTTCACAATGAGCAACTCGCTGAAAAACGGGCCGAACGGCGGACAGGCCGTCACCGCAAACAGCCCCGCCACGAACAGCGCCGCCGAGCGCGGGGTGATGACCGACATGCCGCTGACTTCGTCGATGGTTCGCCCGCCGGCCGCGCGGCGGAGGTTGCCCGCACTCAGGAAGAGCGCGCCTTTGGTCATGCTGTTGTTCCACACGTGGAAGAACGCCGCCCACAAACCGACACCGCCCAGCGCCGCGCCGAAGCTCAGGATGCCCATGTGCTCGACGCTCGAGTAGGCCAGCATCCGTTTGAAATCGCGGGCGGAAAGCAGGAACAGCGCGGCCACCAGCGTGGAGAACAACCCGATGACCAGCAGCGTCCGGCTGGCGACCCCGCCGGCGCCCGCGGCCTCCACCACCGCGCGCACGCGCAGCACGGCCGTGAAGGCCACGGTGGTCACCCCGCCGGCGAGCATCGCGCCGACAATGCCCGGTGCTTCGCCGTAAGCATCCGGTTTCCAGGTGTGCATCGGCGCCAGGCCCATCTTGGTGCCGTAGCCGACCAACAGCAGCACCCAGGCGATCAACACCCACGGTCGGGACAGCCCGGTGCCTTGGGCCATCAACGCCGCGAACGTCAGATCGCCCGCCCCGCCGCCGTGCAACGAGGCGTAGCCCAGGCAGAACGAGCCCAGCAAGGAGAGCGCGATGCCGGTGCCGCCGACGAGCAGGTATTTCCACGTCGCCTCGAAGGCGCGGGGCGTGTTGTTGAAGTGCAGCAGCGGCACGGAGGACAACGTCACCGCCTCGGTCGCAATCCACAGCAGACCGAGGTGCCGCGCCATGTGTGCCGCACTCATCAGGCCCAGCGCCGCGAGGAGGCCCGCCACAAAGACGCGGTTTGGACGTTCCGCGCGCAGGCGCAAGTACGGCACGCCATAGGCCGCGCAGCCCAGGAAGAGCAGTGAAACCGCCGGCAACATCGCCCGGGCCAGCGGATCGTAGCCAAGCCACGGATGGAACGGGACCGCGGGTGGATGGAACAGCAGCCAGAACGCCAGGAGCGAATGCGCCAGCCCGGCCGCCGGCAAAAACCAGGGGCGCGTGCGGTCGTGGGGCCAGAGGGCCGCCCCAGCCGCCGCCACCAGCGGCACGACGATCAAAAGCAGTTCTTTCATTCTCGGAGCACGGTCAGTTTCCGCGTGTCGAGCGAGTCGAACGCCCGTTGGATGCGGTCCACGATGATGCCGGTCACAAACACGGCCACGGTCAGGTCCAGGAGGATGCCGCCTTCGACCAGCAAGGGGGTCGAATGGATCAGCAGCAAACCGAAAAGGTAGATGCCGTTTTCCAGGATCAGGTAGCCGCAGACTTGCGAGATGGCCTTGGACCGTCCGATCAGCAACAGCAGGCCCGTGAGCACGGACGCCAGCGCGCCGGCCACCAGCAGGGATTCGCGATGCTCCGGCAGCAAGGGGAGCCGGCGCGCCAGCACCACGGCGCCGATCATCCCCGCCGCGCCGAGCAGCAACGACGGCAGGAAACCGATCAGGGGATAAAGATCGCGGTCAATGTTGGCCGTGCGCATCGCCCGACGCAGCAGCGCGGGAATCACCAGCCCCTTCATGGCCACCGTGGCAGCCGCGATCACCAGCACCATCAGGCGCAGTTCGTGTTCGATCACCAGCGGCATGATGCCCAGCACCATGCCTTGCAGCGCGGCGACGCGGATCAACGACGGTAATCGGCTGGTGCCCAGTGCGACCAGGTTCAAGCCCATTGCCAGCCCAATCAGAAGATTCAGCCAGTCGCTCACGCCGCGCCTCCTTTCCACGCAATCAGCAGGGCAAACACGCAGAGCAGAAACGCCGTCGTCAGCAGCAACGGCACCCGGCGAAACGCATAGCGGGCCAGGAACGACTCCACGAGCCCGACCGCCACGGTTACGACCAGCACGCCCCCGATCAGGGCCCCGGCCGCCGCAACCAGCGGCAGTTCCCCCACCGGCAGCACCGCCTGCACCAGCAGGACGGAGAACAGCAGCAGCTTCATCGCCGCCCCGTGCAGGATCGCCGCCAACGGTGGCCCGCTGTGGTCCAGCACCAGCACCGCGTGGATCATCGTCAGTTCGAGGTGCGTGTTCGGGTCGTCGAACGGAACCCGGCAGTTTTCCGCCAGCAGCACCGTGAACAGCCCAACCGCCAGCAGCACCGCGCCGGTGCCGGCCGAGGGAGCGAGCATTGCGCTCAGCGAGACGCTCCGGGTTTGCAGGCTCAAGGTGAGCACCGCCGTGATCACCGCCGCCTCGGCCAGCACCGCATAGCTCACCTCGCGCGCCGCGCCCATGCCTT
This sequence comes from bacterium, assembly GCA_021823625.1. Taxonomy (GTDB): domain Bacteria; phylum Verrucomicrobiota; class Verrucomicrobiia; order Limisphaerales; family J093; genus DSVZ01. The sequence goes on along the minus strand of JAKANS010000015.1, from coordinate 34,742 downwards.
CGAAGGCCGAGCCGGTTTCCAGCGCCGCCCACGCGGTGCAGAAGCGGGCCAGCGCCAGCAGATAAACCAACAGGATGACGTCTCCGCGAAAACTCAGCGACGTGCCCAACGGACCCAGCGGCAGCAGCAACGCCGCCGCCAGCACCGCCACCCAGGCCACCGCCGGCCCGGCGATAAATCCCGGCGAGGCGAGCGTGCTCAAGACGACGCCCTTGCGCCACAGCCGCGCCAGGTCGTAGTAGAGTTGCAGGACCGGCGGACCGCGCCGCCCGGCCACCCAGGCTTTCACCTTGTTGATGATGCCCGGCAGCAGCGGCGCCAACACCAGCCACACTGCGAGCCGGGCGAGGAATTCGAGTATCGAGATCATCGCACGCTCCCCAAAACAACCAGCCCACCCACGGCCGCGAGTCCGGCCACGAGATACAAAATGTAATCCGGCAAATGCCCTTGCTGGCGCCGGCGCACCCAGGCCGACGCGGACATGACCACGTTGCTCACGGGCCCGATCGCCCGCTCCAGCACGGTTTCCGGAATGCGCTCCACATGGTCGGCGCGGCGCGGAAAAGTTCCGCGGGGCCAGCGCAACTGGCGTTGCGGTCGCAACACCCAGGCGAACCAGCCGACCGCCAGCGCGGCAAACGAGCCGCCGGTGTATTGCATCCGGGCCGTTGGCGCCGCGTAACCGCAATCCCAGGTGAGCGCCCGGCGCAGGCCGTTCGTCCGCGTGCGAAGCCACAACGCCACCGCCGTCGCCGCGACCACGACCGCCAGCGCGAGCTGTACCGGACCCAGCGTGGCGAGCGGAGCTGGCGGTTCACCGCCGAGCCAGGCAGAGTTCCACGCGGCCAGCGGCTGCTGGAGGAGAGGCCAGACCGCCGCCGGTGCCAGCGCAACGAGAGTGCAGGCCGCGGCCAGACCCAGCATGGGCGCGCGCATCCACCAGCCGCATTCATGCGCGTGCGCCGCGGTCTGGGTGCGCGGGGCTCCGAGGAACACCACCGTCGCCGCCTTCACAAACGCCGCCAGCGCGAGCGCCCCGGTCACGCCCAACGCGATGGTGGCCGGCAGGGTGGCGACGGCAACCGGCGCATGGCCAGCCGCCGCCTCGAGCAACCCCAGATAAACCAGCCATTCGCTGACAAAGCCGTTCAGTGGGGGCAGTGCCGAAATTGCCACGGAGCCGAAGGCGAACAAACCCGCCGTCCACGGCAGGGCGCGCCACAGTCCGCCCATCCGGCTCATTTCCCGCGTGCCGGTGGCGTGCAGCACGGAGCCGGCGCCGAAGAAGAGCAGCGATTTGAACAGGCCGTGATTCCACACGTGCAGGAGCGCCCCCGCCATCGCCAGGCGGCCCCAGGCGGTGTCGCCGTTCGCCGCGCCCAGCAGGCCGGCGCCCCAGCCGATCAGGATCACGCCCATGTTTTCCACCGAGCAATAAGCGAGCAGCCGCTTGAGGTCGTTTTGCGCGAGCGCGAACGCTGCGCCCAGCACCGCGCTCGCCGCCCCCAGCGCCAGCACCGCCCACCCCGCGCCCGCCGGCATCGGGAGCCAGCCGCTGAAGCGGATCAGACCGTAAAGTCCCATCTTGATCGCCACTCCCGACATGATCGCCGAGACGTGGCTCGGGGCGTTCGCGTGCGCCGACGGCAGCCAGATGTGCAGCGGGAACAGGCCGGCCTTCACGCCGAAACCGAACAAAGCCACCCAGAACAGCGGGGCCAGCTCGGGATGATCCCGCATGGGACCGAGTTCCCAGCTTCCCGTGCGCGCGGCCAGCAGAGAGAAGAAAGCGAACAGCCCGAGCGTTCCCGCGTGCGACGCCGCCAGGTAGAGCCAGCCCGCGGCCCGCGTTTCGCGCCGTTCTCGTTCGAGCGTGATCAGGAAATACGCCGACAAGGCGAAGGCCTCCCACGCCATCAGGAAATGAAGCCCGTTGGCGCACAGCAGGACCAGTCCCAGGCAAAGGATCAGAGTGCTCCACCAACCCCGGCCGCGCCCGGCCGATTCAGGCCGCTCGCGATCCGGCCAATACCCGCGGGCATACACCGCCCCGGCGCCGCCCACGACCGCCACCAGCGCCAGAAACCAGGCGCTGACCGCGTCGAGCCGCAGATGCACTCGCTCGTTGCCCAACGCAAAACCGCTTCGCCAATCCCACTCGGTGCCACCGCCCAACGCCCAGAGAGCGGCCCCGAGAAAGGCCGCCGTGCCGGCCAGTGTCAGCGCGAGCCACACGCGCGGGAGGCGCGGTCCGCTCAGCGCGGCAGCCACCAGCACCAGGATCGCAAACACAATGAGCCGGTCCATGGTCATGATCGCTTTTCGCGCTTGGTCTCAGCACCGCCCGAGGCGTCGGCCGCCGCCAGCGCCTGCAGAAGTTCCTCGTCCGGCGCACCGCGTTCCACCAACCCACGCAGCGGCCCCTGCGCGACCGCGCGGCTAAGCCGGGCCAGCGTGTCCAGGTGCGCCCGCGGCGAAGGCGGGATGAAGAAGAACAGCCGCGTCACCGACACGCCGTCGGGCGGCCGCCCGGCCAGCGGGAGCGCTTCGCGCAACAGGAGCAGCGCGACCATGCCGGCGTCGCGGCCCAAGGTGACGCGGGTGCTGAAGTGCGGCAGCGCAAAACCGCCACCCACCGGCGCCCAGTTGATGCCGCCCTTGACTCGCAAGCGCTGCGCCAGCAACGCCCGCACCGGCTGGGGAACCGCCGACAATCCCGCAATGACGCGTTCGAGGACTTCGGTCACGCTGGAGGCGGGAACGTCGCGCCAGATTCCGCCGGCCCGTAGCATTGGCGCCAGCGCCAGACCGCTCGTGAAAGCCCCGTTCTCGGGAGCGAGGAAACCCGCCCGTGCGGTCAGTCCGTGCGCGGCGGCCCAGTGGGCCACCCGCGCGCGGTCGAACAACAACCGCCCGCGATCCTGCACATGCGGCAGCCCCTCGTCGCGAATCCAGTCTTCGACGACTTTTTCCGAAACGCCGAACGACTCGGCGAGTTCGATCAAATTCAAATACATGTGTTGTCAGCAGTCTGGGCTGCGATCCGGTCCGGATTCGTGTCGCTTCACCGGCCCCACGCGAGCGTGAGGACCGCCACCGCGGCCAGGCCGAGAATCAAGTAAAGGATGTACGCGTGTGTCCGTCCGTGTTGCAGCCGTCGGGCCCCTCCGGATAGCCACATCACCAATCGCGCGCACGGCTGGATGACCCGCTCGAGCACCGTTTCCGGCGTGTGCTCTTCAAAGGCTGCCCGCCGGGGGAACGCCTCTTCAGGGCGATGCGCGTGTCGCTCCGGCCGCAGAATCCAGGCAAACCACTCCGTGATGATGCTGGCGAAAGACCCCGCCGTGTATTGCATGCGCGCTGTGGGTGCGGCATAGCCACAGTCCCAAGTCCCAGCGCGTGCCCAGCCGCCCCGGTGCGCGCGCCGCCATAGCCACGCGGCCGCCACGGCCGCCAACGCGGCCAACGCCACGTGGAACAGGCCGAGCGTGGTCAAGGATTCCGGCGCCGGGACGTCTGTCCACGTGCCCCGCCACGCCGCCACCGCGGTATGCAACGCCGGCCAAAAGACGAACGGCGCCAGGCCAATGGCCACACAACCCGCCGCCAGCACCAGCATGGGGCCGCGCATCCAAGGGCCACACTCGTGTGCGTGTCCGGCTGCCGGCGAACGCGACGCGCCGAGGAACACCACGCCACACACCTTCACAAAGCACGCGAGCGCCAGCGCCCCGGTCATGGCCAGCAGCACGATGGCCGGAATGGCCACCACCACCGCCGCGCCCGGCTGATTGAGCGCATCGAACATTCCCAAATACACCAGCCATTCGCTCACGAACCCGTTCAGGGGCGGCAACCCGGAAATCGCCGCCGCGCCGAGCGCGAACAGCGACGCCGTCCACGGCATTACCCGCCACAGCCCGCCGAGCCGGCTCATCTCACGCGTGCCGGTGGCGTGCAGCACCGATCCGGCCCCGAGGAACAACAGCGACTTGAACAGGCCGTGGTTCCAGACATGCAACAAACCGCCGGCCAGCGCCAGCGCGCCCCAGGCCGCCTGGCCGTGCGCCGTGGCCACCATCGCGAATCCCACCCCCATCAGAATGATCCCGATGTTCTCGACGCTGTGATATGCGAGCAGCCGCTTGAGGTCGTGCTGTCCCAGCGCAAAAGCCACACCCAACACCGCGCTCACCACGCCCAGCGTGGTCACCAGCCAGCCCGCCGCCGGCGGTACCGGCAGCCAACCGCTGAACCGCACGATGCCGTAGATGCCCATCTTGATTGCCACTCCTGACAGAATCGCCGAGACATGGCTCGGCGCGTTTGCGTGCGCCGACGGCAGCCAGATGTGCAGGGGAAAAACGCCTCCCTTCACGCCAAACCCAAACAAGGCCAGCCAGAACAACGGCGCCAAATTCGCCTGCTCGCGCATCGGGCCGAGATCCCAGCTCCCGGTGCGGGCCGCCAGCAGCGAGAAGAACGCGAACAACGCCAGCGTGCCCGCGTGCGAGGCGGCGAGGTAGAGCCAGCCGGCGGCGCGCACCTCGCGTCGTTGTCCATCCAGGGTGATCAGGAAGTAGGCGCACAGGGCGAACAACTCCCAGGCGATGAGAAAATGCAGTCCATTCGAGCACAGCAACAACAGCCCCATGCACAGCAGCAGCGTACTCCACCACCATCGACCCAACCTCGCGGAGGCGGGATGTGCCGGGTCCGCCCAATATTCCCGCGAATAGGCGGCCCCAGCTCCGCCCACCACGGCCAGCAGGGCCAGAAACAAGGCGCTCACGCCATCCAGTCGCAGATGCACGCCTTCGCCGCCGATGAGGAACGCGCTCCGCCATTCCCACGCGCCGCCGGTGGCCAACACCCACGCAGCCGCGGCGAGAGCCGTCAACGTGCTCACGAGCGAGGTCGCCAACCACCAACGCGGCGCGCGAAACGCGCCGGTCAAACTGAGAAGGATGCCACACGCCGAAGTTGCCAGGAGCAGGCCCGGAGTCATGGCCGCACCTCCCCCGGCTTGTCCGGGTCGGTGCGCAGGACGGGCAATGACAATTTCCGGGAGTTACTCATTCGCGGGTTGAACCTCTCGAAGCTCTGGCAGTGGCAGGTGGGCACTGCTACGCCGGATGGACTCGAACAGCTCCTCGCGAACCGACTGCCGCAGCACCAGCGCTTTGACCTCCGCGTCCCGCAGTGCAAACGACAATCGGGAGAGCAGATGCAGGTGCGCCCGGGCGCTCGGGCTGATCAAGGTGAACAACGCCTGCACCGGCTGGCCGTCCAGCGCGCCGAAGTCGATGGGGCGTTCCAGAAAGCACAACGAAACCAACGGCTTGTCCACATGCAACACGATCGGATTGCGCACGTGGGGAACCGCAATGCCGTCGCCAATGCCGGTCGAGGCCAGTTGCTCGCGAGCGAGCAGCGCTTGCAGCAGGAACTCCCGGTCCACCTCATCCGGCAGCCGCACCACCTCCACGACGCTGCGCAGCACCGATTCCACGTCTGTGCCTCCAATTCGGTAGAAGATACCGCCCGCCTGGAGCGCCTCGGGAAGTGTCGGCAGGGGCTGGTTTGGATTTTCAGCCTCCTGCAAGGCGCCGACCGAAATGTTCAGTTTATTGGCGGTGGCCCACTCCAAAACCTCGGCCCGGCTGAACCGATACTGGCCGCTCATGCGGTAGGCAGGCAACTTCCCGTCACTGAGCCAGCGGTAAACCGTCTTTTCCGAAACATCCAACATTTCGGACACATCTCTAACGGTTAGCTTCATTGTCGCCGATATAGGCTATTGATCACCGCGCCTAGACATTTTTGGACATCAAACGCTTCTCCAGCACCCCGAGTCAACACGAATTCCTGCAGTGAAGGGGCTGCTCAAAATTGACCTGAACGCCCTTGAGGACGATGTCGCCACGTTGCGCCACCTCGAAGCGTTGGCGAGACCCTGACGCCGCTACGCCAGCGTGAATCCCCGGAAGCCGAACACGCCAGCTTGAAGCAACTGCTGCATTCCACGCAGGGAGACCCGCTCGCCACGCCCTGGCTACAGAGCCGGCTGGAGGAGCTGCAAGACAAACTGAAAGCCCTGGAGGAACACCCGACCCTGGCACCCGAAGCGGAACTCTGCTTCGCTGATCGCCTGGCCACGGGCTCCGAAGGTTTGGAAGTCACGTTTACGTCGGAGGTGCGCAACAGTGACCAGAACAGGGTTACGAACCATTACGCCGCCCGCCACTACGGCACCCCGCGCCGCAGGGGTCGGAGGCGTGGTGATGAAGACGAGACGAGACTGTTCTTGATGGCCCTGCCACGCGGGATGTGCGGTTGCGGTTCCAGCAACATGACGTATAGTCGAATTGGAAATAGAAAACAGACTTCGCAGCGATAATCCAATGGAGACGAAGGATGACTTATGTGGAAAAACATCGGCTTTGAGCGGTGTCGGTCCTTCATCAACTGCCAGTTGAGGCCGGGGATGCGGGGCGGCGGCGACAGTCTGGTTAAACCCACCATCACCATTTCCCGAATGACCGGGTCCGGCGGCCGCACGGTGGCGACAACGCTGGCGGAATACTTGCAAACAAAAGTTCCGGGGCACGCGCCGTGGACGGTCTTTGACCGAAAACTGGTCGAGCGGGCACTGGAGGATCACCATCTTTCAAAACGCATCGCCGAGTTCATGCCCGAAAATCACAAATTCATGCTGACCGACATCTTCGAGGAATTGCTCGGGTTGCATCCTTCCTCCTGGACGCTCGTGCATCAGACGGCGGAGACCATCCTGCATCTGGCCCAATTGGGTTATGTGATTCTGGTGGGCCGGGGCGCCAACGTTGTCACCCGCAAGCTGGAAAACGTCTTTCACGTGCGGCTGGTGGGTTCAGTGGAGAAGAGAACCGAGCGGGTGCAACAGGTTTATGACCTCGATCGAGGGACGGCGCTCGAATTCATCCATCGGGAAGACAAAGGACGAAGGCGTTACCTGAAAGAGCACTTCGACGAGGATATCGATGACCCTTTGCTCTATCACCTCGTCATCAACACCGATCGAATTGGTTACAAGGATGCCGCACGGTTGATTGGCGATGAGGTGATCCGGCGATTCCAACTGGATCGCCGCGGGGTGGCGGTCGAGGTTTAGAACTCCCGGTCTGTCTTGCATCGGGAGTTGGCTTGTAGGCAAGAGCGGCCATGCGCGACGTCATTCAAAGCGTAATCGCGGCCGAGGCGGAGGCGAGAGGCCTGGTCGCCGCGGCGCGGGCCGAAGCGGATCGCCTCTCGGCAGACGCACAAAAACGGAGCCAGGACCTGGTCGCGCGAGTGCGCCAGGAAGCGCGCACCGAGGCAGAGCGGATGGTGGAAGCGGCTGTGAACGAAGCCGGGCGCGAAAAACAGGAACGCCTGACTCGCGCTGCCGCCGAAATCGAGACTCAGGTCCGGCTCGAGGAAACCACGCGGCAACGTGCCGTTGAAGTCGCCATTCGGTGCGTGTGCGGACAACGCCCGCCAACGTAGGAACTTTTATGGCCTGGGTAATGGTGAACGATCTGGATTACCTCGCCGCCCGCCTTCACGGGCGCCGCAGCCAGGTGGCGGAAGCGGAACGCCTCGACGCGCTGTGCCGGCTTCGCACCATCCCTGAACTCACCCGCGCCATTTTTCCGCACGCCGAATTCCAAACCTGTGCCGAGTTCCAACGCGGGGCGTTGGAGGACTTGCTCCTGGAACTCTCCCATTCTCCCCGGTACTTGGACGCGGTTGGCAGCGATCTGCTGGCCTGGATGCTGGTGCGATTCCAGGTCGAGAACATGAAGGTGCTGCTCCGCGGTTTCATGGACCATACCCCGCTTGAAGAGGTGAGAGAACATCTCGTGTCGCTCCCAGAGGCTCTCGGGCTCGAGGCACCGGCATTGCTGGCCGCCGAAACGCTGGAGCGATTCGTTGACCGTTTACCGATGGGGATGCCGCGCAAAGCGCTGCGAGTCGCCCTCGGCACGTATCGCGACCTCCCGCGACCGTTCTTCCTCGAAGCGGCGCTGGACCGCGGCTATTTCCATGAACTGCTGGAGAGAGCCGGGCGGCTTTCGGGCGAAGACAAGGATGTCGTTACTCCCATCATTGATCAGGAGGTGAACACGTTTCAACTGATGCTGGTGGTCCGGGGAAGGTTCTGTTACGGCCTGACTCCGGAGTGGTTATTGCCGCTGCACATTCGCTGGTGTGGCATTCCTACCGAGCGCTTCAACGCCATGCTGGTGGCTTCCGACCTTCGCATGGCCGCCACTTTCGCACTCGGGCGGGCGATTGATACGTTGCCAACCGAGCACGAATCCGGTGAAACCTCGGTGGCATTTGATGCCGCCGAACTGGAGGCGCTGGCTTGGAAACGCTTTCTCCGCCTGGCCAATCGCGCGTTTCGCCGAAGCCACCTGGGCTTGGGCGCCATCCTCGGCTACGTGGGCATCCGTCGAGTGGAAGTGGCGAACCTCATCACCCTTTCGGAAGGAATTCGCGCCGGTGTCGCGCCGGAGGTCATCCGTGCGCGGTTGATTCCGCGCCACGACCAGGAGGTGACCCATGTTTAGGCCGGTGACCATGAGGCGAATGAGCGCCGTGGTGCTCGAACGGGATGAACGCGCCGTCCTGCGGGAACTCGGGCGGTTGGGAGTTCTGCAACTGACGCGCACCCGCGCCGGGCCCGACACCGCGCCCTTGTCTGCGCGCGACCGCAGCAAAGAACTGGCCCGCTGCGACTGTCTTCTGGCCCGCGTCCAGGAACTTCGACAATCACTGGGAATTCCGTCTTTAAGCCAGGAGCCGAAACCCAAGGAAATGACGTTGCCGCAGGCCGAGGAAAGACTGCGCTCAATGGTGGAGCAAGCCGACGTTCTCTTGAACCGCCGCCAGCGTCTGCAGCAAAGGCGGAGCGAGTCCACCGCAATCTGCGAACGGGTGTCGAGCTATCGCGGACTGGACATTCCCCTGGACCAACCCGACCGGTTTTCTTTTCTGCACTTTGTCACTGGCAGTTTGCCGACAGAGAATCTTGAAGCACTCCAGCAGGAAATCGGCGACAACATGGCCCTGCTGCCGTTGCCGGAACAGAAAGGCCGGCAACCGCTGATCGCGATGACCACCCGCCGGGGCCGGCTCGCACTGGAAAGTGCGCTGCAACGGGCGGGTTTTCAACCCGAGACGCTCCCCGCCGTTGAAGGCGCGACGGTGGACACCTTGTCCGAAGAATCCCACCGCGAGCAAAATCAAGTTGCGGCTGAGTTGGAGCAACTGAAGGCAGAACTGCAGTCGCTCTCTGCTGAGTTCGCCCCGTCGTTGGCTGAGATTGAGAGGCTGACGAACGTCGAGCGATGTCTGCTTGAAGCGGAGCAACACTTTCCCCGGACCGAAGTCGCGGTCCTGCTTGGCGGTTGGGTTCCGACCGACGACGCACCGGCGTTGGCGCAGCGCGTCAGGGAAATCACCAATGGCCGGTGCGCCATCGAGACCTTGCTTCCGGAGCGCCTGTGTGATGAAGAAGTCCCCGTCCTCCTGCGCCACCCACGCTGGCTGCGTCCCTTCGAGATGCTGGTCTCTGCCTACGGGCTGCCGGATTACCGCGAACTGGAGCCGACGCTCTTCGTGGCCCTTAGCTACGTGCTGATGTTTGGCATGATGTTCGGCGATGCGGGCCACGGCGCCCTGCTCGCGACTGGCGGGCTGATCGCAATGCTAACGGGCCGCACCGCGAAGATGCGCGACGTGGGTTTGCTGCTTTTATTCGGCGGCCTTTCCAGCCTGGCTTTCGGCGTCGTTTACGGAAGCTACTTCGGGCTTGATCACTTCAAGAAATATGCGCTCTGGCACGATCCCCTGGAGGGCAATCCAATGGGCCTGATGTCTGTAGCCATCGGGATCGGTATTGTGATAATCAGCCTGGGCTTGATTCTGAACATCATCAATCGCTTTCGACGCGGCGATGTACTCGGCGGTTTGCTGGACAAGTTCGGCGTTATCGGCGTGCTATTTTATTGGGGCGCGCTCGCTCTGATAACCCAATATGCAGCCATCCAATCCCGTGGTCTCGTAAATGTGGCGGTCATTCTGTTCCTGGTGTTTCCCATCGCCGGGTGGGCACTCAAGGAACCGATCGAGTATTTCCTCAGCCGTCGGGCGGGTCATCCGCACGCGCCGGGCAGCGGCCTTTTCGCTGCGATCACGGAATCGTGCGTCGGGGCGTTTGAGGCGGTGTTGAGTTATCTCGCCAATACCATCAGCTTTGTGCGGCTCGCGGCCTACGCCATGAGTCACGCGGCGTTGTTGGTGGCCGCCTTTATGATGGCGGGCGAGGTGAAGTACTTGTCCGTGGGCGGCGGCGTCCTCAGCGTGCTGGTCATCATCCTCGGCAATCTGGTCGCGATCGTTTTGGAAGGAATCATCGCCTCCGTGCAGGCATTGCGCCTCGAATATTACGAGTTTTTCGGCAAGTTCTTTTCGGGCCGCGGACAACCTTTCACCCCATTTCGTTTGGTCGCAAATGAACCAGGCTCGACCTGGTTCACACGGACGCAGTTCTGACAACGGCAAACGGGCGGCTCGGCCGCCTTGGTGATCGGAGGTACAATATGATGAAGTGGTCTCGTTGGGTAATGGGAACGGCTCTCGCGAGCGTGTTCCTTCTTGGCACGGTGGCCGTGGCTGCGGAAACCGGGCCGGCAAACGCGTCAACCGACCCGGCATTGGTTTATAAAACCGTCGGCTTGGGCGCGGCGGCCGCGTTCGCGGTCGCCGTGAGCATCCTCGGCGCCGGCTACGCCGTGGGACGCATCGGTTCGGCGGCCTTGGGGGCGGCGGCGGAGAAACCCGAACTGCTCACCCGCAGCATCCTGTTCGTGGCCCTGGCGGAGGGACTGGCCGTGCTCGGCTTCGCCATCGCCATGATGCTGCTGCAAAAGATTTAGGACGCAGCTCGTGAAGTTCTGTTGCATCGCGGATGAGGACACGGTGCGCGGGTTCCGCTTGGCCGGCATCGCCGGCCAAGTCGTGGTCACCGCCGAACAAGCCGCCGCGGCGGTGGAGAAAGCGGCCGCGCAACCCGACTGCGGCATCATTGTGCTCACCGAAAAAGTGGCGGCCAAAATCCGTCAGCAAGTGGAGACGATTCGGTTGGAACGAGACCAGCCGTTGGTCGTGGAGATTCCCGGGCCGGAAGGGCCGCTGCCCGGACGCAAGAGCCTGCGCCAATTCGTGCAAGAAGCCGTGGGCATCCGCGTGGGCTAGCGAGAAAGGCTGAGAGTGGCGACACCAAACCACCATGCGCCGGAGATTTTGCGCGAGGAAATTCTCGCGGACGCCCGGCGCGAGAGTGAAGGGATCATCCGCCGCGCCCAGCAGGAGGCCGAGACGCTTCTCGCCAACGCCGCTGCCGACGCAGACAAAGTGCGGCAGGAGCGGCTCGATCAGGCTCGCGTCGAGGCGGCCCGCCGGAAGGAATTGATCCTGGCAACGGTGCCCGTCGAAGCCGGCCGGTTGCGCGCGGCGCGTGTCGAGGCCCTGCTCCAATCGGTGTGCGATGAAGTGCGCCGACGGTTGCTGGCGCGCGAGGGTTTGGACTATCGGGAAACCATTGTCGCGCTTGCGGCTGAGGCGGTGAGTCAGATGGCCGGCGAAACGTTTGCCGTGAAGCTTTCGCCTCCAGACCGCGCTGACTTGGGCGCCGGGCTGGCCGAGGAAATCGTGCGTCGCGTCGGACGGTTGCCGTTGCGCATCACCCTTTCGAACGAGACCACTATTACGGGAGGCGGCTTGTTGGTCCAGGATTCCGAGGGGCGTCAGGTCTGGGACAACCGATTTGCGCCGCGGCTGCAACGCCTCTGGCCGGAATTGCGGCGGCAGATTGCGGTCCAGACCGCGCTGGTCGCAGGGAGCGGATCGAGGGGAGGTGAGGCATGATCGCCGCCGCTAGAACCACGGAACCGGTCGTGATCCGCATCAGCGGCCCCATCGTGACCGCCGTGGGCATGCAGGGCGCGCAGATGTATGAAGTGGTGCAGGTGGGCGCGTTGGGTCTCGTGGGCGAAGTGGTGCGACTGATTGGGGATCGCGCGACCGTTCAAGTCTATGAAGATACGACGATGCTGAAACCGGGCGCTCCGGTCCGGCGCACGGGGGCGCCACTGTCGGTGTGGCTCGGGCCCGGACTGGTCGGCAACATCTATGACGGTATTCAACGTCCGCTGCCGGGAATTCAAGCGCACAGCGGTGCCTGGATTCGCCGCGGCGAAAAAGTGGACCCGCTGGACACCGAAAAGCGTTGGACTTTTGAGCCACTGGTTCGCCGCGGCGAGGTCGTCGTTGCCGGTCAGGCCATTGGCCAGGTGGTGGAGACGCCGCTCGTCCGGCATCGCGTCATGATTCCGCCCGCGGTCGCAGGCACGGTTCATTCCATTGTCGAGAGAGGGGATTATACGTTGCGCGATCCAGTGGCGGTCGTTGAAACACCCACCGGTCCGCGCGAGGTCACGATGCTTCAGCGATGGCCCGTGCGCGTGCCGCGGCCCATCCGCGAGCGACTGCGCATCGTCGAGCCGCTGATCACGGGTCAGCGCATCATTGATACTTTCTTTCCCATCGGCAAAGGCGGCGCGGCAGCGATCCCGGGCGGATTCGGGACCGGCAAGACGATCGCGCAGCACCAACTCGCCAAATGGTCCGACGCCGAAATCATTGTCTTCATCGGTTGCGGCGAGCGCGGCAACGAAATGACCGACGTGCTGCGCGAGTTTCCCAAATTGAAAGACCCGCGCACCGGCCGGCCGCTGATGGAACGGACGATCCTTATCGCCAACACGTCGAACATGCCCGTGGCCGCGCGCGAGGTGTCCATCTACACCGGCATCACGCTGGCCGAGTATTACCGCGACATGGGCCTGAGCGTCGCGGTTTTCGCCGACTCCACCAGCCGCTGGGCCGAAGCGCTGCGCGAGTTGGCCGCACGGCTGGAAGAAATGCCCGCGGAGGAAGGTTTCCCGGCCACGCTGCCCACCCGGCTGGCGCAATTCTATGAACGAGGCGGCGCGGTCACGACGCTGGCGGGCGACCGCGCTTCGGTGAGCATCGTCGGCGCGGTCAGTCCGCCGGGCGGCGACTTTTCCGAACCCGTCACCCAGCACACGCGCCGGTTCATCCGCTGCTTCTGGGCGCTGGACACCGAACTGGCCAACGCCCGGCATTATCCTTCGATTCACTGGCTGCGCTCGTACTCCGAGTATGTTGAAGACGTCAGCGCCTGGTGGGAAAAGCAGTCGCCCGATTGGAGCGAACTGCGCACCGAAGCCCTGACCCTGCTCCAACGCGAGGATCGCCTCCAGCAAATCGTCAAGCTGGTCGGGCCGGATGTGTTGCCGGACGCGCAACGCCTGATCCTGTTCATTGCTGAAATCATGAAAGACGGCTTCCTGGCCCAAAGCGCGTTTGACGAGAACGACATGTATTGCACGCCGGAACGACAGATCGCTTTGCTGCGGATCATCCTGACGCTTTACCGCAAAGGCCGGGACTTGATTCAGGCGGGCGTTCCCCTGGCGCGGCTGCGGCAACTGGCTTGTGTCCCGCACGTGCTGCGCGCCAAGGCGGCCTTCCGCAACACCGAAACGGAGCAGATGGCGGAACTGGAACGGCGCGTTCACGGAGAGCTCGAGGCGCTGGCAAAGGAATCGGCCAAACCGGCGGTCTGACATGACTGGTTTCACCTTCACCATCGAAGACCGCGGACTGCAGTACGTCGGCGCGGCGCGCATCGAAGGACCGCTGGTGGTGGTGGAGCGTATCCGCGACGTGGGCTACGACGAGATGGTCGAGATTCTCGATCCCGCCGGCCGGCCGCGCCTGGGGCGCGTGCTCGACATTTCGGAGACGCAGGCCGTGGTGCAGGTCCTCGAAGGCACGACGGGCCTCTCGAACCAGACGCTGCACGCCCGGTTCCTCGGTGAGAGTTTTCGGCTGCCGGTTTCGCGGCAGATGTTGGGTCGCGTGTTCGATGGTCTGGGCCGGCCGGCCGACGGCGGTCCGCCCGCGCTGTCCGCGGATCGCCGCGATGTCAACGGCCTGCCGATCAATCCGTTCGCGCGCCGCTATCCGCGGGAATTCATCCAAACGGGTCTGTCGGCCATGGACGGGATGAACGCCTTGGTGCGCGGCCAGAAACTGCCGGTCTTTTCCGGCAACGGCTTGCCGCATGACCGTGTCTCGGCGCAGATCGTCCGGCAGGCGCGCCTGCTGGAGGAGCAGGTCGAGTTCTCAATTGTCTTTGCGGCGATGGGCGTAAAGCACGACGTAGCCGAGTTCTTCATCCGCAACTTCCGCGACTTCGGCGCGCTGGCTCGCGCCGTCATGTTCTTTTCCCTGGCCGACGCACCGAGCGTGGAGCGGTTGCTGACGCCACGTGTCGCACTCACCCTGGCCGAGCACCTGGCCTTCGACTGCGGCCAGCACGTGCTCGTCCTGCTCACGGACATGACGAATTACTGTGAGAGCTTGCGCGAAGTCGGCACGGCGCGCGGCGAAATCCCTGGCCGCAAAGGTTATCCCGGCTATCTCTACTCGGATCTGGCCAGCCTCTACGAACGCGCCGGTCGCATCGAAGGCTCGCCGGGGTCCATCACCCAAATCCCCATTCTGACCATGCCCGCCGACGACATCAGCCATCCCGTTCCCGACCTGACCGGTTACATCACGGAGGGGCAGATCGTGCTGGATCGCGACCTGTTCCAGCGTGGCGTATATCCGCCCATCGCCGGCCTGCCAAGTTTGTCGCGTTTGATGAAAGACGGCGTGGGCAAGGGTTACACGCGCGAGGATCATGCGGCGCTGGCGAGCCAGTTGTTTGCCGCCTACGCCTATGTCAAGCGCGTGCGCGGCCTGGCCGACGTGATTGGCGAGGAGGAACTCAGTCCGCTGGACAAGCAGTACCTGAGATTCGGCGAGGCGTTTGAAACGCGCTTCCTGAATCAAGGTGAATACGAAAACCGCTCCATCCAGACCACGCTCGAACTCGGCTGGGACGTGCTGTCCATGCTGCCGCGCGATGAACTGCACCGCGTGAGCGACGCGTTGCTGAAGCAACATTACCGCGAGCAAGCGGTGGCCCCGGCCGCCGCACTCCCTGGCACGGTCGCCTAACGGAGTAGCTTCATGGCCAAGCTGAACATTGCGCCGACGAAATCGAGCTTGCTCAGCCTGAAGCAGCAACTCGCTTTTGCCGAGGAAGGTTACGATCTGCTCGAACAAAAGCGCCAGATCCTCATTTTCGAACTCATGAGCCGATTGAACCGCGCCCGCGACGCCGAAACCAAAGTTGCCGAAGCTTTCAAACGCGCCTTTGCGGCAATGCATGAGGCGACGCTGGACCTCGGCTCAGCGGCCCTCGACCGCGCCGCCCTTGGCGTGCGGATGGAGCAACAAGTGCGTTTGTCCGACCAGCACCTGATGGGCCTGAGAATTCCTCGCGTCACGGTTCAGACCGAAACTCTCAGCGTCCAGTTCGGCGTGGGCGGAACTTCGGCACACACCGATGAAGCCCTGCGCTGTTTCGTCGAAATGCTCCCGCTCCTTGCGGAGTTGGCCGAACTGGAAAATGCCGTGCTGCGCTTGGCGCGTGAGCTTCGCAAGACCCAACGCCGCTGCAATGCCCTCTCCAAGATTTTCATCCCGGATTACCGGGAGACCATCGGTTACATCATGGGGGCGCTGGAGGAGCGCGAGCGCGAGTCGTTTATCATTCTGAAGATGATCCGCGATCGTCTGGGAGATCGTTAGCTGGTCAATGAAGCCACGATGAGAAACGAACCGCCGCGAACTCATCACCGTAAAAATCGTAAAGCGCGAGGCCGCAAATTTCATCCGCAAGCATCGCGAAGCTCGACGTGGTGCATCTGCGCAATGTGCCGCCTACGCCAGCCAGCCACGCCCGCTTCCTCATAGACCTCGAAAGCGGCGAGGTTCTAAACGCACCCCCGCCAGCCGGCGGGCCTGCCCCCCCTCGCCGTCTGGAGCGCGTCCATCTGCCGGTCCAAGCAACGCAAAAACGATTGCGGGTGCGCTTGCACCGCCCGGAACTTGGAGCGCGTACGGAAAATCACTCGGCGCGATGTCTGGCCAGACCCATCCGCTTGGGTGGCGACCGGTCAAGCAGGATTTACAGTCGAACGCCGACACGGCGCTCTGGCCAAGCAGTGTAGCGGCCAACCGGCTTCGCCGGCCGGTTCGCGCTTCAGTTATGCGCCGCCACTTCCAAGGCGTCCTGTTTCTCCACCAGCCGGTCTTCCTCGGTTTCGAGCGGCGGCAGCGGCGTGGGCGTTTCCAGGGATTTGGCGGGCTGCGCCGCGGCGGGTTCCTCGGTTTTGTGGAACTTGACGCTGACGATCTTGCTCACGCCGTGCTCCTGCATCGTGATGCCGTACAACACGTCCGCCATCGCGATGGTGCGTTTGTTGTGGGTGATGATGACGAACTGGGAGTGCGCCAGGAACCGCTGCAGAATCCGCACGAAACGATTGATGTTCGATTCGTCGAGCGGCGCGTCCAGTTCGTCCAGCACGCAAAACGGACTGGGCCGGACCATGTAGATGGCGAAGAGCAACGCCACGGCAGTCATGGTTTGCTCGCCGCCGGACAGGAGCGAAATGCTGCGGAGTTGTTTGCCGGGCGGACGGGCCATGATCTCGATGCCGCTTTCGAGCACGTCGCCTTCGTCCACGAGTTTAAGGTCGGCACTGCCGCCGCCGAAGATCTCGGAGAACAGCGAGCGGAAGTTCTCGCGAACCGCGGCAAAGGTGGCGATGAACATCTCCTGGGTCTGCGCGTTCACGCGGTTGATGACATCCACCAACTGGCGCTTCGCCTCGACGAGATCGTCGTGCTGCGCGGACAGGTGCGCGTGGCGTTGCTCGGCTTCCTCGAATTCCTCGATCGCCACGAGGTTCACCGGCCCCATTTCGTCGATGCGTTTCTGGAGAGCTGCCACCTGCTCGGCCACCGCGTTCCAATCCGTCGCCACACCGGCGGTTTCCATTTCCTCGGGCGTCACCACCACGACCTTGGCCGGCCCTTCGGCGGCGAAGGTGATGTTGATGCACTCGCTGCGGATGGCGTCGATGTCGAGCTGGTACTTCTGCTGGATGCGGTCGCGGAGGTTCTGCACCGCCACGCGGCGCTCGGCCAGTTCGATTTCGATCGCGCCGCGGCTTTCCTGAAGCCGCCCCAGTTCAAGGCGCCGGCTGCGCAGATCTTCTTCGCGGCTCGCGATCTCCTCCGCCTGTGCGGTGCGCTGCTCAGCCAGGCCGGCCAGGCGGCGATTCACTTCCTCGCGATCATGCTGCAAGCCCTCGATGCGCAGGCGCGATTCGTTGATCTCCGCCTCGGCCTGACCCTTGCGTTGAAGCAGGCCGTCGATCTCGCGCCGCCGCTGTTCCGCCGTCTGCAGCAATTCGCGAATGCGCTCCTCGAGCGGGCGCTGCTGGTTGCGCAGGGCCGCGTGGCGTTGCTCCTCGGTGGCGAGGGCCACCTTGGCTTCCGTCAGGCTGGCGTTGGCCTGCTCACGACGCTGGCGGTCTTGTTCGATGCCAGCGTTCGCCCCGGCGATGCGTTCCTGGAGCGACGCCTCGCGGCTCTCGAGCTCCGCCAATTGTTGCGCCAAGCCGGCGCGGCGCTCTTCGCCTTCCCGTTGCCGTTCGGCGAGGTTTTGAATCTCGTAAACGACGGTGTCGATTTTCTGATGGAGCACTTGGAGCGCGTTGGTCAACGCCTTGAACTCGCCCTGGCGCGTGGCGACGGCGACTTCCTGCGCGCGCAACTCGGTCTGCGCCGCCTGCAATCCCGCCTGGATGCCCGTCTGCTCGCTCTGGAGCGCGCCTTTGCGGCGACTGGTCTCGCCGATGCGTTCGCCCAACGCTGCGAGCTGGGCGTCGAGCGCGGCGATTTCGTTCTTACGCGCGAGAATCGAGCCGGCCGCGCCGCCATTGCCGTTGCCGCGGCCACCGGTGAACACGCCGTGGCGGCTGAGCACTTCGCCGCCGGGCGTGACAAAATCGAACTCGCCGTGCGTCTCGCCCCACGCGACGGTCGCCGCCGCCAAGTCAGGCACGATTTGCGTCCGGCCCAGCAGTCCGTGAATCAGCGGGAGCACCGTCTCATCGGCTTCGATCACGCTGAGCGCGGCGCGACATTGCAGCGCGGCGAGGCGTTCGCCCGCTTGCGGCTCCAATTCGGATTTGGCCAGGTACCCGTTGCGCAGGGCCAGCGGCGCCACGCTCGCGCGGCCTTTCTTGGTCGCAGCGAGATCGGCGAGAATCTGCTGGGCGCTCTCCGGCTGTTCGGTGAGCACCAATTGCAGGTGATGACCCAGGGCCGCTTCGATGGCGGCAATGTGCTCGCCGGGCACGCGGATGCGATCCGCCAGCGTGCCCAGCGCGCCGTGCGCGCTCTTCAAGGCCGCCAGGGCGCCGGCGCCAAAACCTTCGTGGCTGGCTTCGAGTTGGGCGAGTACGCTGCGACGCGACTGCTGCTCGGCCTGCTGACGCTGGACGAGGTCCAAATCCTGGCCGATCCGGCCCAACTCGGCCTGGATTTCACGCAGCCGTTGCTGGCGCTCTTCAACGGTGAGCCGCTGGGCCTGAATGTCGATTTGCTGCGCCTGGCTGGCCTTCTCGAATTCGACCAGCCGTTCCTGCAGACGCGTGCGCTCTTCTTCGAGCTGGACCTTTTCCGCGGACAATTTGTCGAGGCGAATCAGGTTGCCTTGCTTCTGCAAATCGAGGGCGGCGATTTCGTTGCGCGCGCGCGCCAGCCGCTGGGCTTCGCCGAAAAGTTCGGATTGCAGGCGCTGCAGCCCTTCCTGGCGGGCGCGCAATTCGCCTTCCACGGCCTGCATGGCCTGGCGACGGGCCTCGAGTTCGGCGCGCAACTCGCTCAGGCGGGTGGCGGCGGCGGTCACTTGTTCGGTGACGGAGGCGAGTTCCTGCTCGGACGCGAGACGACGCTCTTCCGCGCGCGTGACCTCGTCGAAGGCGGTGGCGTTCTGGCTGGTGAACTCGCGCAGGCGTTCCTCGTTGAACTGGACCCGGCTTTCGTGGCGATCGACTTCGCCCTTCAACTCCAGCCCGCGCTGTTGTGTGCCGGCGATCTCGTGCTCGAGCTCCGCCAGTTGGGCACGGAGCTGGGCGAGGTCGTTTTCGGTCCGCAGAATCCGGTCGCTGCCGGCCTCGATCTCGGACCGCAACTGGTCCAGGCGCGACTGGCGTTCGGCGATCTCGCCTTGGAGCACGTCGTACTGGTGGCGGGCGAGCTGCGTTTCCAGGTGTTGCAGCTCGCTCATCAATTGCTGGTAGCGGCGCGCCTTGCCGGCCTGGCGTTGCAGTGAAACGATCTGGCGCTTGACCTCGCGGATCAGGTCGGAGATGCGCAACAGGTTTTGCTCGGTCAACTCAAGTTTGCGCAAGGCCTCGCGCTTCTGGCTCTTGAAGCGGGTGATGCCGGCCGCTTCCTCAAACACCAGGCGGCGATCCTCCGGTTTGCTGGAGAGCAGTTGCGTGATGTTGCCTTGGGCCATGATGCTGTAACTGGCCCGGCCCATGCCCGTGCCGGCGAACAATTGCTGGATGTCTTTCAGCCGGCAGGCGGTCTTGTTGATGAAATACTCGCTCCCACCGTCGCGGAAAACCCGACGGGTGATCGTCAGTTCGTCGTAGCCGAGCTCGACGCCGGCCGCCTTGAGATGTTCCTGGTCCACCCCGCCAATCGTCAAAGAAACCTCGGCCAGCCCCAAAGACCGGCGTTGGTCGGTCCCGTTAAAGATAACGTCCGCCATTTCACCGCCGCGGAGGGCTTTGGCGGATTGCTCGCCGAGCACCCAACGGATGGCGTCCGCGATGTTGGACTTGCCGCAACCATTGGGGCCGACGATCGCCGTGATGCCTGGCTGGAAATCCAGAGAGGTCTTGTCCGCGAAGGACTTAAACCCCAGAGCTGTCAGGTTCTTCAGATGCATCCGGGTAGAACTCTTACGCCCGCCTTCCCCAAGTGTAAAGGTGAAAAACCACCATATAGTGTGGATTGCCGCCAGGCAGGCCACAATAGCTGGCTATGATTGTTGAAGGCCAAGGATTGGTTTTCGCGGGCGGGAAGTCAGGACGCGGGCTCCCGCCATTGCCATGCCAAAGCGAAGCAAGGCATCCTGATCGAAGGCGGCTGCGCTCGCGGGGTTGCTGAAGGTGTGCGCTCCGGATTGCTGCTACGTTTGGGCAACGATGAACCGGGGTGTCGCCAGGAGGCGCAACCCTAAACCGACTTTGCTACTTCAAACGCTGCCGCTTAAGGCAGGTTGGTCGAGCCCATCAGATAGCGGTCGCACTCGCGCGCGGCCCCGCGCCCTTCGTTGAAGGCCCAGACCACCAGGCTCTGACCGCGCCGGCAATCGCCCGCCGCGAACACCCCTTTGAGGTTGGTGGCGTAGCGGTCGTGATCGGCCTTGGCGTTGGTGCGCGCGTCGCGCTCGACGCTTAGCTGTTCCAGCAACGCCTGCTCCGGCCCGAGAAAGCCCATCGCCAGCAAGGCGAGTTGCGCCGGGCGTTCCTGTTCGGTGCCCGGAACTTCCTTCGGAATGAACCGGCCTTGAGCGTCTTTCTCCCACTTGATCTCGACGGTTACCGCCGCCTGCAAGCGACCGGCGCCGTCGCCGAGGAACTTTTTCACCGTGGTGAGATAAACGCGCGGGTCCGCGCCATAAAGCGCCGCGGCCTCTTCCTGGCCGTAGTCCATCCGGTACACCTTGGGCCATTCCGGCCAGGGATTGTCAGCCGCGCGTTCGGCGGGCGGACGGGGCAGAATCTCGATCTGGACCAGGCTGCGGCAACCCTGGCGGAGCGCCGTGCCGCAACAGTCGGTGCCGGTGTCGCCGCCGCCGATGACGAGCACGTCCTTGCCCGCGGCGTCGATGAAGCTGCCGTTGCGCTTCACGTCCAGCAGGCTGCGCGTGTTCGCCGTCAGGTACTCCATCGCAAAATGAACGCCCGCGAGCTCGCGGCCGGGCACGGTCAAATCGCGCGGTCGCGTGGCGCCGGTGCAAAGCACCACCGCGTCAAATTCCACCAGCAGCCGCTTGGCGGGATAGTTCACGCCGACTTCCGTCTTGGTGACGAACTCGACGCCTTCCTGGGCGAGCAGGTCCACGCGGCGCTGGACCACTTTTTTGTCCAGCTTCATGTTCGGGATGCCGTACATGAGCAGGCCGCCGATGCGGTCTTCGCGCTCGAAGACGGTGACGCTGTGGCCGGCCTTGTTGAGCTGGGCGGCGGCGGACAGTCCCGCCGGGCCGGAACCGATCACGGCCACACGCTTGCCGGTGCGGATCTCCGGCGGTTCGGCGTTCACCCAGCCTTCGGCCCAGGCTTTGTCGATGATGGCGCACTCGATCGCTTTGATGGTGACCGGCGCGGCGACCAGGCCGGCGTTGCACGAACCTTCGCAGGGTGCCGGGCAAACGCGCCCCGTGAAGTCGGGGAAATTGTTCGTTTTGTGCAGCCGCTCGATGGCCTCGCGCCACAGGCCGCGGTAAA
The DNA here is from genome assembly GCA_021823625.1 of bacterium. Classification (GTDB taxonomy): domain Bacteria; phylum Verrucomicrobiota; class Verrucomicrobiia; order Limisphaerales; family J093; genus DSVZ01. The sequence goes on along the minus strand of JAKANS010000015.1, from coordinate 13,119 downwards.
CGAGGTCGTTCCACTCCGGGATCAGGTTGTTAATCGGACAGCCGGAGGCCATGCCGTTGAGGAGGCGGCCGGTGTGGCAAAACGGCGTGCCGCAATCCATGCACCGCGCCGCCTGTTCGCGAAGTTTGGGCTCCTCCGCGTGGAGGTGGAACTCGTTCCAGTCTTTGATGCGTTGAACGGCGTCGCGGTCGAGCGGCAGCTCGCGGACGTAATCGATGAAGCCAGTGGGTTTTCCCATGATTGAAAGCCAATGAATCGCGATCAGTCGTGTTTGCCGAGTCGTTCCCAAGCCTCGGGCGTGAGGCCCGCCTGGCGCAGCACCCGTTTCAAGAGCGACCAGTCGATGTCACCGCGGTGCGGGTTTGGGATCGTGAGTGAGTGTTGTCCGTTGATCATCGTTGGGTGCCGTCCGCCCGCATACGGGCCGGACCAGCCGGCGGCGCGCAATCGCGCCACCGTTGCTCGCCAGCTAATCGGCTTCGGCATGTTCCATCTCCGGCCGCGGATTCAAGTCGATTCCGGCGATGACCGGCAGTGACAAGCCGTGACGCAGCCGGACCACGATCCAATCCTGGAGTGCCCCCTCGAGATCCTCGCGGCACGCCTCCAGGCTGGGGCCTTCGCCCCAACAGCCCTCGCAGGACGGTATCTCGCCGAAATAGCAGCCGTTCTCCATCGGCTCGAAGCGGGCCAGATGCATGGCGGCACGGATGTACGGAATCAACATGGCACGAACTCGCTACCGCATGTTCCGGTCAACACGCCTTTTCGTCAACCGCCGCCCACGCGCGCCAGGTCGCGGGCATTGACCTCGAAGGCAGCCATCCAGGCGTCGTCGCCGCTCAGGCCCGAATCGCTGACGCGTTTCATCGCCTGGAGCACGCGCTTGTAATCCTTTGGCAGCACCTTGACGAACTTGGGCACGTAGTCGTCCCACAGAACGAGCATCTTGAGCGCGCGGCGGCTGCGCGTGTACTCGGCGTGCTTTTGGATCAGCGCGCGGATCGACTCGATTTCGTCGAGGTTCTCGAGTTTCTCCAGGCCGACCATCTGGAGGTTGCAGCGCCGGGCGAAATCGCCGGTCTCGTCGAGCACATAAGCAACGCCCCCGGACATGCCCGCGGCGAAATTGCGGCCCGCCGGGCCCAGGACCACCACGCGCCCGCCGGTCATGTATTCGCAACCGTGGTCGCCCACCGCTTCGACCACGGCGTCGATGCCGCTGTTGCGGACGCAGAAGCGCTCGCCCGCCATGCCGCGGATGTACGCCTCGCCGCTGGTCGCGCCGTAAAAGGCCACGTTGCCGACGATGATGTTCTCGCCCGGCTCGAATGTGGAGCCCGCCGGCGGATACACGATGATCTTCCCGCCCGAAAGCCCTTTGCCGAGATAGTCGTTGGCGTCGCCTTCGAGCGTGAAGGTCATGCCCCGGGGCATGAACGCGCCGAAGCTCTGACCCGCCGAGCCTTTGAAATGCAGCCGGATGGTGTCCTCGGGCAAACCCGCCGGGCCGTAACGGCGCGTGATCTCGCTGCCGGTGATCGTGCCGACCACGCGATTCACATTCCGGATCGGCAGTTCGGCCCGGACGCGCTCGCCGCGCTCGATCGCCGGCCGGCAGAGTTCGAGCAACGTGGTCTTGTCGAGCGAATCCTTCAGGCCGTGGTCCTGCGCCACCTGGCAGTACCGGCCGACGCTCTTGTCCGCCTCGGGTCGATACAGGATGTTCGTGAAGTCCAGCCCGCGCGCCTTCCAGTGCTCCACGGCGCGCCGCGGCTCGAGGACCTCCGTGTGGCCGACCATTTCGTCGATGGTGCGGAAGCCGAGTCGCGCCATCCACTCGCGCGTTTCCTGGGCGACGAAGCGCATGAAGTTCACGACGTGCTCCGGCTGGCCCATGAAGTTCTTGCGGAGTTGCGGGTTCTGCGTGGCCACGCCCACCGGGCAGGTGTTCAAGTGGCAGACCCGCATCATGATGCACCCCATCGCGACCAACGGCGCGGTGGCGAAGCCGAATTCCTCCGCCCCCAGCAGGGTGGCGATGACCACGTCCCGGCCGGTCTTCAACTGGCCGTCCGTCTCGACCGCGATGCGGCTGCGGAGATTATTCAACACCAGCGTCTGGTGGGTTTCCGCCAGGCCGAGTTCCCACGGCAGTCCCGCATGCTTGATGCTGGTTTGGGGCGACGCGCCGGTGCCGCCATCGTGGCCGCTGATGAGCACCACGTCCGCGTGCGCCTTGGCTACCCCGGCGGCGATCGTGCCCACGCCGACCTCGGAGACGAGCTTCACGCTGATGCGGGCGTTTTCGTTTGCGTTCTTCAGATCGTGAATCAACTCGGCGAGATCTTCGATCGAGTAGATGTCGTGGTGCGGCGGCGGCGAAATCAGCCCCACGCCGGGCGTCGAGTGACGCACTTTGGCGATCCACGGATAAACTTTCTGGCCGGGCAACTGTCCGCCTTCGCCGGGCTTGGCGCCCTGCGCCATCTTGATCTGCAGTTCGCGCGCGTTGACGAGGTAATAGCTGGTGACGCCGAAGCGCCCGGAAGCCACCTGTTTGATCGCGGAATTCTTCGAGTCGCCCAGTTCGTTCTGCCAGACGTACCGCTGCGGATCCTCACCGCCTTCGCCGGTGTTGCTGCGGCCGCCGATGCGGTTCATCGCGATCGCCAGGGTCTCGTGCGCTTCCTGGCTGATCGAGCCGTAGCTCATGGCGCCGGACTTGAAGCGCTTCATGATCGACTCGACCGACTCGACCTCGTCGATCGGCACGGGCGGGCGCGGTTTGAAATCGAGCAGGCCGCGGAGCGTGCACAAGTTGTCCGCCTGCTCGTTCACGCTGCGGGCGTACTGCTGGTACAACTGGTAGCTGCCCAGCCGGACCGCCTTCTGGAGCTGGTGGATCGTGTCCGGGTTGAACAGGTGAAACTCGCTGTCCTGCCGCCATTGGTACTGGCCGCCGGCGTCCAGCGCGTGCCCGTTCACCTGCCGATCCGGAAAAGCCTGCTGGTGGCGGGCGATGGCTTCCTGAGCGATCACGTCCAGGCCCACGCCTTCGATGCGCGACGGCGTCCAGGTAAAATACTTGTCGATGACTGAATGGTGCAGGCCGATGGCCTCGAAAATCTGCGCGCCGCGATAGCTCTGGATGGTGGAGATGCCCATCTTCGAGCACACCTTCACCACGCCCTTGACGACTGCCTTCGCGTAATTCTTGCACGCAGTCTTGTGGTCGATGTCTTTGAGCAGACCCTGGCGGATCATGTCGTCGAGGGTCTCGAAGGCGAGGTACGGGTTGATGGCGCTGCAGCCGTAGCCGATCAGCAAGGCGAAATGATGCACCTCGCGCGGTTCGCCCGATTCGAGCACCAATCCGACGCGCGTGCGCGTGCCGTTGCGGATCAGGTGGTGGTGCAACCCCGAAACGACCAGCAAGGCCGGCAGCGGCGCGTTCTCGGCGTCGATGCCGCGATCGGACAGGATGATGATGTTGATCCCTTCCTGGATCGCGCGGTCGGCCTTTGCGTACAACGCGGCCATCGCCTTTTCCAAGCCGATCGGTCCTTCGGCCGGATTGAAGAGAATCGGCAGGGTGACCGACCGGAAGTCGCCTTGGGCGACATGCCGGAGTTTCGCCAGTTCCTCATTGGTGAGGACGGGCGTCTTGAGCTTGATCAGGTGGCAGCTCTCCGGGACGGGCAGGAGCAGGTTCCGTTCGGAGCCGGTGCAGGTTTCCGTGGCCGTGACGATCTCCTCGCGGATGCAGTCGATCGGCGGATTCGTCACCTGGGCGAAGATCTGCTTGAAATAATTGTACAGCAGCAGCGGCCGGTTCGAGAGCACGGCGAGCGGGGTGTCGTTGCCCATCGAACCCACCGCCTCGACGCCGTCGCGCGCCATCGGCACCAGCAGGAGGCGCAATTCCTCGAAGGTGTAGCCGAACGCCTGCTGGCGTTGCAGGACGGTTTTGTGATCCGGTTCCGGCACGGAGGGCGGATCGGGCAGGTGCGCGAGTTCAACCTGGTGCTTGTTCAGCCACTGCCGGTACGGCTGGGCCGAGGCGGTCTCGTGCTTGATTTCCTCGTCGGCGATGATGCGGCCTTCCTGGGTGTCGATCAGGAACATGCGGCCCGGTTGGAGCCGGCCTTTGCTCTGCACGCGATCCGGCGGGATGTCCAGCACGCCCACCTCCGACGCCATGACCACCAAGTCGTCCTTGGTGACGTAATACCGCGAAGGCCGCAGGCCGTTGCGGTCCAGCACAGCACCGATCTGGATGCCGTCCGTGAACGCGATCGAGGCCGGGCCGTCCCACGGTTCCATGAGGCACGAGTGATACTCGTAGAACGCCCGCTTCTCATCGCTCATGCGCTCGTGGTTTTGCCACGGTTCCGGGATCATCATCATCACCGCGTGCGGCAGGGAGCGGCCGGCGAGGACCAGCAGCTCGAGGCAATTGTCGAACATCGCCGAGTCGCTGCCGTTGGTGTTGATGATCGGAAGAATCTGCTTGATGTCCTCGCCGAACAGGTCGGACTCGAACATCGCCTGGCGCGCGTGCATCCAGTTGATGTTGCCGCGCAGCGTGTTGATCTCGCCGTTGTGGGCCGCGTACCGGTACGGGTGGCCGCGCTCCCAACTGGGAAACGTGTTCGTGCTGAAACGCGAGTGGACCAGCGCCAGCGCGCTCTCGAGGTTCGGATCGTTCAGGTCCGGGTAATATTGCGCCAACTGGTCGGGCGTGAGCATGCCTTTGTAGCAAAGCGTCTTGTAGGACATGCTGGCGCTGTACCAATAGTGGCTGCCCTTGAGGCCCGAGTTGCGAATCTCGGTGACCGCGCGCTTGCGGATCACGAACAGCTTGCGCTCGAACGCCAGGTCGTCCGCCAGGTTCGGGCTCCGCCCGATGAACACCTGGCGCATGAACGGCTCGCTCGCCTTGGCGGAATTGCCGATCGTCGAATTGTCGGTCGGCACGGTGCGCCAGCCGAGCACCTCCTGGCCTTCCTCGGCCACGATCACCTCGAAAAGCCGCTCGCAGTTCCGGCGCTGCGCCGGGTCGGGCGGCAGAAACAACATCCCCACGCCATACTGGCCCTGCGGCGGCAATTTGATGCCCGCGTGGGCCGTGGCCTTGCGCAGAAATTTGTCCGGCATCTGGATGAGCACGCCGGCGCCGTCGCCGGTGTTGGCTTCCGAACCGCAGGCGCCGCGATGGGTCAGGTTCTCCAGCACCCGCAGCCCCTGGCGGATGATCTCGTTCGAGGCCTTGCCCTTGATGTTGACCACAAAGCCGACGCCACACGCGTCGTGCTCAAACCAGGGGTCGTACAAACCCTGCTTTGCAGGGGGTCCAAGCAAGGGGCGGCCGCCCGCCGCCGAATGGCCTTCAGGCTGGGTCGTCATCTTCGTTCGGTTCGTTCCGTTCACTCTGCGTTCGTGTCCAAAATTTCGAGATTAATAACCACTTGTACCCCGCAACGCAACAGGCATTCGTGCCTGTGCCGCCCGTGCACGTGAATGATCGGGCCGGAAGGGATGCGGCGGGTCCCGCGCGAGAAATCCCGGTGGAGCGTCGCCGGTGTGGTATTCGGCTTCGCCGGGCGTGCTGCGCGAACAGCATCGGGACATCCCGCCCGCGCGGGAAGTGTAAAAATCGACTCCGCCCTCGACGCCTCCGGCGGGTTCGCCGAAGCTCGCCCGGCATGGCGGGCATTGTCCTGGAAAACGTCAGCAAAGACTTCGTCGGGCCGCACGGCCGGACGGTGCCGGCCATCCGTTCGCTCAACCTCGCCGTCGCCAGCGGCGAGTTGCTCGCCGTGGTCGGTCCTTCCGGGTGCGGCAAAACCACGCTCTTGCGCCTCATCGCCGGCCTCGAGACGCCTTCCGCGGGCCGCATTCAAATGGACGATCGCGACCTGGCGGGGGTGCCGCCGGCGGCGCGCGGCGTCGGTTTCGTTTTTCAAAGCGGCGCTTTGTACCCGCATCTCAGCGCCTTCGAAAACCTGGCTTTGGGCCTGCGCCTGCGCCGCGTGGCGCGCGCGGAAATCGAGACGCGCGTCCGCGAAGTCTCCGCCCTGTTGGGTCTCGCGCCGGTGCTCGGCCGTCGCCCGGGCGAATTGTCCGGCGGCGAACGCCAGCGCGTCGCGCTTGGGCGGGCGCTGATCAACCGGCCACGGGTGCTGCTGCTCGACGAACCGCTGGCCGCGCTGGACGCCCCGTTGCGCGCGCAGCTCCGACGCGAGATCGCGCGCGTCCATCGCGAACTCGGCGGCCTGTGGCTGCACGTCACCCACGACCAGGCCGAAGCGCTGAGCCTGGGCGACCGCGTGGCGGTGTTGTGCGCCGGCGCATTGCAGCAAGTCGCGCCGCCGCGCGAGCTTTACGAGCAACCGGCAAATGTCTTCGTCGCCGGCTTCATCGGGTCGCCGCCAATGAATCTGATCCCGGGCACGCTGACTTCCCGCGATGGCCAATGGCAGTTCGCCGCCGCCGAAGGCCGGCCCGGTCGGCCGTGGACGTTGCCCGGCACGCTGGCAACGCGCTGGGCGGACCGCGGCGGCCGGACCATCACGCTGGGCTTGCGGCCGGAACACGTCGTTCTGGGCAGCGCCGGCGCGGAGTCCGCGGGCGAAACGCTGAACGCACTGGTCGAGTTGGTGGAGCCGCTGGGCGCGGACGGCGCGTGCCTCCATCTGGACGCGGAAGGCTGCCGGTTGGTGGCGCAGGTGACGTGCGTGACAGCGGTGCGCCCCGGCGAACGCATTACCGTCACGCTGCGACTCGATCGGGCGCACGCCTTCGACGGGGCGACGGGTCAGGCGCTTTGAGCGGCGGGAGGCTTGACCGCGGCCGGCCGGCGGGAGATGAACGGCCGCACGCGCATGGCTGCCCGAGGCGATCGTTGGAATGAAGCCGTGCCGACCAGCGCCACGTTGGTCGGCGTGCTGTTCCTGGTCGGCTTCGCCACGATGCTGCTGCCCGGGCTGCGCAACTTCGGCATCGTGCCCCGCACCGCGCCGGGCCTGATCGGCGTGGTCTTCGCGCCGCTGTTGCACGCGAACGCGGCGCACCTGCTCGCGAACGCCTTTCCCCTCTTCGTGCTGCTGGTCTTGCTGTTTGCGGATCGGCGCTACCGGCCGTGGCCGACGCTGGCGGGCATCTGGATCGCCGCCGGGCTGGGCACCTGGCTGATCGGCCGTGGCGGCACGGTGCACCTGGGCGCGAGTTCACTGATTTACGGCCTGGCCACTTACCTGGTGGCGGCCGGATTCGTCTTGCGGAGTTGGCGGGCTGCCTTTGTGGCGGTGCTGGTGGCGGTGCTGTACGGCGGCCTCTTTTACGGCGTGTTGCCGCAGAACGGCCCGATTTCCTGGGAAGGCCATCTCAGCGGCGCGCTGGCGGGTGTGCTGATGGCTCAGCGGCGGCGGCGTTGAGCCCGCGCGCGGCCGAAGACTACGACCGAATTCCCGCGTTGAGCGGCACCGCGGTCGCGGGACTTCTTGAACTCGGTCGGGGGAAAGCCATGCCGGTCACGTCGTGCCGGTCGCTTTGGATTCCGGCAAGGGGTGGGCGCCGAATGCGCCATCCGCGCCGAACTCCAGGGCCAGGTCGCCGTCCGATTGATCCCAATCCGAAACTGTCGGATCCACGAACAGGCTTTCCACGACGCGGATGGCGGTTTCCTCGTCCTCGCCGGACGCCTCGATGTCGATCGCGGTGTTGAGCGTGGCGCAGAGCATGAGGACCGAGAGAATGCTTCTGCCGTCGGCCACCCGTTGGCCGGTGCGGAGCAGAATCCGCGAGCGCAGATGGCGAATCCGTCGCACCAGCCGGGCGGCCGGCCGGGCGTGCAACCCTTCCTGCCAGGGCACAAGTACTTTGGTAGTCTTCATGGCAACGAATGAACCGGTATGGCTTTCGACACCCCACCCGAAGAAAGGTTCAACCGCCTTGGGGTTTCCTTTCACCAATGGCCGGTTTCGGCACCGCTAATCATGCTTTCACGAGAACCCAAGAGGCGGTGCGGGCGCGAGGCCCCGTGGCCGGCCGCAATTTCGAGAGGATGCGGCTGACGGCAACGCGGCCGGCGGGCAACTCCATTGTTGAACAGCGCTCCGCCCTGCTGGCAAAGGAAGCCGAGGGCATGGAGAGCAAGGCCAGATCCTGGCGGCGCAGGTCGAATCGCTGACGAGCGCGACACTCGAGCCCGCTCATTGAAGCCTGCCCCGTACGCGCATCCCAAACATGGTCCATGGCAGTCAGTTGTCCGAATGCAAAACCCGCTTCCAGTCGTCCTTCAAGCTCACGACGGTCCAGCCTTTGGCCCTGGCTTCATCGTGACCTTAGCCGAGGCGGCCGATGCTGGACTGGCGGTCATAGGCCCACTCGCACCCGGCGTCGGTGTAATGGACGTAGCGGCAGAAGCGCGCACCGCGGCCGGCGGCGGTGGATGGGAGCATTTGCAGGTCGCCATCCGAATTGTCGAACGCGGCGATGGGCCGGCGGCCGGCACGAAATCCGGGGAGCCGGGTTGGGTTACGCGCTCGACGAACGCCACGATGGCTTTCTTCGGCACGGTGTCATTCCACGAAGGCAGCGGATCGGCAGCCTGCACGACGGTCGCAATCAACGCCAGCGCGCCAACGAGTGCGGCGGCGGGGCGGTTTTGTGTGCGGGTGGTTTTCATTTTCCTGGTTGTGGCTTTCAGAACTTGAATGGGAGCGCAGGCTTCAGTCCACTTCACGATCCGAAATTTCGAAGCGTCCTCGGTGCTCTCTGCCTCTGCATTCATTCGTTCGTTGAAGCGGGATGAATCCCGCGCTCCAAGGTGGGCCACACCCGGCTGGGACGGGTGCGGCCCGGTGGGTTGAGTCAGCGTGTCATTGAGCGCAGCGTCATTTGCCGCTGCCCGGTTGGCTGGTCACCGCTACCATTACGCGGTCGAGGTTGAAGCTGCCGGGCTTCCGACGCGGCGGGAACTCGCGGAAGCTTTGCAGCCACTGCCCGACGTAGGCACCGGCGGGCGCGAACACGAACATGTGCTCGGCGAACCACTGGTTGTAGCCATAGCTCTCATACTCAGCGCGCTCAAACGGAGCGGAGCGCAGATTGCCGATCAAGGGCGCGCGCAGCGCCTCGAAAGGCTCCATTCACACGTGCAACCCGTGGGCGTTCTGCCGCAGGAAGGTGACCTTCCACTGGTCGTAACGCCGGGCCGCGACGCTGCCGTCGTCAGTCCAATAGATGAACTCGTGGCACGGCCAGACGGCTTCACCCTCGAGCGCGGGCAGCAGGTTGTATCCATCGATGGTGGACCGCTTGACACGCAGCCTGGTCACCATGCCGTGGCGATGCAACTTGACCGCGCGCTCGTTGAGACCCGCGTCGGCCGCGATTTGCGGAGACAACGAGAACTACTTGATGGGGGGTTCTTTGATCGTTGGCCAGCAAACCAAGGCTTCTAGCTTCCGCCCCCGTCACAACCCTGAAATTCCGGCTACTTCGCCTTCATCCCCAGTTGTTGAAACAGGAAGGCGTCCGTATCCACGGCTTGCGCAATGCGCTCGGCCAGCGGCGTGCCGATGCCGTGGCCGGTGTCGGCGGTGCGCAGCAGGACCGGCTGCTTCGTGCCTGAGGCCAGCAGGTGCGCCACCATCTTGCGCGAATGGAACGGATCGACGCGCGGGTCGTTCTTTCCGGTGAGGAAAAGCACCGCCGGGTATTGCGTGCCATCCTTTACGTGCTGGTACGGCGAATACGCGGCCAACGCCCGGAAGTCCGCTTCGTTTTTCACCGTGCCGTACTCGGTGGTATTGAAGACGCCGTTGGGCGCGACCTCGAAACGCAGCATGTCGAAATAGCCCACGTGCGCCACGACCGCCTTGAACAAGTCAGGCGCCTGGGTCAGCGCCGCGCCCATCAACAGGCCGCCGTTGCTACCGCCTTCGATGGCCAGCTTGTCCGGCGAGGTGTACCGGTGCGCGACGAGCCAGCGCGCGGCGGCGAGGAAGTCGTCGAAGACGTTTTGCTTGTGGTGCAGCATGCCCTGCTGGTGCCACGTCTCGCCAAACTCACCGCCGCCCCGGATGTTGGCTTCCACGAACACCCCGCCGGCCTCCAACCACACCGGCAGCGCGGGATTGAAGCGCGGCGTAATCGAAATGCCGAAGCCGCCGTAGCCGGTCAACAGCGTCGGGTTTTGCCCGTCGAACTTCAGCCCTTTCCGGCAAACGATGTTCAAAGGCACCTTCGTGCCGTCCTTGGACACGCATTCCTGGCGCACCACCTCGTACGCGCTCAAGTCTGCCGGCGACTTCGCCGCGTATGGCGTGGCGTGAAGCTGGCCCTCCTTGGCGGCGAAGCGGAACAGGCCCGGCGGCGACAGGTAACCGGTGATCGACACCACGACATCGTCCTCGCCGCCGACTCCCTCGAGGCCACCCAGCGCGGTGACGGGCGGTGCGGGAATCGTGCCCAACGCCTCGCCAGAAAGTGCCACCATGCGCACGCGGTTCGGCCCGCCGAGTTGCTCGGCCAGGTAGAGCCGCGTCTTCGCGGGCAGGACTTCTTCGATCGCTGCGTCGCCTTCCGGCACCACCACCTTGGCCTGCGCCAACGCCAGTTGGCCGGGCACCAGCGGCAAGCGCAGCACCTGGCCGTTCGGCGTTCCCTTCCGCGAAAGCAGATACAGCGCAGCGTCCCGGCCGAAACGGACCTGGACGATTCGGTCTTCGTACGTCGCGAGCTTTGTCCACGCGCCGTCTGGCGAACGCAGGAACAACTCGTACTCACCACCGTCGCCCTTTTGAACCAAGTCCGCCGCCCATTGGCCGTCGGCGGAGCTGGTCAGGAAGTTTTCCGCAATGCGGAGGAAGTCTTTGCCCAACTCGTAGCGGTCAGCCTTCGTGGATGTGCCCAGCTTGTGGAAATAGACCCGCTGGTAAAAACCGAGATCCGCCTTCGGCCGTTCGCCTGCGAGCGGATGGCGGGTGTAGAAAAAGCCCTCGGCCGTCCAGGCCAACGAACCGCCGGCGGTGCCGGTGTTCACGGCGGGAACGGCGTCCCCGGCAAGTTCCTGGCCGGTTGCCACGTCATAAACATGCGCGTCGCCGCGCTCCGTGCCTTTCCGCGACAGCGACACCGCGACGCATTTGCCGTCGAGCGATGGCACAAAGAAGTCCATTGCCGTTTCGCCGGAGGGATCGAGCGTGAGCGGGTCGAGCAAGACACGTTCGCCTTCCAGGCTGTCCAACGACTTCAGCCCCACCAGCAATGGCTGCGCTTTGGGCGGCTGCATCTTCATCGCAAACAACACGCCCTGGCGGTCGATGACGTTGAACCAGGTGGGCGCTTGGTCGCTGAGCAGTTCGGTGAGGCGCTTCGCCAGTTCCGGGCGGCCCGGCAGCGCGTCCAGGTATGCCCGCGTCCTGGCGTTCTGCTCGTCACTCCACTGCTGAACCGTCGGGTCGTTGCCGGCTTCGAGCCAGCGGTAATCATCGACGATCCGCGTGCCGAAATACTCGTCCGCGACCGGTCGCTTGGGCGTGGCCGCCCGCGTGGGCAGCACGGCCGAGAGCAGGAACAAGCCACAGATAAGCCACCGCCAAACTGGAAACATGACGGGCGGCTGGGGTTCGGTCGGCGACGCGGCGCAGACTGCGAGACAGGAACGTTTCATAGGCGACAGTTTTACGCAACCGGCCGCAAGGTATCCTCGCCGCGGAATTGCTCCAAACGCAAAGCTGTGGTTCCACGCCCGCCTGAATCCTTAGGGGGCTATTCCATAAATACGATAACGTATTATACCTTGCAATTGGCGGACATTACGGCATGTCCGCCATGTGCCTCGAACCAGCCCATTCAAAATCGAGCTCACCGACCAAGAGCGAGCGGAACTGGCGAGCCGTGCTGCCAAGTATACGTTGCCGTATGATCAGGTGCTCCGCGCCCAAAGGGTACTCCAGGCCGCCGAGGGCCGCGCCCACGATGACATCGCCCGTTGCCTGGACACCCGGCGCGAAGTCGTCAGCCAATGGCGCAAACGCTTTTTCGAAGAGCGCCTACCCGGGTTGGAGGAACGTCCCCGACCGGGCCGCCCCGGTCTTTTCCCCCCAGAACTGGTCGTCCGCGTTAAGGCCCGGGCCTGTGAACTGCCCGCCCCCCATCACGTCCCCTTGTCGCGTTGGAGTGTGGAGGAACTGACTCGACACGTCTGCCAGAGCGGTCTGGTCGCGCAGGTCAGCGGGACGACGCTCTGGCGCTGGGATCCACGAGGATGCCATCCGGCCCTGGCAGCCTCGCTGCTGGATCTTCCCCCGCGATCCGGATTTCGCCCCGAAAGCCGGACGGATTCTGGATCTCTACCAGGGCCAATGGCAGGGCCAGGATCTGCCGGCGGATGAATTCGGGCGCTCGACCGACGAGAAGACCAGCATCCAAGCCCGCCGCCGTCTGCATGGCACCGTGTCTCCCGCACCGAAGCGGCCCAGGAAGGTCGAGCATGAGTCTGAGCGGAAGGGGGCGTGGGCTTACCTGGCGGCCTGGGATGTGCACCGGGCCAAACTCTTCGCTCGCTGTGAAGCCAAGAGCGGTATCGCGCCTTTCGATCGGCTGGTCGCCCAGGTCATGCACCAGGAACCGTCTCGCCCGGCCCGCCGGGTGTGCTGGATCATGGACAAGGGCTCTTCCCAGCGCGGCCAGCGTAGCGTTCAGCGGCTTCAATCCCGCTACTCCAATGTGCACGGGATCCACGGACCGGTGCACGCCAGTTGGCTCAACCCAAGCGAGATCTCCTTCTCGATCATCCAGCGAAAGGTGCTCCCCCCGAACGATTTTCCCAACCTGGAGGCGGTGGCGGACCGGCTACACGGGTTTGAGCGACGCTACGAGGCCATCGCCCGACCGTTCGAATGGAAGTTCACCCGTGCCGACCTCGCCAAACTCCTGCACCGGTTAGACCGGCCATCAGGAGACGTGAGCGCGCTGGCCGCTTACTGATCAGTCCTTAGCATAGGCTACACTTGGGGCGCCAAAAAAGGAGCGCACCAGCTTGGCATTGGCCTTGATGGCTGATAGATCGCCCGCGACCCGTTCCTTGAGCGACTCGTTCTGCTT
>JAKANS010000325.1 GCA_021823625.1 bacterium | reverse complement strand
CCCTACGACGAAGGCCGCTATCTGCGCCAACGGCGCCACCGCCAAAGTCCCAACGCCCTGACCGCCTGAGCGATGACACTATTCTCGAAAGACTGCTTGCACGGACCACCTCAGGTGTTGCCCCACCCACAACCTGCCCCGGAGCCGCGGAAACGCAGAGGTCCAATGAGGAACTCAAGAAACCATGAAGCGCCTCCCGGGCTTTCCGGCTTTCTTGAGTTCCTCATTCACACTCCGAGCTTCCGTGGTTAATTGCAGGTCTCGACGGCGTCTTGCCCACCTGGCTGCAGTTAACAGCCTGCAGCCAGCCGCGGTGGCGCACATCAGGCGGCGGGGGCGGTCGCAAGCACCCCTCACTTGTCATTGGCCCCGTGGCGTTTTCGGTCTTGCGATGGGGAAAAGCGGTTTCTAAGTTGCCTGAATGACGCCTTCGCAGCCGCTTCTGTGCTCCGCAGTCGCGAAGCCCCGGTTCGGTTTCGCCATTCTCGCTCTGGGCACCTGGTTCCTCGCCACCCAATCGCTGGCAGCGCAGACCGCGGGCATGAGCTACACGAACGTCCACCTGCCGAAGGTTCCTTGGTCGATCCACATCGTGAGGTTCGACCGCCAGGATCCGGCGTTCGCGGTGCATTCGGCGCACGCGGAGGGCAAGGCCGTGGGGATGGACCCGCTGATTGCGCAGGTCAAACGACTCGATCCCAAACTGGGCGTGCCGGTGGCCGCCATCAACGGCGACTTTTACCAGCGCGACCGGGCCTATGCGGGCGACCCGCGCGGCCTGCAAATCGCGGCCGGTGAATTGATCAGCGCGCCCACGGGCGGCGTGGCCTTTTGGATCGCCCCGGGCGGGAGTCCGCACGTGGCGAACGTCGCGTCGCGGTTCCAGATCGTCTGGCCGGACAACTCCAAGTACGCCTTTGGCCTCAACAGCGAGCGACCTGCGGACGGCGCGGTGCTTTACACGCCGGCGGTGGGGCAATCCACCCGCACCACCAGCGGGCGGGAGTTCGTGCTCGAACAACTCCCCGGCACTGCCTGGCGGCCGTTGCGCGTAGCCGAAACTTATCGAGCCCGCGTCCGTGAAGTGCGCGATCAAGGCGACACACCGCTGGCGCCGGACACGTTGGTACTGTCAATCGGCCCCAAACTCGCGCCGGCGCTGCCCAAGATCGAACCCGGAGCCGTGCTGGAAATCAGCACCGCCTGCCTGCCGGACTTGCGCGGGGCGACGACGGCCATCGGCGGCGGCCCGGTCTTGGTGCGACGTGCCCGCCGGCAACGGATCGAACCGCCCTCGCTGGGGTCATACGCTTTCAGTTCCATGCGCGAACGGCACCCGCGCAGTGCCATCGGCTGGAACGACTCGCAATTCTTTCTCGTGGAAGTCGATGGCCGCCAGGAAGGGTTGTCGGCCGGGATGACGTTGGAGGCGTTGTCGGCCTACCTTGCGGACCTGGGCTGCGAGGAGGCGATGAACCTTGACGGTGGTGGCTCGGCGACGCTTTGGTTCGAAGGCCAGGTGCGGAACAGCCCTTGTGACGGCCAGGATCGCCCGATCGCCAACTCCTTGATCGTGGTCCGGAATAGCGACGTTCGCGCTCCGGCCGCAGCCAGCGCCGGACAAGCGTCGAAGTAAGGTGCAGGCTCCGGCGGGGAGACGGCACGCAGGCTGCTTAGAGCAAGATGATGATGGTGAACGCCCCGAAACGAGATTCGCGCGCTGTGAGAACACCGCTCCCCGCGAGTTTTAAGGCCGGTTTCGAGAACCCTTCCTGCGAACCGGCGCGCCGCTTCCGAGTCAGCCCTGAGCTCCGCCGCAGCGCCCGCCAGTTCTGGGCGCTTTCGGCTTGGTTATGGCTCTGCCTCCTGGCGGTTTCGATCGCGACAGCGACGGCGGCTGAGAAAAACGGGTCCGGGCGCGGCTTCGATTACGTGAACGACAAGGATCCCAGCGTTCCGTGGTCGATCCACGTCCTCAAGATCGATCACTCGCGCCAGGACCTCGAACTGTGCACCACACTGGGCCGGACCAACACTTTCGCGATGGCGCTGGTGTCCGAGCAGGTGAAGGCGTTGCCGCCGGACGCCGGGGTGCCGATCGCCGCCGTGAACGGCGATTTTTACGGAAACAGCGAGACCTACCAGGGCCGCCCGCGCGATCTGCAAATCTACCGCGGCGAACTGGTGAGCAATCCGAGCGGGCACACTTGTTTCTGGCTCGACGCCACGGGCACCCCCTGCATGACCAACCTCGCATCGCGTTTCCGCGTGATCTGGCCGGACGGAACCGCTACGCCTTTTGGCCTCAACGAGGAGCGCGGGGCGGAAGATACGGTGGTTTACACTGATGCGGTTGGCGCTTCGACCCGTACCCGCGGTGGCTTGGAATTGATCCTCGAACGCGGCACGAACTCCGTTTGGCTGCCGCTCCGGGTGGGCCAGACCTATTCGGCCCGCGTCCGCGAATTGCGCCACGAAGGGGACACCCCGCTGAGCCGCGAAGTGTTGGTGCTCTCGATTGGGCCCGACCTGGCTTCGCGTCTGCCGCCTATACTGACAAGTCTTTAGGATAGACTACACGAATGGGAAGTGTTAGGGTTGGGCCTGGCGAAGCAGGACGGACGGAAACTCGATCATCAATCATTGGAAACGCTGCGGCTTATCGCGGTGCGGCG
>JAKANS010000014.1 GCA_021823625.1 bacterium | reverse complement strand
AGTCCATGAAGGTCTCACGCCTGCTTCCTGCAATTGCCTGCCTGGGTTTGACCGCCGCTCTGTTCCGCCCCGCGGTGAGCTTCGCGGCTGACGCGCCCCCGCCGATCCGGCTGAACACCATCGGCCACCTGCCCGGCTTGCCAAAGGCAGCGTCGATCGCGGCGTGACCCGGGCGCAAATCGGGAACATCGACGCCAACGAAGGCGCGCCGGGCCGTATTCCGCGAGTTGAGCTTCGAGAACCAGGCCGTTGCCAGTCTCGATAGGCGGCGCGAGCCGGGGCGGCTGGTACTTTCGGCTACGAACTCGGGCCTGCCCTGGCGACTGGTCGCCTCCCCGGCGTTGGGCCATTCGGGGGCATGGACAGCCTGGCAAGGAACGGCGGCTGGTGATGCTCAGCAATGGTCCGTGCCGCTGGACGCCTCGCCGTCGAGTCGGTTTTTCCGGCTGGAGTGATGAACTGGGTGTGGCTTCCGCGAGCACCAGCCGCAACGAATCCAACGCATCGATCAGGGGTACTTTTCGAGGTCAGCCGGACGATTCCGCCAGAGTTCCCGTAGGCGGTCGCAGCGTCGGCGGTGCTTCAGCCAAAGCAGGCCGGCGACGCCTCCAAGAATCAAACAGGCAACCCCAATCGGGCTGTCGTGAACCAACGCACTCAAGAAACCTACTGTTCCGCCCAGGAAGAGTCCAAACTGCCACCGGGAAGCGTCCTTCTGTTTCGGGCATAAGATGGTGTCCACCGTGAATTCCAGTGCCACCCACCCACCCAACCACGTGGTAATCGCTTCGCGGCCGATCCAGAAGGCCAGATTGTCTCCGGACATCGTCGGCGCACCGGGCGGCAGCGGCCAAAGCGCGTTGGCGAGCGTAACCACGAGCAGCGGCCCTGCCACCTGCCGCCAGGCGGTCCGACGGTAGCCAGCCCGCAACTCCGAATCGGAAAGGCCGGTGGCGTAAATCATATCGAAACTGCCATCCCGCCAATCCCGCTCCGGCGAGCGAAACGTCAGCAGGCAAACGCTGGCCAACAGGACGCCACGCACGGTGTTCGTCCAGACAACAAGCGCGTCCAGGCTGGCTGGTCGCTGGACCCACATTACCGACAAGGAGGCGAGGCTGATGAGCCAGAGCAGTCGGTGGCTGCCGTCGTCGCTGAGCCACGCGATGGGACTCCGATCGCGGAGAGGCTTTCGCGCCGGCAAGCGGCCGAGTCGCCGACCGAGGTTTTGGATCCTCGATTCGCCCGCGAAACCCGCGCCCCATTTGCGCCGCAGCACCGCCAGCGCACCCAGCGTCAGGCTGAGCGAAACGGACGCGAAGAGTCCGAGCGGAGGGTAAAATCCCGGCGGAACCGTGACGTCTCCGGCGGACCAGAACGCCTGCAGAATGGCGGCGGGATTGCCGAGTTCCAACAACTTGATCAGCGGCGTTGGCAGACCTGCCTTGCGGAACGCGGTGGCAAGCATCGGGCTGAATTGGAACAAGACCCACCACGACCCGAGGAAGCCGCTGACCGCCTTCTTCCGGTGCCGGCCCAAGGACGCGCTGAACAAACTGAACGCCGCCGCGAGCCAGAAGAGAACCAACCACGCCAGGAAGATTCGGCCCACGACGGTCCAGCGGTCGAGTCGGGTTGCGAGGCCAAGAACGAGCCAGGGAGCCACCCCGAGGCCCCCAGGCCAGCCGGTCGCCAGCGCGGCCAGGCAGCGCGCGACGATCAAATCCAGCGGCTTGATTCGGGCCAGAAACAGCAGACTGATCGTTCCCGCGCGTTGTTCCTCGTTTAGAATATCCGGTCGTGAAGTGTGACCCAGGAGGGCGCTCGCCAGGCAGAAAGGGACGGCCAGGTGAAGGACGTCGTTTGACGTGACCGGCCGGTTAGTGAACAACCCGAGAACTGCCGAGAAACCTCCCAGGGCCAGGAGCCGGAGGAACGCCGGCCGGCACCACCAGTCCTTCAGCAGGATCGCCCGCAAAGGACGTTCGAGGAGCGGCGCGACGTTCATGCCCGTTCTGGCGGTTCGCCCGCAACACCGCCGCAGGCGACTGGTTCCATCCCCGGCTTTACCTCCCAACACATCTGCGACCGAGTCTCGCCGGGGTTCGGCGTTCGCGACGGCCTTGTGGGGCGGCGGGACTGGCGACGGACAGGGGAGGCAACGTGCGGTACTTTGTCAGCCAAGCGACTGGCGTCGCTTTGAATCCGCATGGCCGGCGACTATCTGCCGCCGAAGGCTGCGCCGCAAGTCATCCCCAGGCCGATAAAACACTGGAGTCTGGTCGTGCGCGGCAACCCCGGCCAACGTTTGGCCAAGGGAGACGCTGTGGCCGTGAACCGAACGGCGGGAAGCCTGCTTCATTCCAGGTTCGGAGGCGTTTTGCAGGCTTTTGGCCGTTGACACGAACCGGCGGGGGAACGTAGCTTTCGCCCCCTTGACCGGAAGGGCTTCCGGTGCGCCCATGGCGCAGCGGGCCCAGGTCCCAGGAAGGAAGTGAAACGGCTTTGACTGAGATTCGATTGAAACGTGGCGAAGCGGTTGAGAGAGCCCTGCGCCGCTTGAAGAAACGCGTCGATCGCGAAGGCACCCTTCGCGAGGTGCGCAGCCATCGTCACTTTGAGAAGCCGAGCGAGAAAGCACGTCGCAAGCTGAAAGTCGCTAAATTCAGCGCGATGCTCGCGGCGCGTTACGCCGACATGTAACCGGATGGATTTCGGGCAGGGCCGAGCGCCGGGTCATCCGCCTTTCGCTCGGCCCTGACTTTTTATGTACTCGCTTTCGACCTGTTGGAATTCCGACCGCCACGATGACGGACGGGCGATGCTCCGGGAGATCCGGGATTTGGGTTTCGAGTACGCCGAATTGAGCCACGGCATCCGGCTGAGTCTGGTGCCGGGCATCCTCGAGGCGGTCGAGGCCGGTGAAATCAAGATTTCCACCCTGCACAACTTCTGCCCGCTGCCGATCGGCCTGACCCGCGCCGCCCCGAACGTCTTCAAGTTCACCTCGCTGGACCAGCGCGAGCGCGAGAACGCCCTGCGCCACACCCTCAAGACGCTGGAATTCGCGGAACGCGTGAAGGCGCAACTGGTCGTCCTGCACATGGGCGAAGTGGAGATGCGCGAGTACACGGACAAACTCCTGAAACTGGTCGCGGCCGGTCAGCGGGAAACACCCAAGTACCAGCGCCTGTGCCAGGAAGCCGAAGCCAGGCGCGAAGCGCGCAAGGAACGGCATGTCGAAGCTGCCTACGAATTGCTCCGGAAGGTCGAGGAAGACGCGCGCCGGCGAGGCCTTTTGCTGGGCGTGGAAAACCGCGAGGCCCTCGAGGAAATCCCGTTCGAGAGCGACGCGCCGTTCTTCTTCTTCGAGTTCCGCGGCGGGACCGTGCGTTACTGGCACGACACCGGCCACGCGCAGATCAAGGAGAACCTGGGCTTCATCAACCACGTGATGCACCTCGAATCGCTGGCCGAGGTACTCGCCGGGTTTCACATCCACGACGTGCAATTTCCCGGGCGCGACCACCGGCCACCCGGCCAGGGCACAGTCGATTTCGCGGCGCTGAAACCGTTCGTGCGACCGGAGCACATCAAGGTGATCGAACTCAGCCCATCGTTGACGCGCGAGGAAGTGTTGGGCGGCGTGGCGTATATCCGGTCCATCTGGGGCGAGGAGTGAACGTGCGGCAGAAGACTTGGCGCGTCGCCTGGCGAATCGGCGTCTGTGTGCTGCTGCTGGGCTGGGTCTTTTCCGCGATTTTCCTGAACGAAGGCCGCGCCGAGTGGCAGCGACAAGGCGGCCAGTGGCAGACGCTCGCCTGGGCCGACAAATGGCACTTCGCCTGGGTGCACGGTCCAAGGGCGCTCTTCGGCACGCTGTCGTTGATCCGGCCTGGGGAGGGCTTGCTGTCGCTCGTCTTCATGGGCCTGACGATCCTGCTCGGCACGCTGCGCTGGCATATGGTGCTGCGCTCCCAGCACACCGGCGTGAAACTGTCGCGCGCGCTGGAGATTTCGATGGTGGCCCATTTCTTCAACGCGTTCCTGCTTGGCTCCACGGGCGGCGATCTCCTCAAGGCGTATTATGCCGCCGGCGAAACCAGTGACCTCAAGGCGGAATCGGTGGTGTCGGTGGTCGTGGACCGCCTGCTGGGACTGCTTTCGATGCTGGTCTTCGCCGCCGTGATGATGGTGCCCAACCACGGCCTGCTGACCGGGAACCCGCGGCTGGGCGCGCTGGCCCTGGTGGCGCTGGGCATGTTGGGCACGCTCCTGGTGGTGGGCGGACTCTCGTTCCAAAGCGGGGTGACGCGATTTTGGCCAGGGGCGCGCGGCTGGCTGCGGCGATTGCCCAAAGGGGAAAGTCTGGAATGCGCCCTCGAAGCGCTAAGACGATTTGGCCGCCAGCGCGCGCTGCTGGCCAAGGCCTTTGGCCTGTCGATGTTGTTGAACGTCGCCTGCGTGCTTCAGGTTTGGGCGCTGGTCCGCGGGTTGGGATTGCACATCCAACCGGGTTTCTTGTTCGTGATCGTCCCGATCATCATCTGCCTTGCGGCGTTGCCGATTACGCCCAGCGGTTTGGGTGTGCGGGAAAACCTGTACGTCGTCGCGTTGGCCGCCCCGCAGATTGCCGTGCCCGCCACGGCGGCGCTGTCGCTGTCGCTGCTGGCTTATGCGGGCAGCCTGTTTTGGAGCCTGGTGGGCGGCCTGGTTTATGTGCGGTTTCGCCGGGCGCATCCGCTGCCGCGATCGGTCACAGAAGAGACCAGCCAATCCGCCGCCGCCGAGGATCGCGTTCCATGAATGCCGGCATTCAAGCGGGCGGACGGCGGGCGCAGGCGCGGACGATCGTGGCCTGCCTCCAGGAGGCTGGCCACGCGGCGTTCTGGGTCGGCGGTTGCGTGCGGGACTCGTTGCTGGGCCGCGAGCCGGAAGATTACGATGTGGCGACTTCGGCCCGCCCCGAACAAATCGAGGCCCTGTTCGCCCGCACGATCCCGGTGGGCCGCCAGTTTGGCGTGCTCCTGGTCGTCGTCGAAGGCGAGCAGTATCAGGTATCGACTTTCCGCGCCGAGGGACCGTATCGGGACGGCCGGCGACCCAGCGAAGTGCGCTTCACCGACGCGGTCGAGGACGCGCGGCGACGCGACCTTACCGTCAACGGCCTGTTCTTCGACCCCGTGAGCGAGGTGTTGCACGACTGGGTGGGCGGCCAGGAAGACCTGCGCGCGCGGCGCATCCGGACCATCGGCGATCCGGCCGAGCGACTGGCGGAGGATTACCTGCGACTCATGCGCGTCGTGCGCTTCGCGGCGCAACTCGACTTCACCATCGAGCCAGCCACGTTAAGCGCCGTCGAGGCCAATGCCGCGCAAATCCACCGCGTCAGCGCGGAGCGGATTCGCGAGGAATTGATCAAGCTGTTTCGCCCGCCGCACGCCGCGCGCGGGCTGGATCTGCTGCGCGAAAGCGGTTTGCTGCGCGAGGTGTTGCCCGAAGTCGCGACGTTCGTCGATTGCGTGCAATCGCCGGATTATCATCCGGAAGGCAGCGTTTATGATCACGTGCGGCAGATGCTGGCGCTGCTCCCGGCCGACTCGCCGACGTTGCTGCCGTGGGTGGCCTTGCTCCACGACGTGGCCAAACCCGTGACCGCCAGCCGCGACGCCGAAACGGGCACGATCCACTTCTACGGCCACGAACGGGTGGGGGCGGACATGACCCAGGAACTGATGTCGCGGCTACGATTTCCACGCAAAGAGGTGGAAACGGCGGTCGCGGTGGTCCGCCAGCACATGCAGTTCAAGGACGTGACGCGGATGCGCAAAGCCACGCTGCGGCGCCTGCTCATGCGCGAGACTTTCCCGCTCGAACTGGAATTGCACCGGCTGGATTGCCTGGGCTCGCACGGCCGGCTGGACCACCACGAATTCCTTTTGCGCGAAGCGGCGGCGCTGGCGCAGCAGCCGCAGATTCGGCCGCCGCTGTTGCGCGGCGATGACCTGCTCGCGCTCGGAATGGCGCCGGGCCGGGAGTTGGGCGCGCTGCTGGCGGAGGTGCGCGAAAAGCAGTTGAGCGACGAACTATCCTCCCGGGACGAAGCGCTTGCCTGGGTCAAAGAGCGGATTGCTTCCGGATCGGCTCAATGACGCGGAGTGGCCGTGCCTGGACCGCCGTCGCGATAACCGCGCGCGCGCATGGCTTGGTGGACCTGCTCGGCGCGTTCGTAGGCGCGGATGAACAACACGCCCAGGCCGTTGGTGAGCGCGTGGAATTTGAGCTGCCGACTGCGTGTCATGGTGCGGGCGCGACGGGCGAGTTGGAGGCGGTGCCATTCCTCGGCGAGCACCGCGTAGTATCGTCCCCAAAAGGCGAATGAATCCGCCCAGACTGGGGGCACGCCCAAGCGGCGCAACGCGCCGACGAGCGCAGCCAGCGGCGTGGTGTGAGTCAGCAGGCTCACCGCCCAAACGCTGAGCGTGGCCTTGAACAGGAGATTGCCGGCGCGCAGTTCCCACCCGACCTGGCCGGCCAATCCGAGGGCCATTAGTCCGGCGAGGAGCCAGACCACTCCCAACCGGCGCACCAGGGGGCGCAAGGGCAATCGCACCGCGCCGGTCAGCCCCAATAAAACCAGCACGGGGACGGTCTGCCATCGCCACGCCGCCACCGGCCACAAGGCGATGGCCGCGACGCTGACCAGGGTGGCGAGCAGGCGGACGGTGGCGGGCATGAGTAGAACTCAGGCTTGGGATCCGCGCGACGGCCGCCGCGTCCAGCGGGCCACGAGCCGGGCGGCACCCCAGCCCACCGCCAGGCAAAGTAGCGTTCCCACCACGGCGGCCAGGATGGCCGAGAGCACCGGCGAACCGATCCCCGGCAATTGGTAATCCGCCAGCAGCGAGGGCAGAACGGCTTCGCCGCGCGTCGCAAAGGGCAACGTCTCCGCCACCTTTTCCAAACCGTCCGGCAGCGACGAGGCGAGCGGTACCAGCAGGACCGCCACGCCCAGCGAAGCCGCGAGGCCGGTGAGCAGCAGTGTTCGCGCGGGCAACGGCGTCGCCAGCGGCGGGTGGCGGTAAATCAAGTCCGGCCGCACGCGTGCTACAAACGAAACCACGCCCAGTGTGATCGAGGCCTCGCCGATACCGATGGCGGTGTGAGTAATCAACATCGCGGGCAACACCAGGTGCAGCGGCGCGGTGCCGGAGGCGGCGAGTTCAAGGGAGCACGCGGTTGCCGCCAGCAGAACCGAGCACCAGGAGCCGAACGCGATCCCGATCCACCGTCCGCGCGGTCCCGGCACGAGTTTGGTCGCCACGGAGAAAACGGCGTAACCGCCATAGACGCCCACGAGCGCCATGTTCAGCGCGTTCGCCCCCAGCGCGGTGACGCCGCCATCCTGGAAGAACAGGCATTGCACGGCGACCACCACCGTCAGGATCATCGCGGCGGCATGTGGGCCGAGCAAAACCGCCGCCAGCACCCCGCCGAGCAAATGTCCGGAAGTTCCACCAGCCACGGGGAAGTTGACCATCTGGCCCGCGAAGACGAACGCGGACATCACGCCGAGCAGCGGCACGGTGCGGTCATTCCAGCCGGCGGTGACTTTGCGGCTGGCCGCCGCGAGCCCGGCCCCGGCCAGCAAGGCAGCGCCGGCGCAGGTGGCTGGATTCAGGAAGCCGTCCGGAATGTGCACGCGAAGAATCTGAGCGCCGGACCCGGCGCTGGCAAGCCGAGGTTGGCGGGGATCACGCCGGCCAGTGTCGGGCCGGGATCAATTCGTCTTGGCTACCGGGCCCTCGCCGAGCAACCGCAGATCGACCGTTTCGCCGGGAAGCAACCGCAGGCCTTCCGGCATGGTGAATTCCAACGGCAGCCCCGCCTGCAACGGCTGATTGCCCGCCCCCAATTCCGCGCCGGGTCCGCGAGCGGTAAACAAGTTCGGGCGGGTGCTGCCGGCCAGCGTGAGGCTCGTCGTCACGAGATCGAGATGGCCGGCGACCTTGGTGATCCAAGCGCGCCCAATGCTGCGCGAGCCGGAACGCGAGCGGACTTCCACCGGCGCCCCGACCTTCGGTTCGAACGGCCAGGGGGGCAGAAGGTAGCCGACGATCCGTTCGCTGTTCGTCGAGGTGATCGTCACGATCGGTTCGTTGGCGGCCACGGTCTCGCCGGAATGGCGATAGACCGTGCTGACCATACCGTCGATGGGGGCGGTGAGCGTGACGGGGCTGAATTCGGCGAGCGTCTGCTTGAGACGCTCTTCCTGCAAATCCAAGGCGGCCTGCCAGCCTTCAGGCACACCGGACTTGGCGGGCGGCAACGGCCGGCTTGAACGGAGGGAGTTCAAGCTGGCCGTGAGGTCTTCCAGCATTTTGCCACGACCCTCGACTTGGGTGCGCAGCGTGTCCCGGTTTCGCAGTGCCTGCTCGAAGAGGTCTTTGGAGACGACGCCGCTTTGATCCTGGTAGAGCGACGCAAGCCGATTGTACTCGGCCTCGGCGTAGCGCAACTGCATCTGGTCGGCCGCGAGCGAGACTCTTCCGTCCAGTACTTCGAGCCGCAACCGCTCGAAATCCACCTTCGACCGCTCCTGGGTGACGATTGGATCGAGTTGCAGGCGCAGCACCTCGGCCTCGGCTTTCACCACGCCGATCGAGCTCTCGAAGTACTGTGGTGTGCAGACCAGCACCTCGGCGACGGGGTCGCCGACCCGCACGGGCGAGAAGCGGTCCACGTTCAGCTTGGAGACGGTGCCGGCACGGATGCTGGCCACCACGGCGCGCCGGGCCTCGACTTCACCGACCAAGGTGGGGGCGGCAACGTCGTGTTGCCAGATCCAGACGGCGGCGAAACCACCGGCGACGAACACCAGCGGCGGCAGCGCGCGGATTCGGAATTCGCGCCAGCGCAGGGCCATCGGGGTCGGGATGGGCGGCAGGGGATTCATGGGTCAAACTTCGGACTCGTCTTCGGCCTGCAGGCTGGTGACGCGGGAGATGCCGGTGACGGTCTTGAGTTCTTTCATCAAGTCTTCCAGTCGATTCGGATCCCGGAGCAAGAGCCGGTAAGAAAGGTCGGTGCCGCCGTAGGCTTCGTTGAGGCGCTGGCTGGCGCAGTGCGTGCGGCGGCTGTGGCGGCGGAACAAGGTCCGCACTTCATCCAGTTCAGCCAGAGACCGGCCCCAGTGCAGGTTCAAAATCACATCGTACCGATGCCGGCTGCCAAAGGCGGTCGCCCAGATGTACAACATGATCGCACTGGTCAGCACCGTGACCACGATGGCCACCGGGTAGCGGCGGGTGCCGCAGGCCATGCCGATCACCAGGCACGACAGGATGTAACTGGTGTCCAGGGTGTCGCGCAGTACGTTCCGAAACCGGACGATGGCGAACACGGCCATCATGCCGAAGGCGGTGACGAGGTTGTCGGCCAGCACGGTCATCACCGCCGCGGTCAGGACGGGGATGACGATCAGCGAGGCAACGAAGTTGCGCGAGTAGGAGAGACCGCTGTGGGTGATCATATACACCCAGGCCAATGCCTGGCCGCCCAGGAAGGCGAGTACCAGCGCCAGGACCAGCAGGGGAACGCTGGTCGGCGCCGCCGCATAGTCACCTCGAAAGAGCCAATCCATAAAATCCTCAAACCGCCGGCGCCACCGCCAACCGCGGGAGCGTCTCCGCGCCCGGTTTACGCGCCACCTCTGGCACGGGTTCCGGGACGCCGTTGGCCCTGGCATGTTGATAGAAGGTCTCCTCGCCGATGGCGGCCACACCATCCGCGTATTTTGCCGCCGAACCTCGAAACAGGCTGAAGGCTTCGGTGAGTTCGCGGAACCAGCTCGGGAACCGCCCGGTAAATTTCAATTCCAGGATGACTTCGTCGCCGAAGGGCGTCACGCACTTCGCCGTGTCCGTGCCCAGCCGCGCGGAAAACTCCGGCGCCACCCGCACGTCACGGTCCAGGGTGACGCGCACCGAGTTGTCCTGCGTGCTGACCCAGGCTTCCCGGCGATAGCAGACGTGGGCTTTGGGGCTGGCGCGCAGAGTGAGCATGAGTTGGCTGAACCGCTGGAGCGCCACCACCTGCTTGGGTTGGACGGAGAACAGGTGCTCGGGATTAGGCAGTTGGCCGGCCAGCAACCACGCAACCGCCTCGCGGTGAACCCCGCCCCGTTGCTTCAAGATGGCGTCGTTGACCCGCCGCTTGATTTCGAAGAACGCCGGTGCCGTGGGGCTGTCGTCGTAGTAGCGAATCCGCAACTTGAAGCGGTTCTGGCAGCCGTTGATCGTCTCCCAGTAAGTCGTCAACGGGTCGGAATCCAGGTACAGACTGTGGATCGTGTAGGAGCAATCGGGTTTGTTGATGCCGTATTCGTCCAGCTCCAGATGACTGCGCACGTACTCGCGTACCTTCAGTGCCTTGCGTTCACTGATGAGGTACTTGTACTCCAACCGTTGCATTTGCAACCTGTCGGGGCCCATGTCCGCAGTGATTAGGTTGTTCCGTGTTTGCCGAATCGGCCACGCATCTGCAACCGAAATTTTACCGTCTTGTTACGCATTCCCAACGTCCATGCACCACCCAAGAACAGGCGACCGCGACGAATACAGCGTTTCACGTTACTAAGCAATAACGATACCAACCCGCTTCGTTCGTTGCCGCCGTTTCCGCGCGGCACTGTCCATCTCAATCGCTTACCGGGGGGCGACTTGGAGTCCGAACGGGCTGGGTGCGTCGGCGAAGGAGAGTACACCGTTTCGGCAGCCGACGCCACGGAAAGGATCGTTCGTGGTCAAGAGGTTGCCATCCAGGTCCAGGTAGTCGGTCAGCTCCGCCAAGTGGGCGGCGGCATTGATCAGCACGCTCGACTCGATCATGCAGCCCAGCATGGTTTTCAACCCTGCCTTCCGCGCCGCCCGCAACGCTTCGAGCCCGGCACTGGCTCCGCCGGCCTTGACCAACTTCACATTCACGGCGTGGAACCCGGCCGCACAGGGCTCCACATCGCCGGCATACACGTAGGCTTCGTCCGCCATGAGCGGCAACGGCGACCGCGCCTTCAGCCATTCCTGGTCCGCGGGCGCGCAGGCCGCGGGCATCGGCTGTTCGACGAATTCGATCTTTCCATCCGTGGCGAGCCATTCCAAGTTCCGGAGTGCGCCCTCCTTGGTGTGCCAGGCTTCGTTGGCATCCACCCGGATTCGTTTTTCCGGGGCGACTTCGCGCAACGCCTGGAGCGCTGCCCGGTCGTCCGCGCTGCCGAGCTTGAGCTTCAGCACCGGAAAGTCGGCGGCGGCGGCCACTTTTTGGCGGATGACTTCCGGCGTGGCGATGCCGATGCTGAACGACGTGAGGTGTTTGCCTTCCGTGAACGCGAGGCCGAGAAAATCGTGCAACGGCTTGCCGGCACGTTTCGCCGCGCCGTCCAGCAGGGCAATGTTCAATGCACCCTTGGCGCAGAAGCTGCCCGGCCCGACCGAGTTCAGATAGTGTTTGCTGCCTTCGAGGTCGGAGAAAGAAAGCTGGTACGGATTGACGCGTTCGAGGAACGCGATCACCGAGGCTGGCGTCTCGTCGTAGCGCGGAGAGGGCGCCGCTTCGCCGAGGCCGGTCACCCCCGCCTTGTCGGTGAGTTCCACGAAAACGACCGGCTCGCGATCCGCTCCGCCTCCGCCATCCGGCCCCAACTCGCGGGAGATGGTCCACCGGTGCGCCAACTGTAGTTCGTGGCGCCAGAAACGCATTTTCATGGGCGGGAACCCAAAATCAAACCCGCCGCGGACGCAATCCCAGACTTGGCCCTTCTGCCACCTCCGCCAGCTTTAAGCCGATCGACGCCGCGAAGGATAGACAAAAGCCGCGACTTGCCGCGTCATGGTTCCCAGACATGCCACCGCGGCCCGAGCTGGAACGGCTCTACGACGAACACGCCCAGGCGCTGTTCGCCTTCCTGCTGAATCTCACGCGCAGCGAAGCGGAGACGCGCGACGCGTTGCAGGAAGTTTTCTGCCGCCTCGCCCGGCGCCCCGAGCTCCTGGCGGGTGTGCGCGACGAACGCGCGTTCCTGCTCCGTCTGGCGCACAATGCCGCAGTGGACCAACTGCGTCGCCGCGCCACGCGCGCGCGCACCGCCCAAGCGCTGGCCGCGGAGACTGTGGAACTCTTTCTGCCCGCGGACGACCCGGATCAGCGGACGTATCGGCAGCAGCTCAGTGAAGCGCTGGCCGAACTCCCGCCCGAGCAGCGCGCCGTCGTGCACCTGAAACTCTGGGAAGGCCTGACCTTCGAGGCGATTGCCGAGGCGCTTGGGATTCCACTGAACACCGCCGCCAGCCGCTACCGCTACGGTTTAGACAAATTGCGTGCCCGGCTGCGTCCCCTTTACGACGAGATCAAATGAACTTCGACGACTTCGAATCCGAACTCCGCCGCCAGCCCATCCGGCCAGTCCCGGCCGCCTGGAAAGATCAGGTTCTCGCCGCTGCCCGCCAAGCCGGCGAACGGCCCACGGTTCCGCGCTTTTCAGTCGCGGCCGTTTTGCGCGACTGGCTGTGGCCGCATCCGGTGGCCTGGGGTGGACTCGCCGCGGCCTGGGTGCTGATCTTCGGCTTGAATCTCGCCGCCACCGGCGGCTCGCCGTTGGCTGCATGGCCGGCCGCGAGCTCGTTCGCCTCGTTCGGCAATTACTGGCAGACGCAGCAAAGGCTCGTGTCGGAACTGCTGGAGTTGCCGGACGCGGAAGCCGGGCTTCCGCCGCGGCGCATCGTCGCGCCTCGCGGCACCAATTCGGACTCTTCCTTCATCGAACCTCGAAATTATGCGCAAATGGCTTAAACGAATCGCGTTCGCTCTGGCGGCGCTGGTCACCTTGCTGGCGCTGGTCTGGGCCGAGGAAAACTACCGTGGCAAACGCGCCTGGGAGGCCTGCCGGCGCGAGTTGGAGGCCAGGGGCGAAAAGCTCGACTGGGCCGCGCTCGCCCCGCCCAAGGTGCCGGATGACCAGAACTTCCTGAAGACGCCGCTGCTCGCGGCCGCTTTCGCGACGACCAACCAACCGGTGTCCATTGGTTTGGAGCCATTCCAGAACGCGACTCAAGAACGCCTAACCAAGCGGTGGCAGTGGGGGGACTGGCGGCGGGGCACGGTCGCGAGCCTGGACCAATGGCAACGCGAACTCCGCGCCACCAACGATTCGCGTTTCGATGCCCGGATGGTCATGCGCTACGTTCCGCCGAGAAACGTGGCATTGACTCGCGCCCTGCTCGGCATCACCGATACCGATTGGCTCGCCTTGCGCGCCCGGCCGGCGGGTACGCCGCTCGAAGATTTGCAGTTCCTGCTCCAAAAACACCAAGCCGAACTCGACGAACTCCGCGCCGCGGCCCGCCGGCCTTACGCCTTGTTCGAGGCAGGCGAGTTCGATCCGAGTATTGCTTTGCCGCGCTACGCGATGCTCAAGAGTCTTGTTTTCCCCTTTCGCACCTCGGCCTGTGTGGAGCTGGAGGCTGGCAACCCCGACGCTGCCCTCGCCGACATCTTCACCGTGTTCGCCCTCGCGGAGGCCGCCGGCAGCGAACCGGTCTTGATTGGTGGGTTGGTTCAGATCGCCATCACCGACTCCAGCCTCCAGCCGGTCTGGTTTGGGTTGGCCCGGCACCGCTGGCAGGAGCCACAATTGGCTCAACTCGAAGCGCGTCTGGACAAGATGAATATCGTGGCCGACATCCAACGTTGTCTCCGGGGCGAGCGCACGTATGCCCTCGCGCTCATCGGTGAGGGCAAGGCTGGCGGCGGCAATTCAAGCCCAACCGACTCGGCCATGATCAAAGCTTTTGGGTCGTTGCCCGCGGGTTTCCGATACCAGAGCGAAGTCCACATCGCCCACGCCGTTCAATTCCTGATCGACAAGTTCGATCCCGCCGGGCCTTCGGTGAACCTTTCGACCGACATGGACCAGGAGGTCCGCGACTTTTTCCAGCGGCGAACGTTTTACAACACCCTTGCCTACATGCTCCTCCCGGCGTTGTCCAAGGCCGTCGAAAAGGCCGCGTCCGAGCAGGCCGGCGTGACGTTGGCCCGCGTAGCCTGCGCGCTCGAGCGCCACCGTCTGGCCACCGGTGGTTACCCGGAGCAGTTAACGGAGCTGCAGCCAAAGTTTATCGACCGCCTGCCGGTCGATCCCGTGAATGGCGAATCGTTGAAATACCGGCGCGAGGCGCCCGACCGGTTCGTGCTCTACTCCGTCGGTTTCAATCTCAAGGACGACGGTGGCCAACCGGGGGCCACGTCGAAAGGCGCGCCCGACATGCGCCAAGGAGATTGGGTCTGGCGTAGCGAGCCGATCGCGAATTGAAGTTGCACCCTGGGTGCCTGGCTCGGCATTTGCCCGGTTGCGCCCAAGCCCAAGCTCTTCTCCGCACTTCGGTTGCCTGGTCGGCCCGCTTGGGCTGGATCGCCGTTGATGGGCCATCGGCCCGCCCGCCTTCACCACCTTGGCGTGGACCCGCGAATTCAAGCTGGCCCGGCCCGGCCTGGTTCCAGCGCGATCCGGGTTTTGGTTGGACGTTGCGGGCGCTTTTGTTAAAGACAGCCGCATCGCCACCATTACATGAACCGACTGAGCCTGTTCCTTGGCCTCGCGTTGGCCCTCGTTCCTGCACGGGCGGTCGTTGCCGGGCTGGAGTGGCAGGCAGGTTCGGGCTTCCGGTCCGCGGCGCTCGCGGTTCCAGTCGGCGGCAAGACGGGCTTCACGATCCTGCCGCCAACGCAGACCGGCGTCGCCTTCACCAACGCGCTCGCCGAGGACCATTACCTCACGAACCAAATCCTCCTCAACGGCTCCGGCGTGGCGGCGGGTGATGGGGATGGCGACGGCCTTTGCGATCTGTATTTCTGCGGTCTGGACGGATCGAACGCATTCTACCGGAACCTTGGCAACTGGCGCTTCGAGGACATTACCGCGTCCGCCGGCGTCGCCTGCGCGGACCAGCCGTCATCCGGCGCGGTGCTCGCGGATGTCGATGGCGATGGCGATCTCGACCTGCTGGTCAACGGCGTCGGCACCGGCACGCGGCTGTTTCTGAACGACGGTCACGCCCGTTTCACCGAAACTACGCGCCAGGCCGGGCTCCTGGGAGGAACCGGCGCGACGTCGATGGCGTTGGCGGATATCGACGGCGACGGCGACCTCGATCTTTACGTGGTCAACTATCGCACGACCACGTTCCGCGACGAGCCGCCGAAGCGATACAGCGTCGCCACCGCGAACGGAAAGTTCGAGCTGGTCGCGGTGGATAGCCGCCCGCTAACGGCCTCAGACTTGAAAGGCCGGTTCAGCGTCAACCGCGAAACCGGCGTCCTCGAAAACGGCGAGGCGGACGTGCTTTATCGCAACGACGGGCACGGGCACTTCACGCCGGTGGACTGGACCGACGGCACATTCCTCGACGAAGACGGCAAACCAATGGCCGTGCCTTACGACTGGGGGCTCTCGGCAATGTTCCACGACTTAAACGGCGACGGTGCGCCGGACCTCTATGTTTGCGACGATTTTCACTCGCCGGACCGCATCTGGATCAACGACGGCCAAGGGCGCTTTCGTGCGATCCCGCGGCTGGCCGTCCGGCAGACGAGCATCTTCTCGATGGGCCTCGACATTGCGGACGTGGATCGCGATGGCCACGACGACTTCTTCGTCGCGGACATGTTCAGTCGCCAACACGCGCGCCGGCAGGTGCAGTTGATGGAGCGCCAGCCGATGGTGCTGCCGGTTGGCAGACTGGACGATCGACCCCAGTACTCGCGCAACACGCTTTTCTTCAACCGCGGCGACGGCACTTTCGCTGAAATCGCCCAGTACGTCGGCGTGGAAGCCTCTGACTGGACGTGGTGTCCGGTGTTTCTGGACGTGGATCTGGACGGCTTCGAGGACTTGCTGTGCATCACGGGCCACGTGCGCGACGCCCAGAACATCGACATCGCGCGGCGTATCGACGCGCTCACGCACAGCCAGAAGCTGTCCTGGACCGAACAACTGCGTCTGCGCCGGCTGTTTCAGCCTCTCAATGTGCCTAACTACGCCTTCCGCAACCGCGGCGATTTGACGTTCCAGGAAGTCAGCCACGCCTGGGGGTTCGATTCGCTCAAAGTCTCGCAGGGGGTCGCCTTGGCCGACCTCGACAACGACGGCGACCTGGACGTGGTGGTCAATTGCCTCAACGACAGCCCGATCCTGTACCGGAACGATTCCACCCACCCGCGCGTCAGCGTGCGGCTGCGGGGCCGGCCGGCGAACACGGAAGGAGTCGGCGCGCGCATCGCGGTTTCGCAGGCAGGTCTGCTGGTTCAAAGCCAGGAGATCATGGCCGGCGGGAGGTACCTTTCGAGCGACCAGCCCATGCGCGTGTTCGCGGCGACGAGCACCAATGCCGACCTGACCATCCGGGTGCGCTGGCGAAGCGGTCAGGAGAGCGTCGTCGCGCAGGCGCGAGCCAACCGCCTTTACGAAATCGATGAGGCCGGCGCCACCGCCGTTCCCGCCAACACGGCCCCCACAGAACCGCCGCCGTTCTTCAGCGATGTAAGCGAACTCATCGGCCATCGGCATCACGAGGAACCGTTCGACGACTTCCAGCAACAGCCGCTGTTGCCGCACAAGTTCAGTCAGCTCGGTCCCGGCGTGAGCTGGTACGATTTTGACGGCGATGGCTGGGACGACTTGATCATCGGCAGCGGGCGCGGCGGACGCCTGAGCGTCTTTCACAACGATGGGGAAGGCGGCTTTGCCCCGTTCCGCGAGGTCGCGTTGGACGCCCCGGTCGCGCGGGACCAGACGACCGTCCTGGGCTGGCAACGTGCGCCGGGCCAGGTCGTGCTTTTGGCTGGCTCGGCCAATTATGAGGATGGCCGCACGAACGGCGCCGTCGTGGCCCAGTACGATTTGGGCGCGAAAACGGTGGACGAGAGCCTTCCCGGCCAGCGCAGCAGCACCGGGCCGCTGGCGATGGGGGATGTCGATGGTGACGGCGACTTAGATTTGTTTGTCGGCGGTCGGGTAATTGCCGGGCGCTGTCCGGAACCCGCATCCTCGCTGATCTTCCGGAACGACGCGGGTGCGCTCCATCTCGATTCGGAAGCCAGCCGGGCCTTCGCCGACGCGGGTTTGGTCAGCGGCGCAGTGTTCACCGATCTGGATGGCGACGGTTTTCCCGAACTGGTCCTGGCTTGTGAGTGGGGGCCGGTACGCATTTTCCAGAACGACAAAGGCCGGTTCCAGCTGCGCGACTTTGCGTTGACTTGGCCGGCGAATATCGCCCACCCATCGGCTGCCAGGCTCAGCCAGATGACCGGTTGGTGGAACAGTGTGGCCGCCGGTGACTTCGACGGCGACGGGCGCATGGACCTAATCGCCGGCAACTGGGGCTGCAACACCAAGTACCAAAGCCAACTGTCGGCCCCGCTCCACACCCATTACGGCGACCTGAACGATGACGGCTTCGTGGAAATCCTGGAAGCCTACGCCGATCCGGACCTCAAGAAGATCGTTCCGTTCCGCGACTGGGGCACGCTGTCGCAGTCGATGCCGTTCATCCTCGATCGGTTCGACAGTTACACGGCGTTCAGCACGGCGGGCGTCAGCGAAATCCTGGGTGACCGGATGAAACAAGTGAAGGACCTGCCGGTGGTCACGCTGGATTCGGTGGTGCTGCTGAACCGGCAGGATCATTTCGAGGTACGGCCGCTGCCGCGCGAGGCGCAGTTCGCGCCGGTGTTCGGCCTCGCGGTGGCGGATTTCGACGGTGACGGGCGCGAGGACGTGTTCGCGAGCCAGAACTTCTTCGCTGTGGCGCCGCTCACTTCCCGCTGCGACGCCGGGCTGGGTGTCTGGCTTAAAGGCGACGGCAAGGGCCAATTCGCGGCCGTCCCGGCGCGGGCCAGTGGGCTGTATGTTTATGGCGAAGGTCGCGGCGCCGCCGTTTGCGACTTCGACCATGACGGGCGCGTGGACCTGGCCGTCGGCCAGAACGGAGAAGCGACGCGGCTCTTCCACAATCGCGGGGCCAAGCCGGGCTTGCGGGTACGTCTCCGCGGACCCGCGGGCAATCCGCAAGGCATCGGCGCGGTGGTCCGCGTGGTTTATGCCGACGCCAGCCGCGGTCCGGCGCGGGAAATCCACGCCGGCAGCGGCTATTGGTCGCAAGACTCGGCTGTGTCGGTGTTGGGGTTGACCCGTGTGGCCGCGGCGGTCTGGGTTCGTTGGCCGGCGGGCGCGAAAGAGATTTTCCCCTTGCCGTCTGGTGTCGCATCGGTGGTTGTCACTCCAAAGCAAAAGGCGGAAGCGGCTCCTTGACTTGCGGACTGCCACCCGCGAAACTGCACCCAATTTCGACCACAAAAGACCATTATGAGTCATAGCAAACGACGTATTCCCGTTCTGCGCCTGGCCGCCGCCGCGCTGGGGTTGGCCCTGCTCCCCGGAGCTTTGGCCCAATTCAGCAAGGTTGCCTTCTCTGAAGACTTCAGCGGGGGGACCATCAACAGCAGCAAGTTTGCGCCCGACGCCCCGTTCTTCGAAGGAGGTCTGGGCGACATCGCCGCCAGTCAGCACGATGGCGTGGTCGAGTTCACCGGCACGGTCAGCCAGCAATGGTGGGCCGGTGCCACGTTGCGAGTGATCCCCACGTTTACGGCCTCTCCCGAGACGAACGTCGTCGTTTCCGTGGATCGGGTGGCCGAGCTGGGGGTTGGGTCCTCCTCGCGCAGCGCGCTTTGGATTCAGGACATCACGACCAACCGGTTCGTGCTGTTCGCCGACAACCGCGGCGAGAACCACTGGGAGTACAATCGCAAGATCAACGAGGCCGGCGACGCGCCCACCGGGGGCGGTACTGCCATCGCAGCTTTCAACAACGTTCCGGACTTCCTCGACGAGGGCCAGCATACGATGAAGGCCGTCATCAACGGCAGCACGGTCAAGCTGTACCTGGACGATGTGTTTGGCGCGGAAGTTAAATTCCCGTTCAGCGACCTGATATTCCAGATCGGCAGTTATGCTCGCGCCAACGGGGATACCGCAGACACGACCTTCGATAATTTGAAAGTCGAGGAAGTGGGAATGGCGACTTTCACTACCACAACCCTGACTTTGGGTGCGGGCCAGACGGCCGCGGGCATCAAAGTGCGAATCCCGCCGGGCGCCAATGCAAGTGCGGCCGTCAGTTTGCGTGTGGTCAGCAGCAATCCGGCCGCCGCCATTCCGGTGGGCGCCAGCGGCGACACGCTCACGCTCAACTTCCCCGCCGGCGGCTCGAACGAGCGAACCTTTGACGTTCAGAGCGTCGCGGTGGGCGGCTCGACCCTCACCCTGGCCAACGACCTCGGCCTGGGCGCCGGCAACACGCTCAAGGTCACGGTGGTTCCAGGCCCCGGCGTCCGGTTGACGGAGGATTTCTCGGGCAACACGATCAACGCCGCCAAGTGGGTGCGGAACGACACCGGTTTCGAGACCGGGAGCGGCACGTTCGATGTGACCCAAACCGGCGGCCAACTCCAAATCTCCGGCATCATCGACGTCGCCGCTTACTGGGGCGGCGCTTCGTTGAAAACGGTGGACGAGTACATCGCCACGAAGGATCTGCCGTTGACGTTCGACATGGACCGGGTTTCGGTGGACAACCTGTATTTCGGGACGCCCGCCACCGGGGCGCGCACCGGTGTGTTCATCACCACGGCAGACCGGTCCCAGTTCGTGTTCTTCGGCCAGGATCTGGGCGAGACCGGCTGGGAAGCGAACGTCAACCCCGGCAACCCGACTGGCGGCGGCACCGCCTTGGCGGCCTTCGCCGCGTTGGCCACCGATCAAGGCAACCACCACCTGAAAATGGTCGCCGACGGCTCGACGGTGGAGGTGTTTCTGGACGGCGTGTCCGGCGGGAAGTTCGACTTCGCTGTCTCCTCGGGCATCCATTTCGAGGTTGGCGCCTACTCGCGCGACGTCGGCGACTATGTCGGCGGCGTCTTCGACAACGTGAAGATCGAGAACACCCTGCCGTGCATCAACGTGGCTCCGACCGACATCTCGACCCTGCAGGGTGACACGAGCAATCTGCTCAAGCTCACCATTCCGAAGCTGCTGAACGCGGCCAACACGACCGTGACCATCACCAGCAGTGCGCCCGGTGTGGCCATCCCGGAGGGCGCCGTGAATGGCAGTCTGAACGTGGTTTTCCCCCCGGGCAGCACCAACGTGAAGAGCGTAAAGGTGGTGGCGGTCGGGGTGGGCACCGCCCAGTTCACGCTTACGGACGATCAGGGCGCCTGCATCGCCAACGGCGTGAATGTTACCGTCACTCCGCCGCCGGTCACGCTACTGAGCGACGACTTCTCCGGCAGCGTGGTTGATACCAGCAAGTGGCAACTGGACCAAACGCCGCTGGTGGACGGTGGCGCCGCGACGCCGGATTCGGCCGTCACTTTGGTAAATGGACAGGCCGTAATGTCCGTCACCGCGGAGGTGGCTTCCTGGCCGGGGCTGGCCTTGGACACGGTCAAGACGTTCACCGCCGGTCCCACCGCGCCGGCGATTTTCGAAATCGACCGCGCCAAGTTGGGCTTCGTGCTCGTCACCGGCACGGGCGCCAAAGAACGCACCGGCGTGTGGGTCAAGGACAGCACGGGCACGAACTACGTGTTCTTCTGCGAATACGCGACCCACGATGGCACGGCGGGCGGCTGGCAGTACCATCGCCAGATCGGCCAGGCCGGCGACAGCCCGGTGACAGGCAACGGCGTGAGCATCGCGGCGTTTAGCGCTGCCGCCTACAACGACCAAGGCAACCACCATATGAAGGTGGTCGCCAATGGTTCCACGGTGAAGCTTTATCTGGATGACGGGCTGGGTGCCGAAGTGCCCTATCCGTTCACGGACGGCATCAGCTTTGGCTTTGGCAGCTACGTCGGCGCAGCGACGGACATCGTGACCGGCACTTTCGACAACGCCAAGGTGTCCGGTGTGGCGCCCTCGCTCGGGTCGCTCGGTGCCGTCAAGCAGGGCGGGAACATCGTGATCTCGTGGACCGGGAGCGGCACGCTTCAGTCCGCGGGCGCCTTGGGCAACACGACGACCTGGGCGGATGTCAGCCCGGCGCCGACGGGTAACAGCTACACCATCAACGCGGCCTCGCAGGCCCAGCAAAAGTTCTACCGCCTGCGCCAATAGCCGCTTCGCAAACTTCGAGGCTCCCGGCGAAACCCGCCGGGAGCCTTTTAGCTTTCAGGGGCGGTGGTTTCAAAAGGGAGGGCAACTCCTGCCGGGCCCATTTCCTGCCACGCATTGCCCTGGAAAGCCACGGCTTGGCGAGAGCCCAC
The DNA here is from genome assembly GCA_021823625.1 of bacterium. Lineage (GTDB taxonomy): Bacteria > Verrucomicrobiota > Verrucomicrobiia > Limisphaerales > J093 > DSVZ01. The sequence goes on along the minus strand of JAKANS010000014.1, from coordinate 29,051 downwards.
CGAAGGGAAACCCGCTGCTCGGCCGGAGCCTCGCCCTGCCGGCGCGCCGGCTTGCAGCCGGCTTAACGTCCCAGCCCGAAGCACCGGGTGGGATCGTAACGGCGCGGGCGGTTCCAGACGATGTAAGCCGCTTTGGAAAGCGGCGCGCCGCCAAACGCGGTGGAGAACCGTCGCTTCTCGGCCGAGGAGTCAGGGATCGGCAGGTGTTGCCCCACCGGAGCGGGGAATCTGCGGCGCGGCCGAGGCCCGCCTTGCCTTTGCGGGGTAGGGCGAACCTTCTGGTGAGCCCAGTCTTCTCCAGCGCTACGGTGACGCAGAAGTCCAATGAGGAACTCAGGAACCGCAGTCTGGGGTTTCCAGCTTTCCTGAGTTCCTCATTCAAACTCCGAGCCTCTGTGCCTCCGTGGCTGGGATTGCAGGGCTCCGTCGAGCCCTACCCAGGAGGTTTTTTGAAATCGGCTCAGGGTTCCGACCATGCCAGGCGCGGTGGTCAAAGTCCACGGCGCTTAATCTCGCCTTGGTTCGCTCGGAATTCGGACTTGGGGACCACGCGCTGTTGGCGTGTCCTGTCCGGCGGCCCGCCAGACAACTCGGTCGGACCCGTCCTCCCGCCGGCGCCCCCTGTCGGGAACGGTCCGCCTGTTTTCGCGATTCGCGGGTGGGCGGATTCGGCAAGGCCGCCGAAAACCGCAGGAGAACCATGAGCGTTCCGAGCACGGTTTCGGAGCGCCGCTTCACTTCGTCGGCCGGGGCAACAGCCGGATTCGGCCCAGCTTGTACCGCCGCTGGCCGTCGTCGCCGGCCAAAGGCAAGGCGATCACCGGGGTGCCATCGCGCAGGCCGACCGAGACAAACACGTCGTATTCGCCGGGCGGAGTCGGCGGCGCGTGGTTGCCCGCCGGATCGAGGAACCGCAGCGCGACCGTGAACCGCGACACCAGTTTGCGCTCCGGCGCCTGATCGGGCGGGCCGACCAAGAGGCCGCGCACGTCGAACGCTTCGTCCGAGTTCACGGACACAATGCCGCCTTGGTCGTCCTTGAGTGTAAGCGCCCAAAAGCCGCCGCCGTAGCAGGGCGCGACGCCGGCATTGGCCCAGGTCGTATCCACCGCGAAGGGCTCGCCCAGGCGCACCTCTGCCGGCCAGGTGATTTCGCGGAGTTGGAGTCGATAGCCAAGGCGGCGGTTGAGGCGCTGGACCGTTTCGCGATTTTCCTCGAGTTCGATCCGCGGCCACCAATGAATGCTCATGAAACTGGCGTGGTAATCCTCGACCGATTTCAAGAGCAGATCGCCGCTCCAGGCCCCGCGCTGCTTCGAGCCGCCGTAGTGCTCGTGTTCGAGAATTACCGGCCACCGCGGCCAGAACGCCTGCGCCATCTCGGCGTGGTACCACGAGTTCGGCGGCGGCTGCACCAGGATGCTGTCGTCGCGCATCGTCACGCCTTTCGAGATCGTGTAGTCCATTTCGGGAAAGTGGCGGCCGGGTTTGCTGCTGCCGGCCACGTCGTCGCTGATGCAAAGGAGGGTGTGCTTGAAATGTTTCACGTGCAGGTCGATGTGCTGCTTCACCACGGCGAGGGTCTGTGCCTCGTTCAACCGGCTGCTGAAACCGGTGTGACCTTCGCCCCACATGCCGAACGAGCCGATGTCGATGAACGCCACGTTCGGGTTGCCATCGTAGCGGCGTGCCATCGCCGCCAAAAACTGGTCGAGCTTGGCGAGGAAAACCGGGTCGAGATAATCCGGATCCCAAAGCGGACCGCCGGGCCGGGGGCCTTTGCCGAACTCGAACTCGATGCCCTTGGCGCCCGCGTCGGCCACCCACTTGGGCGTGGCCCAGCGCAGCCAGCTTTCCGAGCAACTGACACGGAGGGCGATCTTCTTGCCCTTCGCGATCCAGCGCTGCGCCGGCGTGTCGAACAGCACCCAGTTGAACTCGCCTTCCTTCGGCTCCAAGTAGGACCACGGCACGCGCAGGTAAATCGTGGACAGGCCGGGCCAGTCGTCGAGCGTGTCCGACGGCGCCAGCTTCGAGCCGTAGTTTTCGATGAAGTTCGAGTAAAAGTGCAGCGTCCAGCCCATGCCTGGGTTGACCAGCGCTTCGCCGGTGTCCGCAGGACGTACGGTGATTCGCTCCGGTTCGGCCGCGACCAAACCCCAGGCCAACGCGCTGCCCAGGCAGACGGCCGCGAGGTGGGAAAGCGTGTGCATGGCGCTATCGAACTCCCAGCCCAGCGCGCTCGCGAGCCATTTCGATGGAATGGGGGTACCCAGTGGTATGCCGACCTTAGAACGGCCGGAGACCTGTCTTCCCCGCTCATTGTAGGCCATCTTTGGCGCAAATCGCCCGCGATCGGCTTTCGCGTCCGGACTTGAATGAAGGCCGCATCTGGCCACGAATAGGGGCGTGGCACCGCTCAACAAGTACAGCAAACAAGCCCTGAAACTCGCGCAAAATGACCTTTCTCGGCGAAGACGAAGGGTACGCTGCGCGAATTCCTGGTTTCCGCGGCCTGATCGCCACTGGTGCCACGGCGATGGAAGCGTTGGCGGAACTGGAGACTGCTTTGGCTGATGGGATCCAATTCATCGCCAAGCGTGGCGAACTGCCATGGCAAGAATGATGTCGTGCAAATCGTTTGTCTGCTGACCATATTTCGCTCGGAATCATGCCGAACAGCGGAGCGATGAACTTGAAGCTCGAGCTTCAGAACTACGGGGTTTCCCCCGTAGCCTCCGCATGTTTGGGCAGTGCCCTCAGCCGGAAACCCTCGACTACCTCGATTTGGTTGAACCGCGCGGTCCGCAACCTGCTTTCCTCGACGGCGTAGCTGAAAGCCAGGGGCGTCCATTGCTCTTCTTCGTCAACGAAAGCCGTCTTGCTCAGCCAGAGCCCGAAAAGGCGGTACAACTCCAACAACTACGCCGCACCCTCGCCTGCCGGGGAGATCGGGCTTTCCTGGCTCGCGTCCGACCGGGCGAGTTGTTGGTTTCTCCGGTCAGTCTTGCCGACCGCGAAGCGCCTTGGGAACGATACGAGCCAGGCAGCGGTAGATCGCTGACGTTCTTTTCGCGCCTCGCTTTCGGCCACTACGACGGCCAAGGCAAACCAGACGATGCCGACTTTGTTTTCAAGGAGATGCTACGCGCCCTGGAGAGCGGCATTGATCGCATTACGGAAGAGATTGGCTGGACGGATGTGCTTTCGTTGGTCGGGCGAGCCTTGTTCTTCCGATTCCTGCGTGACCGGCAGATCGTCACCAGCGAAGACCTCCACTGCGTTGCGCCGAACGCCGGTGGCTTGCTGGACCGCTTCGACAACGCGCAAAACGCCTATGATACTTGCCTTTGGCTGGACAAGACCTTCAACGGTGACTTCCTCCCGCTCGCCGATAGTGGCAGTCGCGCCTTTTTCAACGGCATCGCCCAGCGCTCTACACTGGTCTTCGAGTATCTTCGAGCCATCGTTCATGGCTTGGAGCCGGTTGGGGCAAAGGACTACCAGACGAGGCTGAAGCTGAAATGGAGCGACTTTGATTTCGCCCACATTCCGGTGGACTTGCTGAGTCAGGTTTACGAGAAATTCTGCTGGAAATGGGATCCCACAGCAGGGGAAACGAGTGTCCACTACACGCCGCGTAACATTGCCGCCACGTTGGTGGATGAAGTCTTCGACCGTTTGCCCAACGCCCACAGCGCCCGCGTGCTCGATCCCGCCTGCGGGGCGGGCGTGTTCCTCGTCCTCGCCTTCCGCCGGCTGTATCGTGAACGATGGAACCACGACGGCAAACGTCCCGGCACAAGGGTGATTCACGAACTGTTGGAGAAGAAGCTCACGGGGTTCGACATCGGCGACTCCGCGTTGAAGCTTTCCGCCCTGAGCCTATACCTCACGGCTATCGAGCTGGACCCGAAGCCTGTTCCGCCGGAGGGGTTGAGGTTTCGTAAGCTTCGCAATCAGGTGCTTTTCTCAGCGCGCGGCGCGAAGGAGTCGGTCAAGGGTGTGGTGATCGGCAGCCTCGGTCCCCGCATCGGCAAGCGATTCGACGGCCAGTTTGACCTCGTCCTGAGCAATCCGCCGTGGACGAGCATCCCGAAGAAAAAGGCGACCGACAAAACAAAGGTGGAGGCCGCTCATCTGGATGCTGTGGCCGTGGCACTGGAGAAAGTCAGCAAGGCCGTGATCGCCAAGAAGGATGAGGCGCTGGCGAAGGAGTATCGGATTCCTGACCGGGTGCCAGACTTGCCGTTCCTCTGGAAATCCACCCAGTGGTGCAAGCCGGATGGGCGCATCGCAATGGCGCTGCCCACGCGAATCCTGTTCAAACAGGAGGAAATCCCGCGCCGCGCCTGTGAGACGATCTTCCGGCTGATCGAGATCACCGGCATCATCAACGGGTCGAACCTGTCCGATACCGAAGTCTGGCCGGAGATGTCCCAGCCATTCATGCTCCTGTTCGCTCGCAATCGCGTGCCAAAGCTGGGGCACACGCTCAGCTACATCACACCGCACTGCGACACGGTGCTGAATCGCGAAGGGGAGGTGCGAGTCGATTCAAAGTCCGCAAAGCGGCTCGATTTGGACACAGCGGCAAAAGAGCCGTGGTTGTGGAAGACCCTGGCCGTGGGAAGCTCGCTTGATACTGAAGTAATTCGGAAGCTAAAGGCGGCTGGTTGGCGCCGTTTACAGGACTACTGGGAAACTGATCTGAGATTGACCAGCAGCAATGGATACCAACTCAAAGAGAAGCAGACCCAGAGGGATGCAACACTCCTGAAGATCCTGCCCAATCTTGATTCTACGGATCTGTTTCGCTTCCAAGTGGATACGCAACAGCTCAGGCCGTTCTGCCGCGATAAAGTATGCTGGCCTCGGTTGCGCCATCGCGACACCGACAAACTGCGTGTTTATCGCGGGCCACTTGCTTTGGTAAAGGAAGCTCCCGGGTCAGAGCGCACAGAAGGCTGGGCGCTGCTCAGCCTCTCAGATGTGGCCTACAATGAAAGTTTCAATGGTTACTCCGCAGTGCACCCCCCAAACGCTGAGAGCCTTGTTCGATACCTTCATTTATTCGTTCACAGCTTTGTGTGGCTTCATTATGCGCTGGTGACTAGTCCAAAGTTCGGCGCAGAGCGTCGCCGCTTTTACAAGGCTGATCTCGACGAGTGTCCATTCATTCCCTTGGAGAAGCTAAACGCTGAACAGCGGCAAACCATGTTGGCGCTGTCTGAACGGTTGGTGGCCGAAGACCGTGAAGTCTTTGAGGACATCGACACTTTCTTTGGCAGCCTCTATGGCCTCGACAGCCTGGACCGCGAAGTAATCCACGACACGATCACTGTAGCTCTGCCCTACGACGAATCGCGAGAACGTGCGTGCAGGCCGCCGACTACGTCCGAGCGAGAGACATTCCGGCGGCGGCTGGAATCCGCGCTGCGTCCGTTCTTCAAGGTGCTCGGAAAAGAGCCGCAGGTGACGCTGTGGAAGCCAGACGAGGCGTTCCTGAAGTCCCATGCTCCGTTTGGCATTCTCTTCATCACCGAGAAAGGGCGCCCGCTCACGGAGTTCGATGGCTTGTCCCACGAGTCGATTGTGAATCTCGCGAACGACACCGGGGCCACGCGGATCATTGAAAAGATCAGCGGCGGACTGCGGGGGGGGCATTCTCAGCCAATACCGCTACTGGCCGCCGAGTCGGGCGCGATTGCTGGGCGCCGGGATCGTCCGCCAGCACATGGGTGTGTTTGAGGATTGAGGCATGGCTCACGGTTTCTACCAGGAAGAGGAACTCGAGTTGCCACACCCAGCAATTTCTCTTTCCGTCTTCCTCGTGGTGGAAGCTGCGCTGCGCGCCGCCTGGGATATGATGCGCACAAGGCCCAGCACGAGTTTTCAACTACAGCGGGAGGATGAAGACCCTGTGACCTGTGAATTGTGTGAACGCCTCTGCAACGAGGTCTTCAACCGAGGAGTGGTGGAAGGCTTTGACCGGGCTTTGTTCGCGAAGCCGACGCGCGAATCGAAAGTCAAGAACTACAACGGCGCGAAAATCGACAAGATGCCGGACTTGCTGTTGGATTTGGTGGATCGTCCCACCGTCCGAATTCCGGTGCAGGACTGGCTCTTTGTCGAGTGCAAGCCCGTGCAATCTGGTCGGTCGGCTGGCCGCCCCTACTGCGACCGGGGCATTATCCGCTTCGTGCGCGGCGACTACGCGTGGGCGATGCGCGACGCGCTCAGGGTTGGTTACGTCACTGAGAGCTATACGATAGCGAACAAATTGACCGCAGCGCTCAAGAAGCGGGGATCGACGATTCAGACTCTGGCCCTGCCGAGGCCCTGCCCGCGATCCGCTGTTATAAACTGGAGCGAGGTGACACACATCACGAAACACGGTCGCAACTTCCGTTACGTCGAGACGGGTCAGTCCGCGCCGCCCATTCGCCTTCGACATCTTTGGTTGAGACGCGATTGAGACTCAACTTGGTCCAGACTTCACAGAATCGTCGCGTCGAAGCACGCGTTTCTGCTGTTGTTGGCCACGATCAGCGGGAGCCTAGGTACAAGTTTCCGCCGCCGGACCCGGACTTTGACCTGCGCAGCCCGCATGTGCTGCCGATCGAAAAGGTCGTGCGCCGTTGCGATGCATATGACAGACTCCAGGCGTGATCGAAACCACATGAGCGTTCAGAAAAAGCCTTCGCGGGAGCGCAAGGCCGGCCGGTGGGCGGCCAGGCTGATGCAGTCCGTTCGCGCCGTGCTGGCGGCACGTCCCGAGGCCGACCCGGATAATGTGCGACATACGCTCATTCTGTTGGAACAATTGCCGCTTGAAAGGCTGAGGCGGAGTCTGACTCGTGGCCGCGCCCTCGCTCAACGAAAGTGAACTGCGTTTCCTGCGTGCCTTGTTGCGCCGCAAGGTGCGTTTCATGGTCGTGGGATTGTCCGCCGCCGCGTTGCAAGGCGCTCCGGTGGTCACCCAGGATGTGGATTTGTGGTTCGAGGATTTAAGCGACCCTCGCCTCCGCGAGGCGTTGCGGGAAGTGGACGGGGCGTATGTGCCGCCTACGATGCAGAATCCCCCCCTGTTTGCCGGCGGCGGCGTGGAGTTGTTCGACATCGTTCTCACCCTGCATGGGCTGGGGACGTTTGCGGAGGAATGGGCGAACTGCGTTGAAGTGTCCTTGGGGCGTCTGAAGCTCAAAGTCCTCCGCGTGGATCGCATCCTCGCCAGTAAACGCGCGGCGAATCGCGCGAAAGACCGGCTGGTCATTCCGGTGTTGGAAGACGCGCTTGCGGTCAGCCGCATTGCGGGCCGGCGCGGAACGACGAAGGCAAGGAAACACCCCGTCTCTGGGAAGTGACCGCGTATTCTATTGGGTGGTTCGCTCCACAATCCGCAAACCGTACAAGCCGCCCGCCAGGTTGCCCGGATGCGCCTGTAGTTTCACTTCCACCCCCGTCTTGTCGTGCGTGAGGTCCGGCGGCAGCGGGTAGGCTTGGTCGTAGAACTGGCCGGGACGATTGTTCTCCAACCGTTCGGTGGCGATCTTCTGGCCGTCCACCAGGAGGTCGAACGTCCGGCTGCCGGAATCACCACCCCACCAGGTGCACACGAGGTTGACCGGCTTGTCCGGCGGCACCTTGAGGCGGTAGCTGAACCAGCCGCCGGAATGACGCCACCTCCTCCCTTGGTACGTGCCTGTCTGCGTGGCCTCGCCGGCGAACGCGTGGTCGGTCTCGGATTGCTGCTCGCCCGGATGAACCACGTCCACGGTGATGCGCTCCAATTCCTGTCGCTGCTTTTCCGCCGCCGCCAATTCGGCCGCGCGCTGCTGGTATTGTGTCGGCGTCATGAGTTTCCAATAGACGGTGTAACGCTGATGGTGCATCCGGAAAAACGGGATCAAACGCACATCCGTGGGCCGTCCCAAGCCCGCCGTGCGAAACCTCAGCGGTTTCAGCGCGACCGGTTTCACTTGCGACAACCAGTCTTTCGCGTCGGTCACGAAGACGGGCACCGCGGGCGACGGCACGCCGTTCAGATCGGTCTGGCCACGCGCGTACGGGCTGGGCATGTCCGCCTTGCCCAGTTCGCCCGCCAGGACGATCGGTCCGCACATCAAAGCGAGCACGCTCGGATCGTCCGGCATCGCCTCGGTGTGGAGTTGCATCGGCAGGCGCACTTCGACGCGGTCGCCGGTCTTCCAGGTCCGGTGGATTTCGACGTACGAGCCGGGCGGTTCCGTAATGGCTTGAGCATTGCCGTTCACGAGCAGGGCAAAGCCGTCGCCCGCCCAAGCCGGCCGGCGTATCTTGAGTGCCAAGTCCACCGGCTGCGCACAGTGAAAGCTCAAGCGCGAGCGGCCTTCGTCTGGGAACCGGGTTTCTTGTCGGACGGTTACGCCTCGCTCGCGCCAGCTCAGTTCGGCCGGAATGAACAGGTTCAGGTAGAGCGACTCGGCGCTGTGGAAGAAAATCGTATCGGCATACTTGGCGTGGTTCTCCATGCCCGTGCCCACGCAACACCAGAATGAATTATCCGGCATCGAGTAGGTCTTGAAGTGGCCGGGCTTGAGCGACATGAGATAGACGAACATGCCGGTCTGCGGGTCTTGCGAGGCGAGGATGTGGTTGTACAGCGCGCGCTCGTAGAAATCCATCATGCGCGCCGACGGCTCCCACTCGAAAACGTGCCGGGTGAGCTTGAGCATGTTGTAGGTGTTGCACGTTTCCGCGGTGTCGGTGGTCAAGTGCCGGGAGAACTCTTCGGGCGGGAAGAAGTGCTCACCGTCGCTGTGCCCGCCGATGACGTACGAGCGGTGCTCCGCCACACGCTCCCAGAAGAACCGGGCGATGTCGCCGTAACGCGATTGGCCCGTGAGTTCGTATTCGCGCGCCGCGCCGATCATTTTCGGAATCTGGGTGTTTGCATGGAAGCCGTTCAATTTGTCTTCGCCCGCGGCGAGCGGATCGAACATCCGCCGGTGATCGAACGCTTCGGCCAGCTTCAAATGCTCCGGATTCCCGGTCACGGCATAGAGGTTCGCCAAAACTTCATTCATGCCGCCGAACTCGGCGTCCAGCGACGCCTGCATCTGTTCGGCGGTGAGGCGATCGACGCGGAACTTGATCCAGTCCGCCATCTTCACCAGCACGTCCAGCGCCTGGGCGTTGTCGCAGTGCCGATAGACTGCGAGCAAACCGGCCATGATCTTGTGCAGCGTGTACCACGGCGCCCAGACCGGCTGGCGTGTCTCGACCCGGTCGATGAACGACTCGGGAAACGCCGAGAGATAACCCGCGTGGAAACCCGCTTGGGGCGAGGCCGCCTGGCACTTCGCCAGCTCGGTCACGATTGCGTCCGTCCGCGCTTTGAACCGCACATCGCCGGTGCTCGCGTAAGTCAGTGCCAGCGCAGATAGGTAGTGCCCAAGACTGTGGCCGCGCACTTCGATCTTCGGGTCCTCCCACCCGCCGTAAGGTTTGGCCGAAGAGGGTAGTCCCACATTCAACCGGAACGTGTGCAGCAACCGGTCGGGATCCAGGCTCAGCAAATAACGCTCGTTGCGCTCCATCGCGTCGCGGAACGGCCCGGCGAGGCGGCGGACTTCCTCCAGCGGAAACGGCTGGGCTTTCAGCGGCACGAGGCTTTCGACCTTGGGTTTTGGGGGATTGGCGAGCGTGGCGTTATCGGCAGCCAACGCAGTAACCGCCGCGAGCAGCGAGACGCCCGCTGACCCGTGAAGGAGTCGCGTGTTCATGGTGTTTTCTCAGGATCGGACGGTGAATTCGCCAGCGCAGGATCCAACGAAAGCAGGTATTGCCAGAGGGCGCCGAACTGACGCGTGGCATCGCCGTCCAGCACGCCCTTGATCGGCGTCGAGCCGTCTTCGCCAATGAAGGTCGGCATCATCGTGCCTGGCCGGAATCGCTGCGGATCGCGGATGTAACGCCAGAAATACTCCGGTCGCAACCGGTCGGCAACGAAGGCGAAGTTGATCGTCGCGGTGTCAGCGCCGGCCAGCGCTTTCTGGGTGCCCACGTCATGGCAGGAGACGCAGCCGAAGCCTTCGCCGATGTGGGTGAGTTTCTCACCCGTTGCTGCGAGCGCGGCGTCCGCCGCCGGGCGAACGGTGGGTGCGGAGGACAGCCCGTGCTGGTGCGCGCTGCCTGTCGCCAGACCGTCGGCGTAGGCGGGGAATCCCGGCATCCGGCCCACCGATTCGGGCCGGGCTTTGTAAGGCAGACGATTGGCAAACAGGCGCGCCATCCAGTCGGCCCGCAGCTTCTCCCCCGCGTAGGTCAAATCCGGCCGGCCCAGATGCACGGTGCCGCCCGCCGAACCGCTGCCGTCTTCCTCGTCTTCGGCCGCCTGGCCACTCGCCGCGCCGACCGATTGGGCGGCATGCAGGCGCGACCACAAGTCCGTTTCCTGGTCGCGTGCGTGACACGCCGTGCAACGTAGCGTGCGGATCTGACGTTCGGCAAACTCCGCCGGCGTGTCGCTCCGCAGAGAATCCAGACCGTGCTGGAGATACGCGCGCAAGGCTTCACGCTGCTCCCCCGTGAATCCAAAATCCGGTGCCGCACCCAATGCCGCGGGGCCATCGGCAAGACAGCCGGTCTTCCAGTCGCGACCGGCCAGCGTTTCCAACCGTGCGGCCAGGCCCGGCTTGGGGAAGTCTTGGATGGTGTGGCAGTTCGCGCAGCCAAGCTGCAGGAACCGCTCGCGCCCGCGTTCCGCGTCACCGCCCGCCGTCCCCGCGGAAGGCGTGTCACCGCGCGACAGGACACACGCGGCCAGCGAAGCGGCTTCCGCCGAACTGAGCCGGAAGTCCGGCATCGGCGTCCACGCAAAGCGCTTCGCCGGTGCCTGCAAAAACTCGACCAGCGCCTCGGGTCGCCACTTCGCGCGCACGTGGCCCAGCGGCCGACGCGTGTCATCCTCGAGTTTCGCATCGCCCGGCAGTTGGTGGCACGCCTGGCAGCCGAGCTGTTCATAGAGCGCCTTGCCGGCGCTCACATCCGATTCTTTCAGAACCACACTGCTCGTCGCCGATGCTGTGGCGGTTTTCTGTTCGGCGAGGAAAGCCGCCAGGTCGCGCGCCTCTGCGTCCGCGTCGCTTTCGGACAAGCTCAAGCACGCTGGCATGGTGGTGTCCGGAGCGATCGTGCGCGGACGTTTGAGCCAGGACACCAGCCACGCAGGGTCGAACCGCGAGCCGGCACCATCGAGCACTGGCGCATCCGTCGCCAGTTCCGGCATGGCGCCGGCCGGCAACGGCCCTTCCGGTTCATGGCACTTCACGCAGCGGTAAGCGGCGAGCAAACGACGTCCTTCGCGCAACGTCTCGCCGCGGACCAGTGCCGCGTCGGTCGGATCGCGGACAAACACCGTGGCCGGCACGGGCTCCGGGGGACGCTGGGCGCTGGACCAGAGCAGGCGCAGTTCGGCATCGCCACCGGGCGGACTCGAGTAAACGAGCTCGAAGCGGTTCGCGCCACGTCGCAGCGGCACCGGTTGGCTGGCGACTTTGTCGAGTGGTCCCGCTTTGGATTCCAGAACGGTTTCGCCGTTCAGCCGCAGCGTCACGACTCCCCGGCCTTCGGCTGAGAAAGTGATGGTGTCGTTCAGGTCGAGTTTCAGGAAGCCCGTCCAGGTGCTTTGAAAATCACCGGCGGGGACAAACGGAGTGGGCGGCGTTCCGGCCGGGACGTACAGCGCCGCCAATCGCGCCCGCCGCGTGTCGCTGATCTCGGGACGGCCAGCCACCGCGAAAGTCTGGATGAGTCCCGGCGCCTCGGCAGTTGGCGCTGCCGGCGTCTCCGTCTGCCGGGCGGTCGCGTTCGGCCCGAGCAATTCGAGGCCGGGCTTTGGCCCCAGTTTGTGGACGGTGTTGTGAACGAAGTTCTGGAACTCCGTTCCGTCAGCAGCGCGCAGCTTGAACACGATGTGCATTTGCATCACCGGCTGGATCGCCGGGAGTTTGAGGAAGACCGACCGCCGGTCGGCGGAGAGCGTCGCCGATTCGACAACGAGGCGTTCGCGACCTTCCTGGCCGTTGGGCTTGATGTCGGGCGAGCCGTAGTTGACCGACCAGATGTAATTCCAGACCTGCACGTCGTAGTTGCCGGGATCGATGGCGCTCTGCGGATCCAGCGGATCGGTGAAGCCGATGACTACGCCGTCGCGGGCGACGTGCAATGCATCCGGCAGGTGTAACGGCTTCCCGGTGTAGCAGACGCGGTAGAATCCGCCCGGCAGGGTCTTGTTACCGGCCCAGCCGTACAGGCCCGCCGCGTAAAACTGGTGGTTCTGCGGATGAAACACCCCGCGCATGACGCCGGTGTCGAACTCGAGCGGGAACCGCGTCAGCCCGCCTTGCATCACGCCCTCGACCTCTTCCTTCAACACCAGGAACATGTGGCCCATGCCGTACGAGACCGTGACGAGCTGGTCTTTCAGCGGCCCCCACTGGTCGGTCGGCACCCAGACGTGCGTGCCGCCCGAGCGGTCCACGAAGTTGTGGATCCAGCACAGCGGTTCGTCGCAGTTGGTGCGGCCTTCGGGATTCCACGCCCACTGGTTCCCGTACCAGCCGCCGGGTTTGACCCAGTTGATGCGGTTGGCCGGCATCCAATAGCCCTGGTTGTCCACGCAGGCGATCTCGCCGTTGGGCCCGATGCCGAGACCGTTCACGGCGCGGAAACCGCGGGCCACGACTTCTAGTTTCGAACCGTCCGGCGGCAACTTGAGCAACGTCCCGTGATGCGGGTGCGAAGCCGGTATCCCGTGGCAGGCGCACTTGATGTAATAAAAGTTGCCGTCGCGATCGGTCTTGAGGTCCAGCGCGAATTCGTGGAAGTGCTCGCTGGTCATGCAATCGTTGTTGAAGTTCTCGTACCAGTCGGCCTCGCCGTCGCCATTCAGGTCATGGAGACGCGTGATCTGGTCGCGCCCGAGCACGTAGATCTCGTCATTCACGATCTTCAGCCCCAGCGGCTGGAAAAGGCCGGTGGCGATGCGCTGCCAGGTGAGGTTTTTCAGATCGCCGTCCACGCCGGAAACGATCCAAACGTCGCCGCTCCACGTGGCAAGGGCGGCGCGCTGGCCGTCAGCGAAGAAATCCACGCCGCCGAATCTTAGCCACGAGTGCCACGGGTTGTCGTCTGGCGTCGTCAAGGTGTCGATGGCGTAAGGCCCGTCGTTTGTGCCGGGCTTGCCGTGGGTCGCCAGTTTCTCCGGCCATCGCGGCGGGCCACCGCGGGTCAGCGGCGCCAGGTCTTCCGCCGGACTCGCGCTTTTCACCAGTTTGGCGAACGCGGGCAAGGACGCCTCCGGCCCGCGCCACAGCAGCACTTTGAACTGCGACGCCCCCGCCGCCGCCGGCAAGCGCAGCCGCACGTTGCCATCGTTTTCCGTCGCCCAACGCGCGCCGTCAGGTGTGCCCACCGCCGCCACGGCCAGCACTTCCTCCAGCCGGTCCGCGTCCGCCAGGGCACTCACTTCCTCCGCCGCCAGCGCGCGATCATAAATGCGGAGTCCGTCCAGGCTGCCGTTGAAGGCGGTCGGTTGCGGAAAGTTGGGGGCCGTATAACCCAGACGCAGCGTGTGGCCGGTGACCGGTTTGGCGGGTTTCAGCGTGCCATTGCTGTCTGGTTCGCCGTCCACGAACAAGGTCACGCGGCCATCGCTGTGCGCCCAAGTCAGGGCGACCTGATGCCACTGGCCGTCGGTGACGCTGCGGCTGCCGGCCACGGCGCCCACCCAGCCGATGTCGAACGTAAGCCGGCCACCGCGGATGAAAAAGGATTTGCCGTCCGGCACCCAGTTTCCGCGCGGCGGCGCCTGGCAAAAGATCGTGCCGTCCTGGGTCGTGCGAATCCACGCCGCCACGGTCAGGTCGGAGCGTAAAAACTCGAACGCTTCGTCCAATTCGATCTCTGCGCGCGCTTCGCCCGCGAAGGACAACGCGCCGCCTGCATGCCCGTCGGCGACGGGTTGCGCGCCGCGGAGCAGCAGTCGCGCACCCGTGCCGGCATCGGCCGGGGCCACGTCGCCGGCGAGCCGCTCGAATTCCCACCGTCCCAGCAGACCGGTGTCCAGTGCGTTGGTCGCGGGATTCAGCCCGACCGCCTTCGGTGGCGGCGGCAGCACAAACAAGCCCCTGGCCGCGGACCCGATTCCGGGCAGCGGTTGCAGCGTGTTGGGCGACAGCATCTGCCCCCGCCGGCCCGCCTCGAAGGCGAGCTGGATTTCCTGTTCACTGGTCGAAGGCCCGAGGTTGAAAACGCGCGCGAAGGCCGTCAGTCCTTCACGATTCTCGAGCGCCGGCATTTCCAGGATCTCCATACTCCCTACGGTGTAGCTGAGCACCACCTGCTGGCCGTGCAGGTACAAGCCGCGCCAGTGCGCCCAATCGTGCGGCACCGGCCCGTAAGGATATTCGCGCGGATCCGCGAAGCTGCCGGCCCTGGCCCAACCCGGCTTCATCGGGTTGCCAAAGACCTGCCGGCCGTCGATTCGCGGATACGCCCAATGCTCGCCGTCGAACACCACACCTTTCAGCGCGACGTAACCGCCGGTCCAGCCGACCGGGTAGCGCAGCAGGTCGGTGTCGAACACCGCCGCCTCGTTTTGCCGACCGCTGTAAGCCTCGGCCAACCGGATGGCAATGCCTTTGTAAGCGAGGTTGGTGCGCGGCTGGCCGGAATCGATCGAAGCCGTCAGGAACGGCCCGTAATCCATGTCCTGCCACGGCTTGCCGGTGAGCGGCCTGGCGGGGGCTGACGATTCCGCAGCCAAGGTGAGCACCAGGCCAAGTCCCAGCGCCAGCGTCAGAAGCCAGGGCCGGACGCGCCACGTCCGGTTCGGTTTTTCCAGCGAATCAGTTGCCCGTGAACTCATCTCTGCGGTGTGTCCGCCGCCGATTTGGCCACAGCGAAAGACTGGCGCAAAGACTTTCCCGGCGCCGAAAACGAAATCCGCTTTCACCTCAATCCTTCGGGCTTCAGGGGTGCTTTCAAAACCACACCCGCTGAGGGCAACGCGCCTGCGAGCGCTGGTTGGGGTCCGTCTTTCTGCCAGCCGCGTGTCCTCACGCAGCGTTTGGGTGGACTTTGAAAGAGGCTTTCGGAGTTCGGACTTGGGTCACAAACACAGGTTGCCGCCTGTCGGCGAAACCGCTGGATTCCTACCGTGAAACGGGTCACCGACTGGAGGCGCGTGGGCGGCCAGCATGCCGGATGGTTTCCCGGAGCCACACCGGCCATCACTTCCGCCGATTGATTGCGTTGGTCCCGTTCACTCCCGTTCCCGTTTCACCAGCACGCGCTCGATACGGCGGTCGGGGGCGAGCCACAGGAGAGCGACAAACACATACAGGCCGCTGGAAATCCACGGGCTAACGAACGCGAGCGGTATGGCGGTGAGATAGCACACGGGTGAAAGCTAGCCTTTCCAGTCTTTCCCAATTGCCGTCGCAAGCAGGGAGTCGCGTCCTTGCTCGGCGATGATGGTCCGTTGGAGAATGTAATAGGCGATCGCTGCCATCAACAGCACGAAGCCATAAACCGCAGTCGGCGGCGGCACGAGATGGTTTTCGCCCATCCAGCCGGTCGTGAACGGAAAGAGCGACAGCCAGAACAGCAGGTGGAGGTTCGCCCATAAGATGCCGCCGGTGACGTGCCGGGTGGAATGGAACATGTGGTGGTGGTTGTTCCAGTAAAGGCCGACATAGAGGAAACTCAACACATAGCTCAAGAACACCGGCAGCAGCGGCTTCAGGTCGGCGAGTTCGGTTGCCTGCGGCACTTTTAATTCCAGCACCATGATGGTGATGATGGCCAGCACGCCGTCGCTGAAGGCTTCCAGCCGGTTCTTTTCCATGCGGCGATTTTACCGGAGGTCCAACCGCGTCGCAACCGCGGCTGGACGAACTGGCTGCCGTGTTCGGCGCCGAGACGCGCGGCATGGTGATGATCGGCTGGTATGATTGCGTGACTCGTGGCGGCGCTACGCCCAAGGAACACCTTGGCCGGTCAAACAAGAAAGACGTGAAAGGTGCGTGATCGCTTACAAAATCGCTGCGCACGCCGCCGATCGCCAAAGGTCATCCCGGCGCGCAATTGCCTTGCCTCGTGCGGTCTTCGGGCAGCCTTCGACTGGCTGTCCCCGCTTTGCTCCGGTTCCGCGACCATGCGTTGAACAAGCCCGCTATGATTCGAGCCGCTTGGGCAGCGCCAAAAGGGCTTTCGCGGAGCGATAGGCCGACCGGCCGAGGCGCTTGTAGTCGGACCAGTTACGCGTTGGGGGATCGGTTCAACCTCTGCCTCGCCCCCGTGACTTGTGTGAGTTCCGTGACGAGATTCTCTCGTGAGTCCCTCTGTCCAGGGCTTCGGGGTTGTGGTTCGATCCTGACAGCACTACTCTGGCGTGCGCCACGCGCGTAATGCTTGAGCCAACCGAAGACAGAGCCGCCGAAGACGCTCCCGTTCTCATCGCTGAGAACCGGATTTGCCGGCCTTTCCACCATGCCGTCGCAACCGGTCGCTCGGCCCGAACTCCTCGCTCCCGCCGGTGACTGGGAATGCGCGAAGGCCGCGGTCGAGAACGGTGCGGACGCGATCTACTTCGGGCTGGATCGGTTCAACGCGCGGATGCGGGCGCGGAATTTTACGGAAGCGGACCTGCCACGCTTGATGGAATTCCTGCACCGGCGAGGCGTGCGCGGGTACGTTTCATTCAACACGCTCGTGTTCGCCAACGAACTCGCCGACGCGAAACGGTTCCTGCGGGCGTGCATTCTGGAGGGTGTGGATGCGGCGATCGTGCAGGACGTTGGCATCTGCCGGCTGATTCGCGGGCTTTCGCCGGATTTCCCGATTCACGCCAGCACGCAGATGACGATCACCAGCGCGGCGGGGGTCGCGTTCGCGCGCGAACTCGGGTGCAACTTGGTGGTGCTGGCTCGCGAGTGTTCGCTCAAGGACATCGAACGGATTCAAGCGGAGCAGCGGGCCGCGGACGCCGCCGACTTGTCTCTCGCTCCTTACCGCTCGCCCCTTCCGCTCGAGGTCTTCGTGCACGGCGCGTTGTGCGTCGCCTATTCCGGTCAATGCCTGACCAGCGAAGCGCTGGGCGGGCGCTCGGCGAATCGCGGTGAGTGTGCCCAGGCGTGCCGCTTGCCGTACGATTTGATCGCCAACGGCCAACCGGTGCCGCTCGGCGATCGTCGTTATTTGCTCAGCCCGCAGGATCTCGCGGGCGTGGACTTGCTGCCGGAGTTGCTCCGGCTCAGCGTGGCGTCGCTGAAGATCGAAGGCCGGCTCAAGTCGCCCGAGTACGTGGCGAACATCACGCGCATCTATCGCGAAGCGCTGGATGCAATGGGCCGGCAGCGGGAAGGCGGAGGCCAGACGCCGGATCCCGAAGGCCAACGGTCAGCGACGGCGGGGCGGAACCCAAAGTACGAAATGGAGATGGCCTTCAGCCGCGGGCTCTACACCGGCTGGTTTGGCGGCACAAACAACCAGGCGTTGGTGCACGCGCGGTTTCCCAAAAAGCGCGGGGTGTATCTCGGCGAAGTCAGCCGCGTGCAGGGTGACCGCGTGTTCGTCCGTCTCAAGGGCCCGCTCAAGCCGGGCGATGGCGTGGTCTTCGACGCGGGCCGGCCGGATGAGCAGGAAGAAGGCGGAAGGGTGTATGAAGTCGGGATTCAGAGGTCAGAAACTAGAAGTCAGAAGTTAGAAGTCAGAGGCGGGGTGTTCGAGGTCCGCGGGCCTGTGCCGGGCATGGGGGATCCGACAGGCGCCGTCCGACCTGTCGAGGCTCAACTGAGCTTTGGTCGCGGCGACCTCGATTTCCGCCGCGTTCACGTCGGCGACAAGCTCTGGAAGACCAGCGATCCGGAACTCGACCGTCGCCTGCGGCAAACCTTTGCCGGCGATCAACCGCGGTTTCAACGGCCCATCGAGATCGAGGCGCATGGTGGTGCAGGTCAACCGCTGACGGTCATCGCGCGGGATGAAGGCGGACACATCGCACAAGCAGTTTCGGCGATGCCGCTAGCGCCTGCCACCAACCAACCGCTGACGCCAGCGCGGTTGGCCGAACAGTTGGGGCGGCTAGGCGGAACGCCATTCAAGCTGGGCCAACTGATCAGTCGCCTCGAAGGTGCGGTGTTGCTGCCGGTCAGTGAACTCAACCGGCTGCGGCGCGAGTTGGTGGCGGAACTGGAGGCACAGCGGGAAAAACCAAAGCGCTGGGTGCTCCGCACGGAACGGACGACGATGGCCGGACGCCGGATCCCAGACGCCGGATCCCAGATGCCGGCGGATGGCCGGGAGGGCAGGGAAGCCGCATTGGAGTTGATCGTTCTAGTTCGCAGCTTGCCGCAGCTTGAGGCCGCAATGGCAGCGGGCGTGGCGACGATTTATTGCGAACTCGAAGACCCGAAGCAATACCGTGAGGCCGTGGCCATCCATCGCCAAAAGCGCGCAGGCGTGATCGCCAGTCGTTCTCTCGCCGCTCGCCCCTCATCTCTCTTTGTGGCTCCGCCTCGGATCACCAAGCCCGGCGAGGAATGGATTTTGAAGCAAGTCCGGTCCAGCGACGCGGACGGCTACCTGGTTCGCAACTACGACCACCTGCAATTCTTCGCCGGTTGCCGCTGCGTGGGCGATTTCTCGTTAAACGTCGCGAACGCGCTGGCGGCGGAGTATTTCATCGACCGTTTCGGGCTGGAGCGGGTGACCGCGTCGTATGACTTGAACGCCGAGCAGTTGGAGGCGCTGCTGGGCTCGGCGCCGCCGGCCTGGTTCGAGATCACGATTCACCAGCACATGCCGATGTTTCACATGGAGCACTGCGTGTTCTGCGCGTTCCTCACTTCCGGCAAAGACTACCGCGACTGCGGCCGGCCGTGCGACCGGGTGGACCTCCGGCTATGCGACCGGGTGGGAGCGCAGCATCCGGTCAAGGCCGACGCCGGCTGCCGCAATACGGTCTTCAACGCGCTGGCCCAGACCGGCGCCGAGTACGTGCAGCGGTTGATCGGGCTCGGCGCGCGGCGGTTTCGGGTCGAGTTTCTCGACGAACCGCCGGAAACGGTCGCGCGCACCATCGGTTGCTACCAACAACTCCTGCGCGGCGAAATCAACGGCAGCCAGCTTTGGCGAGAGTTGAAACTGCGGCACCAGCTTGGCGTCACGCGCGGTTCGCTCGACAAAGGCGAGCGGCCGATCACGGTGCTTTGAATCGGCTTGGCTTTCCGGGGCGGGGGAGTTGAATCGACTCCGTCATGAGTCAGACCCACCATTTGACGACCACGGCCTTCGAACTGTCCGGTTACCGCGCCGTGCGCTCGCTGGGCGTGGTGCGCGGGATCATCGTGCGTTCGCGCTCGGTGATTGGGAATATCGGCGCCAGCATCCAGACCTTGTTCGGCGGGAACATCTCCCTCTACACCACTCTCTGCGAAAGGACGCGCGAGGAAGCGTTCAACTTGATGCTCGAACATGCCGGGGAACTGGGCGCGAATGCGGTTATCGGCGTTCGCTACGATGCCAACGAAATCGCTGCGGGCGTCACTGAGGTGCTCTGTTACGGCACGGCCGTCTATGTCGAACCGGTGAATTGACCAACCAAAAGAGATGGTTATGAAACCACGAAAGACCTGGACCGAAAAGCTGGCGGATGCCAAGGACCTGCCGAAGGTCGTGCCCATCGCGGGCAAAATGAGCCGGCGCTGGGGTGAAGGCACGGTGGTCATCGCCGCGCCCGCCGAGGTGGATGCGCTGATGAAACGCATCCCCAAAGGCCGCCTGACCACGATCAACGAATTGCGCGCGGCCTTGGCAATCCGGCACGGAGCAACAATCGGCTGCCCGATCACCACCGGCATCTTTGCCTGGGTGGCGGCCCACGCCGCCGAAGAAGCAGCGACGGCCGGCCGCAAACGCATCACCCCGTACTGGCGGACGCTGAAGGCCGGTGGCGAGTTGAATCCGAAGTATCCCGGCGGCATTCCCGGCGTTCGCGCGCGGCTCGAAGCGGAGGGACACCGGGTGGTTCAGCGCGGCAAGCGGTTCTTTGTCGCGGATTATGCGCGCGCCCTGAGCTCGCCTCAAAACTGAACAAGACAGCATTCGGATGCGTCTGACTCCAAGGTTATTGCTGGTACGTCATCGGCGATCACCCCAGGATTCGAACCATGAAGCACAACGTCTCTCCAAGTACCGTCAGCCGTCGTCAATTCCTCGTCCACACCGGTGCCGCGCTGGCGGTGCCGGTGATCGCGCCCGGTTCGGTGTTCGGCGCCGCGGGGCAACCGGCCCCGTCCGGGCGGATCGCCTTGGGCGTGGTGGGTTGGGGCATGCAAGGGCCGGGCAACACCGCGGCTTTCCTGAACATCCCCGACTGCCACGTGGTCGCCGCCTGCGACCTGGACAAAAACCACCTCCAGTCCGCGGTGAACACCGTCAACGGCAAGTACGGCAACAAAGACTGCCAGGCCTACCACGACTACCGCGAGTTGATGGCGCGAAAGGACGTTGACGCGGTCATGCTGGCCGTGCCGGACACCTGGCACGCGCTGGTCGCCACGGAAGCCGCGAACCACAAGAAGCACGTCTATGGCGAAAAACCGCTGGCCCGAACCATCGCGGAACAACAGGCCATCGTGCGCGCGGTGCAGAAGAACAAGGTGATCTGGCAGACCGGTTCCTGGCAGCGGTCAGTCGAGAACTTCCACAAGGCGGCGGAGATCGTCCGCAATGGGCTCATCGGTAAAGTCTCGCGGGTCGAGGTTGGCCTGCCCGCCGGGCACTACGATTTCGCCGGCACTTCAAAGGAGTTGCTGACGAAGCTGGCCACGCTGCCGGACAAGCCACAAGATCTGTCCAAAATCGTACCCGGCACCGCGGCGTGGGATCTTGCGGTGACGCCGCCGCCGGCGGATCTGGACTACAATATGTGGCTCGGCCCGTCGCAGGAGGAACCTTACCTCAAGGTGCGGGTGCACATGAACTGGCGCTGGAACTACAACGTCGGCGGCGGCCAGTTGCTGGACTGGATCGGCCACCACTGCGACATCGCCCATTGGGGCCTGGGCTTCGACAACGAAGGGCCGTTCGAGGTCGAAGGGCAGGGGGAGTTCCCGCCCAAGAACGCGATTTGGAACACGTCTCCGAAGTACCGCATCACGGCCAAGTACCCGCAGGACATCACCATGACCATCGCCGGCGGGTACGGCGACATCCGCGGCGGCACCAAGTGGATCGGCGACAAGGGTTGGGTGTGGGTGGACCGCGGCGGGTTCCAGTCCTCGATCGAGGAGTTCAACGACATGTCCCGCCTGCCGGAGAACCTGCGCAAAATCAAACTGTACTACTCGCGCAACCACCAAAAGAACTTCATCGACTGCGTGAAGTCCGGAGAGCCGACCATCACCCCGGCCGAGACGGGGCACCATTCGGCGATTCCCGGTCACTTGGGCCTCATCGCCATGCTGGTGGGCCGGAAAATCAAGTGGGACGCAAAGCAGGAAGTCATCATCGGCGACGAGGCGGCGAGCAAGCTCCTGAGCCGGCCGTACCGCTCGCCTTGGAAGCTGGCGTAAGCGGTTCGCCACGACGCCGCACGCTCACTCGGCGGACGCTGGCCGGATCGTTGACTGGCTTATAGTTTCAAGCACTCGCGGGCGTTGGGGCGGAAGGAAACGTGCTGTCGAGATAGACTGGGGTCGAGCCTTCATAGCTGACTTCCGAGGCCATCCACCATTTGCTCCGAAAATACGTGGACACTTTCAGCGCGATGTCTTCCAGCGACCCGGTGGAGGACACGACCGAGTCAGCGTCGGCGCGGTGGTTGAAATCCAGGAAGCCGTGGGCTTCCTGGACGTAGCAGACCGCGTGGGTTTGTCCCTGCATCATGATGACGACGGGCTTCGTTTTGTAGCCCCGTTCGGCCAGCAGACTCGCCGCCAGTCTGGCGAAATCATCGCAATCTCCGCGTTTACGCTGCAAGAAGGTTTCAGGATCTTGCGCCCGATCGCCCAGCTCGAAGCGGAAGTCGGCGAAGAAGTGGAGCAGGCTTTCCGGCGCGAGGTCCTTCCGAGACCGAAGCTGGGCCCACTCCCCTTCCCGCGCCATCCCGGGCAGCACCGCAAGGAGGATCCCGATCCAGAAGACCGCCCACAGCCAACCACGGCTCGCTGACGGTAAACGCCCCGGCAAGCTCGAAGTGGAACGAGGAAAGGGGTCTGGGGTGAGGGAGGTTCCTGTCACTGCCTGGTTCAATTTTATGCGCACGAGTTCTTCAATCGCATTTTCCCGTTGGCTGCCGCCTCTCGCTGGCTTGCGTTTGCCTTTGTCAGCTTCCCACGGTGAAAACCGCTGCCTGCGGATAACGAGCATGCCCCTTGTGGCAGGGTGGGGGATTTACCCACGCCATAATCAGGCGTCCGCCCCATTGCGAAGGGCCTGCGCAGACACCGTTGATACGATCGAGAAGCGGGAACCGCATGGTTCCCGCAGGCGACCGAGAAGGTCGTGGCAAGCAAACGCAACATGAAAATGAGGTTGCTTCGAATTGACGGACGGGGAACCGGGCGAATACTGAACCATCAAGGCCATGATCTCAACACCTGTCATAACCCGCCGTAAATTCGACGAAACGTTTAAACGCGAAGCCGTCCAGAACTGGCTCACTAGCGGCAAGTCCGCTGAAGTGATTGCCCAGGAACTGGGTCTGAGGCACGCTGCCAGAAAACACCCACGAGCTGGCTCGCGTGCGTGAGCCGCGGGATGTTTTAAAAAACGTTGGGCATTCTCTCCGAACCATCCCCGAACGCTATGCCCGGATCGACGCGCTGCAACTCGATTACGCCATCCTGACGCTTTGTGCCAACCTGGAAGTCTCGCCCAGCGGTTATTACGACTGGCAAAAACGGCGCCCCGCTCCCGGCCCGCGCGCGGTGGAAAACCAAACGCTGGCCCAACAGATCGAGGCGGTTCATGTCCAAAGCCGGCAAACTTACGGCAGCCCGCGCATCGTGGATACGTTGCGCAAACAAGGCTGCCGCCACGGCCGCAAGCGCATTGCCCGCCTCATGAAGGCAGGGAGCTTGTACGGTCGCCCGCAGGGTCGCTATCGCGTCCGGACGACCGACCGCCACCACGACCAGCCCATCGCTCCCAACCGCCTGGCCCCAGCGCCCAAGGCCACCGGGACCAACCAGCTCTGGGTGGCCGACATCACCTATATTCCAACCCGGGAAGGCTGGCTTTACCTCGCGGCCATCCTGGACCACTACAGCCGCAAGATCGTCGGCTGGGCCATGAGTGAGCGCAGCGACACCCGCTTGGCTTTAACAGCTTTGGACAAGGCCCTCTTGCATCGCAAGCCGCCAGCCCATTTGCGGTTCCACTCCGATCGTGGCATCCAATACGCCAGCGCCGATTACCGCCGCGCACTGAGCCAAGCTGGCCTGGTTGCCTTGATGAGCCGCCAAGGCAACTGCTACGACAACGCCACCATGGAAAGCTCCTGCACCCTCAAGCTGGAACTGATTTACCGCCACAACTTCGCCACCCGCGCCCAGGCGCACAGCCGGATCTTCGATTACATCGAGACGTTCTACAATCGCCAGCGCACCCATAGCGCGTCCAAGTGAGTCGCTTGCCTGACCTGCATGCCTTCGAATGCTGGCACCCTGAGCACGATTTCCGTCAGCGCCTTGAAGTGGAAACCCGCCCCGGATTGGTGGTCTCCGCCGGGAAGGATGCCCTGATCGTCACCGCGCCGCGACCGCCGCCGCGACCGCCCGCGCCTTGACCGCGCCCGCGGCAACGCCTAAGCAAAGCGGATGAAGATCGCGCTGTTCGGCGTTGCCGGCATCCCGCTGGGCAAATGCAACCTCAAGGATCCCCGCCTGGACCAGGCTGACAAACTGGTCGAGGCGAAGAAAAAGGCCTATGCCCAAGTGGATATCGTGGACGACTCGGAAACCCTCACCGCCGACGCCATTCTCACCAGCCGCTCCGCGCTCGCGGACTTGCTGACCAAAGACCTGGACTTCGTCGAGGCCCGGCTCGGCCGCGACCCGAGCCCGGCGGAGAAAGCGGTTTTGGAGAAGCTGGCGGACGCGCTGATCAGCGAGCGCACGGTGTTGCAACAAGGTCTCTCGCCGGAGGAACTCGAGACAATTGCGGCGCACAATTTCCACACCCACAAGCCGGTCGTCGTGGCCGAGGAGGCCGAACTGCAAACGCCGGACGCGCTGATCCTCCGGGCCTTTCGCGAAGGTGGCCACATCAGTTTCCTCACCGTCGGCGGCAAGGAAAACCGCGCCTGGCCGATTCGTGCGGGACTCACCGCGCTCGAAGCGGCGGGCACGATCCACACCGACATCCAGAAGGGCTTCATCCGCGCCGAAGTCATCAGCTTCGCCGACTTCGTCGAGGCGGGCGGCGAAACCGAAGCGAAGCGCGCCGGCAAGCAGCGGCTCGAACTCAAGACCTACGTCATGCAGGACTACGACGTGGTCAATTTCCGGTTCAACAAGTAAGCCGGCGGGTCGAAGTGGCACCGCCACCGTCGCGTGACCTTTCACGATTCGATGCGCAATTGGCCACCGCAACTCCGAACCGGCCAAGGCCGCTGCGAGCTTTCACGGATTCCGCTACGGCTGGCGGCGTTGCTTTTCGTACTCAGCCTCACGCGGCTTGCCGCCGACGAGGCGCGTCCGCGCGAGCCGGTCCGCGCCTTCGCGCCAGCCAAGGAGGTGAACTACCGCGAACCCGCGCGCGCGTACGTGGTCACGAACGCGCAAGGCTGGACGGTGCACCTCGAACGCGAACTTGCCGAAGCCCAACCCGCCCTTGCCCGCGAGGCGCTGGCGCGGGTCGATGCCAAGCTGGCCGAGGTGCTCCGCCGCCTGCCGGCCGGCAGTCACACCCTGCTGCGTCGGCTGCCGATTTTCCTCCTGTTCGGCGAGGAGGCGAAAGCGGGCGGGCGCGACAACGGCGCGGAATACTTCCAACGCGAGGCGCCTGAGTTTTTTCCGCTGACCGACCCGCATTGGGGCAGCAGCCTGGTCATTTATTCGGCGCGAAACTACGTCCAGCTCTCCGACCAATGGGCGGTGCGCGTGTTGCTTCACGAATTCGCGCACGCCTGGCAACTCGAACAGTGGCCGGAAAAGCAGGTGGACCTCCAGGCGGCCTATGACCACGCCATGAGCGAGGGCCTTTACCGCCGCGTGATGGACGTGAACGGCGATCCGATCGCGAAGGCCTACGCGGCGGAGAACCAGCTCGAGTACTTCGCCGAACTGAGCGGCGCCTACTTTCTGCGCGGTGAATACGAGCCGTTCGACCGCGCCGCCTTGCGCGCCTACGACCCGGAAGGCTGCGCCATGATCGAGAAGATGTGGGGTGTGAACGGCCCGTCGCCGCCGGCCACGAAAAGCGCACCGTGAAATCGCATCGCCAGGCCTTGCTGGCCTTGCATGGCGCCGTCGCGTTGTTCGGGTGTGCCGGGTTGCTGGGCAAGGTGGTGGCCTGCCCGGCGATCGTCATCACGTGCGTGCGCTCGCTCGTGGCTGCGGTCGCGCTCGGCGGGCTGCTAGCCGCGCGACGCCAGTTGCGCGTCCACACTCAAAACACGCGCGGTGTCGGGAGCGCGGTTGCGCTGGCGCTGGGCGGCGCTTTGCTGGCCGTTCATTGGTGGAGCTTTTTCGCGGCGATCCAGCTCGGCACCGTGGCGCTGGGTCTGTTGACCTTCGCCAGCTATCCGCTGTTCGGGACGCTGCTTGAACCGCTGTTCTTTCGCGAGCGACTGCGCCTGACTGACGGCGTCGCGTGTCTGGGTGTGGCGGTGGGGCTGGCGTTGGTGGTGCCGGACTGGAACTTCGGAAACACCGCCGGTCGCGCAGCCATCTGGGGAATTCTGTCCGGCCTCACCTTCGCCTTGCTGTCGCTGCTGAACCGGCGACTCACCCGCGCCCTGCCGCCGCTTCGCATCGTGGCCGTCCAGACCGCCCTGGCCGGGCTGTTGCTGCTCCCTTTCGCGGGTCCGCAACTGCGCGCCGTGACGCCGGTGGATTGGGTTTGGCTGGTCGTGCTGGGCGTGGTGTTCACCGGCCTCGCACACTGGGGCTTCACGGCGTCGTTGACGCGGTTGCCCGTGCGCTTGGCAGGCGTGACCGCGGCGCTGGAGCCGGTCTATGGCATCGCGCTGGCCTGGGCGTTGCTCGGCGAGGCAATCGCGCCGCGGATGCTGGCCGGCGGAGTGTCAATCATTGCCGCGACCTGTCTGGCAACCCTCGCCCGCCAAACGAACACGCCGGTCGCGGCGCCGGCTTGAATCAGCCTTGATCCGCCGGCGTTGGCCGCCGCGAGGCCAATCGCGTCGCGAGGCGGATCGCCGCCACCATGCTGTCCGGGCGGGCGACGCCTTTGCCGGCGATGTCGTAGGCGGTGCCGTGGTCGGGCGAGGTGCGGATGAACGGCAGACCGAGCGTCCAATTCACGCCGGTATCGAAGGCGATCAGCTTGAGCGGCGCCAGGCCCTGGTCGTGGTACATCGCGACCACCACGTCGTAGTCGCCGCGCCAGGCATGGTGAAAGAGCGTGTCCGCGGCGAACGGTCCATGCGCGTCCAGGCCCCGCTCGCGCGCAGCCTCGACGGCCAGCGCCACCACTTCGATGTCTTCGCGGCCCAGTTCACCACCTTCGCCAGCGTGCGGGTTCAGGCCGCAGACGCCAATCCGAGCGCGCGGCAGGGCGAGGTCGCGGCAGGCTTCAACGGCGCGGGCGATCGCCAGTTCCACCTTCTCGCGCGTGACGGCATCGGCGAGGCGGCGGATCGGCACGTGAGTGGTCGCGAGCGCCACGCGCAGCCAGCGACCGCGGTCGTCTTTGCCGAGCAACATCATCACGGTGCGATCGACACCGGCGAGGCGCGACAGGAATTCGGTCTGGCCAACGAACGGCGTGCCGCTGCGGATGATGGCCGCCTTGCCCACCGGCGCGGTGACCAGCGCCTGCAATTCGCCGCGCAGGCAACGCTCGGCGCCAGCGCGAAGCCAATCGAGCGCGGCCTGAGCCGCCGGCGCGGCGCCGGGAGCCATTTCGCGGGGCAGCGGCGCGGAACGCGGGTCCAGCAGAAAGAGGTCGCCGGTGGCGTCGAGGGCTGTGAACGGCTGGATCGGCAGGCGCAGAGATCGGTTCGCGCGCTCCAGCCAGCCGGCGTCGCCGAGGATCAAATAGCGCGCGGGCGGTTCGTTTTCGCCGGAGCCGCGGAGGATTTGCAGCGCCTTGAGCGTGATTTCCGGCCCGATGCCGGTGACATCACCGAGCGAAATGGCGATCCAAGGACGCATGAACGCGTGGGGCGGAGCCGCTTCCGGCTGGCCGGACTAGAAGTAGTTGATGAACGACTTCTTCTTCAACTGGTCAATCCATTCCTTTTGCAGGCGGGATTGCTCCTGGGCTTGCAGAGTGCCCTCGATCGCGCTCCGAACTTCCGGGAGGGTTTTGATGTAATTCGACTTCACGTCTTCGACCAGCAGGATCCAGAACGTGTCGCCGACCGCGATGATGCCGCTGCGCTGGCCGGGCTTGAGGCCGAACGCCGCCTGCGCCAACTCCGGCCGCAGGTCGGTGCGCTCGACCGAGCCGCGATCGCCGCCGCGGCTGCGGTAGGTGTCCTCGGAATAGACGCTCGCCATCAGTGAGAAGGAGGCGCCTTCGTCGAGTTTCGTTTCGATCTCCTGGGCCAGTTCGCGCGCCGATTCATCGGACCGTTTCGGTTTGCCGTTGATCATGATGGCGCGCAGTTTGACCTGGTCCTTGATTTTGAACTCGTCCAGATGCTCCGCGTAGTACTTCTCGATCTTGTGCGGGGAGATGACGATTTCCGAGCCAATGTACCCCAGGTTTTTCAGCCGCATGGCGCCGATGATAAAGTCTTCGCGGATGTCCCGGCGGTACGCCTCGTAAGTGGTGCCCTTGCTTTGGAGTGTCTTCGTCAGGGCCGCGCGGTCGCCACCAAATTTCTCCTGGATGGTTTTCTTGACGCGGTCGTCCACGAGCGATTCGGGGAGCTTGAACCCGGCGTGGTCAAACTCGTGTAAGATCAGCTTGCGCTCGACCAGTTGTTCGATGCCGTCCTGTTTCGCCTGCTCGATCTTCTGGCGCAGCACCTCGGGCTGATCCGCGTAGGTTTTGTAAAGCACCTCCATGGTGGGCCCGACGAGGCTCATCACGTCTTTGTAGGTGATGACATCCTGGTCCACGATGACCATGAGGCCGTTCAGCATCTGGGGCTGCGCGGCAAGCGCCACGCCCGTGCCCAGTGCGGCCAGCCAGCTTAACCAGCGGTGCTTCATTGCGCGGGGAGGATAGGGCGACGAGCCGAGGACGGTCAAGCGAC
Organism: bacterium; assembly: GCA_021823625.1. GTDB lineage: Bacteria > Verrucomicrobiota > Verrucomicrobiia > Limisphaerales > J093 > DSVZ01. The sequence goes on along the minus strand of JAKANS010000014.1, from coordinate 607 downwards.
CCGCTCGCTGGTGTCGCGACTCGATGAAAATGTCCTCTTGGCAACTCGATAGAAATGTCCCCTTCGGGGCGGGGTTGCGGTAGCCCCCCACCCCCACATGGAGACCTTGACGATGCGCCGGAAGGGACGGGATCGGTTGCCGATCATGGTCGGGATCCAACGCCAGGAACTGACGCGCGTGTCAGCGGCCGAACTGCCGGGCTTGAGTTACCGCCAGACCCGGCGGGTCTGGCGGCGCTATCGGGCTCAGGGCGACGCGGGCCTGGTGCCTCGGCTGCGGGGTCGGCCCAGCGCGCGGCGCAAGCCGGCCGCACTGCGGGCGGGATCAAGTGCTGGCGCATTACGCCGAGGCGCGCTACGGGACTTTGGCCCGACGCTGATGGCCGAGCAGTTGGCCCAGGAGGGGCTGGGGGTGGACCACGAGACGGTGCGGCGGTGGGCGCTGACGAGCGGCTAGTGGACAGTGCGGCGGCGGCGGCAAACGCACCGGCAGTGGCGGGAACGCAAGCCCTGCTTCGGAGCGAGGGTCCAACTGGGCGGCTCGCACCACGACGGGTTCGAAGGGCGGCGCGTAACTACAAGCAGCCGGGTCGCCGAAGCGCCGGTC
>JAKANS010000013.1 GCA_021823625.1 bacterium | reverse complement strand
CCGGGGCCCGAACCCAAGCCCAACTCCTCCTCGCCCTTGGCCGAACTCGGCAAGCGGTCACTGCCCGGGACGCGATGAATTGGTTTGCCCATTGTGGCTACAGCTTTTGTTGAAATGCTCTAGCCACCCGAATCGCGAGCGTGACCTACCTGGGCGAGATCGAGCAGTACCTATTGGAACTGGACGGCGGCGTGAAACTGAAGGCGTTCGAGCAAAACCCAGTGGAGATTCGTCAGACGGGCGCAACCCTGTCGGTCCATGTGCGGCCTGAAGACCTGCTCGTTTTGCCGCGTTGAAACGCGCCCCGGCGCCACACCAATCGTCTTGGCGGCCAGCCACCAACCGTCGGTTCTATGCGGAGTAGCGTTTTTTGTGGCGCGCGAGGACTGGCGCTCGACGTCCAGGCTGACGACGTGATCGGGTTCGATCACGCGAAAACTGTCATTCGGCAACACGGCGATCACAAAGCTTCGGGTCGGCGACAAGAACACCCATTCCGGGTGCGTGATGTCGAGCGATTCGCCGCTGGAAAGCCACATCCGACAGTGCTTCCACGGTGTCCCGAACAGGATCTCACGGATCGTCTCGACCTTCATACGATTGGAATAAAGCTCCAATGAAGCCCACGTTCAACCTCGACGACGAAGCCTACCCGCGGTTTCACGGCAGCGGCTCGCCGCCGTTGGCCACGTTGTCTTTCGTGAACAGCCGGGAGCCGAGCGTGATTTCCTTGGGCACCTTGTCGCCGGCCAGAATCTTCAGCGCGGTGTCGATCGCCTCGACGCCGCCGGTCGGGTATTGGAATGTGGCGCTCAGAATGCCCTGGCTCACGTAGGCCACGCCTTCCTGCGGCAACGCGTCGATACCCACGAATTTCATTTCCTTCTCCCGGCCCGCGGCCTTGGTCGCGAGGTAGGCGCCGTGCGCGCCGGGGTCGTTGTGGGCATAGACCAAATCGATGTGCGGGAAACGGGCGAGAGCTGATTCCATCTCTTGGCGCGCGTCCGGCTCGAGCCACTTCATGTCGGCCTCGAAGACGACTTCGATCTGCGAGCCGACGATGCCTTCGCGGAAACCGCTGTGGCGGTCCTGTCCGGGTGTGGAAGTCATGAGGCCCTCCAATTCCACCACCTTGCCCTTGCCGCCGAGGGTTTGCTTGATCCACTCGCCGGCGGCCTTGCCGATTTTCTTGTTATCGGCGCCGATGAAGCACGTGTACTTGTCGCCGATCAGGCGCCGGTCCAGCACGATCACCGGGATGCCGGCATCCATCGCTTTGGCGACCGGCTCGGTGAGCGGCGCCGCTTCCTTCGGCGAAATGATGATGAGATCCACCTTCGCGCTGACGAATTCCTCGACGTGGGCGCGCTGCTTGAGCGTGTCGTTCTGGGCGTCCTTGTAAACGACCTTCAGGTTCGGGTGCTTCTGCGCGGCCGTCGCGATGTCCTGGTTCATCTGCACGCGCCAGGGCTCGCCGAGATTGCACTGGCTCATGCCGATGGTGACGACCTTCTCGGCGGGCGCCGAGCCGCCACTTTGAGGCGAACTGGACGCGGGTGGAGCAGTCGGGCCCTTGCCGCAACCGGTCAAAACCAGGACGGCCAGGACAGCGCCGAAGGAGAAGGACGAGAAAACGCTGGTCTTCATGCTATTGAGTCTTGTGTTCTAACGCAGAGTGCTCGCGCCGCGGGCACTGCGCAACGCGATAATCGGTCGTCGCAACCGTGTGCGCCGCGCACCAAGGCTGTGGCGGCGAAGCCGGTTGGACACGGCACCCAGAACGCAGGTTGGAAACCTGCGCTCCCATCGGTTGGAAGCCGGCGCTCCAACGAGGCCTGGACGCCTTTCCGCACTGCGCGCTACAAGGCGCGCCACTCGAGGATGCCGCCCGAGAAATCGGGTTGCAGCTTCACTTCGATTCGCAGCGCATCGGTGGTCACGGGGGCGAAGGTCAGGACATTGAACTTGTTCCTGTCCGCCTCGCCGCCTTGCGGGTCCGCCACCGGCAGCCACTGGCCGGCCTTCTGATACAACAACCGCCAGCTCGCCGGCACGCGGCAACTGCCCCCGCCGGTGTCGTCGAACCAATAGACTTCGACCTTTGTGAAGCGCTGCGCCTGGTTGAACCGCCGCTCGATCCATTCGGCGGTGCCCCGGTGATCCCACCACGTAAAGCGCGGGATGCTTTGGTCGTTCGAGTTTTGGGGCACCAGATTGTCGCACACGGCGAGCAGGCTGTCGTTTTCGTTGCAGTGCGAGGCGGTCACATTCACCTTGGCTTCCGCCTGCCACTCCTTCGCGTCCGGGCCAGTGCCACTAACTGGGAACGAGGAAATCCGCAACCGCGCCGCGCCCATCGGGATCAACGTCACCTCCTCGACCGGCTCGCTCGATTTCACCGGGCTGTCCTGGACTTCGCGCACCAATCCTTTCTCGTCCAAATCCCAGGCCGGGATGCGTCGCGCCTTGGCCCGGAGCTGAACGGGCGCCGCGTCCCACTTGAACGGCTGGTCGTCCGCGGGCCACGATTTGCGGACCACCTTGAATGCGCGCTCCGGATTTTTCGCCGGCAGCTCCAGACCGTAGTTCCACGGCGAATCGGGGAAGATGTCCCAGGCGGGCCACTGGTCGGTGCCGCCGTGGCGCACGTACTTCTCGACGATCCGCAGCGAGTAGGTCAGCGGGCCGCGGTCCACCGAGACGGTGCCGTGATTCTTGGTCCAGGTGCGAAGGCGGACCTCCATCGGCAGTGTGAGTTCGATGGCGTCGCCGTTGGCCCAGGTGCGTGCCAGCACGACGAAGCCTCCCGCCTGGGCGGCGACTTCAACCGCCTTGCCGTTCACGCGCACGGCCGGCTTCTCGCACCAGGCCGGCACGCGCAGGTAAAGCGGGAACGCCACCGGCCGTGAGGCGGCCAGTTTGATCGCGATCTTTTCGTCGAAAGGATACTGCGTGGTCTCGGTCAGGATCACGTCGGTGCCATCGCCGACTTTGGCCGTGACCTGGCAGGGCGCGTAAAGCACCGCGGCGATGCCGTTGCCGGCGGTGGCCATCCAGAGGTGTTCGACGAAGTACGGCCAGGCGTGACCGGCGTTGTGCTGGCAACAGCGGTGATCGTACGGGTTCATGCAATACATCGGACCGCCGTTCTGGATGCCCGGTGATTTGCTGACGTGGTCGCTCTGCGGCTGGTTGGGTGCGGTCAGGTAACGCAGCGCCTTGAGATCCGCCGTCATCGACGCCGGCATGCTGTTGAATGCCACGTTTTCGCACTGGTCGGCCCAACGCGTGTCGCCGGTGAGGCCCAGCAGGATTTCGTCCGACAGCATTTCCTCCGCAATGCCGCACGTTTCGATGGCCTGACGCGGACCGGTGTAGCCTTTGCGCGCGTTTTCATCGGCGCCGTACATGCCACCGGGCACCTGGCCATAAAGCTGACGCAATTCGCTCCAGTCGTGCTCGGTCTCGGCCAGATCTTTCGGTGCGTGCGAAAGCAGGAAAAACTCCGCCGGCTCGCGGAAGCCTTGGGCGAGGTTGACGTTGTGCCAGTCGATCAAGCCGGTATCCCAGCGCGCCGCCTGGCGGTGGGTCTTCCGGGCGAGATCCAGCAACCAGTCGCCGCCGGTGCGGTTGTAGAGCCAGTAAATGCTGTAAAGCTGATCGCCGGCGCGCATTTTCGGCCAGTACCCGACCAGGAAATCCTTCTCCGGTACCGCGGTGAGGTACTTGAAGTACCGGGTCATCAAATCGATCACCCGCTGGTCGCCGGTGTGCTCGTAAAAGGATTGGAGGCAGAACAGCATGATCATGTTCGGCCAGAGGTCGGCGCGGCCCTTGAGGTCGGTCGCCGCGCCGATGCGGCCTTCGCCCGGCCCGAACCAGCCGTCCGGCTGCTGGCTGTTAATCGCGCCTTCGATCCAGATGCGCGCCTCCTTGATCATGCGCTCGTCGCCCAGCAAGTAGCCGCAATCCTGGAAGCCTTTCAGCCAGTACGGCACCTCCTCCCAACCGCGCTCGCCTTTGCCGGTGGGGCTGAGCCACGCGTTGTTTTCCTTCTTCAAAAACTGGCTGATCTCGGTCAAGTGACCATGAAAGCCGTCGCCTTGCAGCCGAAGAATGCGCTTCGTCCAGCCTTCGGGTCGCACGCTGCCGACCGGGAGCTTGATAAACTGGCTGGGCAGCAGCGGCGCGCGATTGCCGACGTAAAACTGGTTCACCGGCGCGGTGGCCGGCTTGGCCACCGCGGAAGCGAGGGTGGTCGGTTCGGCGAAACTTGCAGGCGTCATGGCCAGGGCGGCGATCAGGGTAAGGGTGGCGCCAGCGACGGTCGTCAAGCGTGACTCGCTGCGAGCGGGCGGAAGAACAGAGGTCAACTTCATGATGAATCGGTGCGTTGCTTCGCGAATTAGACTGGCGGCGCACCAGCTTGCGTGTCAAGCAGGCGGACTTTGGGGTAGCGTCCTGATTTCAAAGGGGTGGCTGCGCCGCGCGGCAGCGCAGGGCGGTGCGGCAGCCCTGCCGCCGCGTAATCAGGACACTACCGCCTTTGAACTGTCCATGCGCGCGCGGTTGAAGAGCCTGGCAATCGGCGGCCGACAGGCGCTTGTTCAACGGACATTGTGCTTTGCGACCGCGAGTCAGGCGAAATCCGCTCCGCACCTTCGAGGCCTTTGGCTGGGACACGTGAAGTGGGGGGGGGGGGGCGCGGAATGGACTTCCGCGCTCCGAACGGGAGGTTTATTCCGCGCGCGGAGAAGGCAGTTGCTTCCATGCTCGCCGCTGCCTACAACAACCGGCCAACAACACGCGCATGACCCCGGAAAAATGGAAGCTCATCGAGCGCTGTGCCCGCGGCGAGGATCCGGGCCCGGTGCCGGTGGCGTTGATCATCGACAGCCCGTGGATTCCCGGCCACCTCGGCCTCTCGACACTCGATTACTTGACCGTACCGGAGGTTTGGCTGGAGGCGAATCTCCGCATTGAGCGCGCGTTCCCCGATGCGATCTTCCTGCCCGGTTTCTGGGCCGAAATCGGCATGACCGCCGAACCGAGCGCCTTCGGCTGCAAAGTCAGCCTGTTTCCCGACCGGACACCGGTGGCCCACCCAATGGTCACCGGCATCGAGGAATTGGAACGCCTCCGCCCGCCGAATCCGCTCACGGACGGCTGGCTGCCCGTGATCCTCAACCAGTACCGCCGGCTCGAGCCGCGCGTGAAGGACGCCGGGCAGGTCATCAAAATGGTCGCCGCGCGCGGGCCGCTCACTGTCGCCACGCACTTGATGGGCGTGACCCAATTCCTGCTCGCGCTCAAACTGAATCCCGCCGAAACCCACCGGCTGCTGCGGATCACCACCACCCTGGTGCGCGACTGGCTCGCCGCGCAGGCCGACGCGTTGAGCGAGGTGGCCGGCATTCTGGTGCTCGACGACATCGCGGGCATGATGTCGGCCAGGGACTACCGGGAGTTCGCCCACCCTTGCCTGCGGGAAATCTTCGACGCCTTTCCGGGCGCGGTGAAGGTTTTCCACAACGACACGGACAACCCGGTTTCCTATCCGTTTTTGCGCGAGCTGGGCATTCACATCTTCAACTTCACGCACCTCGAGCCGATTGCGAAGGTGCGCGCGCTGGTGGGGCCGGACCTGTGCCTGATGGGCAACGTCCCGCCGCTCGAAGTGCTGGCCCAAGGCACGCCGGAATCGGTCCGGCAGCACGCTTTCGAATACCTGCGAGCGCAGGGCGGCGCCAAAGGGCTGCTGCTCTCGGCGGGTGGCGGCGTTTCGCCGGGAACACCGGGCGAGAATCTCGCGGCCTTGATCGAGGTGCCCCGGCAATTCCGTGCAGGCTCATCGCCCCGCCCCGCGACGCCCTAGCGCGTGGACGCAAAAGCGAACGCGCAGTGCTGCCGCGATGGGTCCGGCGCTATCCCTTCCAAGCTGGCTTTGTTCGTTGATTCACCCACACCGGGCCCGGATGAAATTCATCCCGGCGACACACGCTTGGCGCCTACCGCGGTGGCGACAGCGCGCCCGATCCTGCCGGTTGAGCGTTTTCACCAACGAGGTTGTGACACCGGCTCCCTCGGTCTTAAATCCCCCAACGGACAATGTATGAGCGCGCTTGCGCCGACAATTCCGCGCCGCACCGCGGTCCTGATCATCGATGTGCAGACCGGGCTTTTTCGCACCTCGCCGGCGCCCTTCGATGCGGCGGGGACCATCGCGCGCATCAACGAGACGACCGCCAAGGCGCGCGCGGCGGGCGTGCCGGTCATTTTCATCCAGCACGACGGCGATCCGGCGGAAGCTTGTTGCGCGCCGTTCACGGAGGGCTGGAAGTTCCACCCGGACCTCTGTGTCCAGCCGGGCGACCTGACGCTGCGCAAGCAGACGTGCGACGCTTTCCAAGGCACCCCTCTGGAACCGGAGTTGCGCGCGCGCGGGATCGCCACGGTTGTGCTGATGGGCTACGCCACCGAGTTCTGCCTCGATTCGACCCTGCGGGTCGCCGTGAGCAAGGACTTCCGGGTAATCGTCATCGCCGATGCGCATACAACTTCGGATTGCCCGGTTCTGGGCGCGGAACACATCCGCGAACATCACAACTGGGCCTGGGCAAACTTGCTGCCTGCGGGGGCGGTGACGGTCATCAAAGCCGCTGACGTGGTGTTTCCCGATCGGGGCTGAGCGGGGCGGCGCCGGGACCAGTTTTGGACTTTGCGGCGGGGGACCGGGGGGCTAGGGTGCGGGCGTTGCGGGACTGTCCGATGGTGTAATGGCAGCACAGGGGTCTTTGGAGCCCTTAGTCCAGGTTCGAATCCTGGTCGGACAGCCAAGTCGAATGCGCTCGCTGCGGCGGCTGGCCACGACCCGCGCGCCGCGCAGCCAGTTCCAGCCAGCAAAAGGGGCGGGGTCATGCCCCCGCCCCCAAGCGCAGAAAAGGAATCCTGTCGTTCCGCCCGCTCACCCGCCGACGCTGGCCAGCTCTTCGTTGTTGGCGGCGTTGATGATCTTGAACTGTTCGGCGTGGAACGTCGGCTCGCCGCGGAAGCTCAGTTTGCCGAAGTACTTTTTCTCGAGCTCGATGATGAGCTCTTCGTCTTCGTTCCGCAGGCGTTCCAGCACGCCAGGGTGCACGAGGACATGGAGCTGGAAGTCCGATTCGTCGCGCTGCCGGCGCCGGAGGATTTCCGCCAGCTTGCGCTGGATTTCCACGCTCATGCTGAGCGCGCTCTTCACCACGCCGTGGCCTTTGCAATACGGGCAGTCGTCATAGACCGCCTCGTGCACGCTCTCGGTGTGGCGCTGGCGCGTCATTTCCATGAGGCCCAGTTGGGAGATCGGCAGGACATGCGTGCGCGCGCGGTCGCGTTTGAGCAGATCGCGCATCTTGTTGTACACGGCCTGGCGGTCCTTGCCGGATTTCATGTCGATAAAGTCGAGCACGATCAAGCCCCCCATGTTGCGGAGGCGGAGCTGGCGGCAGATTTCCTCGGCGGCCTCGAGGTTGACCTTCGAGATGGTGGACTCGGGGTCTTTCGCGCTCTTGTGGCGGCCGGTGTTCACGTCGATGGCGACCAAGGCTTCGGTCTCGTCCACGACGATGTAGCCGCCGCCCTTCAGGTGCACCTGGCGGGAGAACGCGGTCTGGATCTGCCGGCTGATGCCGAAGCGGTCGAAAATCGGCTGGGATTCGTTGTAGAACTTCACCCGGCCAGCCGAGCGACGGGAGATTTTGCCGATCATGGCCCCGATTCGTTCGTAGGCGGCGTGGCTGTCCAGGACGATTCGCTCGACGTCGTCGGTGAGGAAATCGCGCACGGTGCGTTCGATCAAATCCGGTTCACGAAACACGCAGCACGGGGCGGGCTGGTTGGTGATCTTGTCCTGCACGCCCTTCCACTCCTCGAGCAGCAGGGCGAGGTCGCGGACGAAATACCGCGCCTGCTGGCCTTCACCGGCGGTGCGAATGATGACGCCCATGCCCTCGGGCAGGGTGAGGCCGCGGACGATTTTTTTGAGGCGCTGGCGCTCTTCGTGGTTGTCGATCTTGCGCGACACCCCGCACTGGTCGGAGTTCGGCAGGAGGACCAGGAACCGGCCGGGGATGGCCAGGTTCGTGGTGACCCGCGGGCCTTTGGTGCCGATGGGGCCTTTGCTGACTTGAATGACGATGTCGGTGCCGGGCGGGTAGAGCCGTGGGATGTCGCGTTGGGTGATCTTCGGCTTCTCGCGCCGCCGCCGGTCTTCACGCTCGACCAATTCGACATTGCTGTCGAAAGTCGCCGGCACGATGTCCCAGTAATGGAGGAAGGCGTTCTTCTCGAAACCGATGTCCACGAAAGCGGCTTTGAGGCCGTCTTCGAGGTTGCGAACCCGGCCTTTGAAGATGCTGCCCACCAGGCGCTCCTCCTCGGTGCGCTCGATGGTGAACTCCTCGAGGCGGCCTTCTTCGAGGACAGCGACGCGGGTTTCGAGCGACTCGGCGTTGATGACGATTTCTTTGTGGCTGGTCTCCTTGGGGCGGACGATGCGTTGCACGCGCCGGATGACCTTTTGCGCCGCGGCCTTGAGCGTGCCCATGAGACTTTTCGGCATCTCGGCGGTGGGCTGCGTGGGCGGTTCTTCCTCGCGGACTTCGGCCGGCACGTCGAGGTGCGGTTGACGGTAACCCTTGTTCACGGGCCCGGTGGTTGTGTCGGTCGCGGGGGTGTCGGGAGTTTCCTCGGGCAGGCCTTCGGCCTTGTTCTGGGCGCGGTGAACCTCGCGCTCGTGCCGGCGAAAGTCGAAGACGGTTTCCTCGGCGAGCTTGTCGCCGATCGCTTCGGCCCGTGCTTCCAGCGCGGCCTTTTCCGGTTTGAAGGTTTGTCCGCGGCCGGGGCGGAAGCGCTGTCCGCGCCGGCGACGGGAGAAACTGCGGTCACTCATAAAACTAGTGGTATTGGCGGTTGAGGTGGATGTTTTGCAGCAGGCCTGCGGCGATCAACGAGCAGAGCACCGAGGTGCCGCCGTAACTGAGCAGCGGCAACGGTATGCCCGTCACAGGCATCAAACGGATGTTCATGCCGATGTTGATGAAGACGTGGCAGAAGAACAGCGACACCACGCCCACGGCGAGCAACATTCCCAGGCGATCGCGCGCCTGGCCGGCGATTCTGATCCCGCTGAACAGGACCACGGCGTAGAGCGCGAGGACCGTCACGCTGCCCACAAAACCGCTCTCCTCCGCGATCACGGAGAAGATGAAGTCGTTGTGCGCGACCGCGCGGGGGAGGTACCCGAGGGCGTTCTGCGTGCCCTGGCGCCAACCCTTGCCCGTCAGGCCGCCGGAGCCGACGGAGATCAGCGCTTGCTCCACGTTGTGCGAGGCATCGCGGTACTCCCGCCAGGCCTTCGCCCGTTCCGCCTCGGTGGCATTGGCCGGGACGAAACTTTTACCGAAATAGACCATGAGCCGCCGCATCTGGTACGGCTCGAGTTTGATGATCCGCCATTCCAGCGGCGCCCAGAGCAGATCCACCACGAGCACCGACACCACGAGCACCCCGCCCCCCACCAACCGCAGCAGGTAGCGCGTGGGCACGCCGGCCGCGAACATCATCAGCAGTCCCACGGGCATAAGCACCAAGGCCGAACCGAGGTCCGGCTCGCGCAGGATCAGCACAAAAGGCAGCACGCAGAGGCCCAGGCTCTTGAAGAACAGGCCGACTTGCGCCACCTCCGGTTCCGGGCGGCTGAGGTAACTGGCGAGCGCGAAGATGAAGGCGATTTTGGCAAATTCGGAAGGTTGAAATTGGAATGGCCCCAATGCGATCCAGCGTCGCGCTCCCCAACCCTGGGTACTCCCAATGCCGGGTACCAGCACCGCGATCAGGAACAGAATCGCCACCCAGTAAACGATCATCGACCACCGGGACAACCACCGGTAATCGCGCACGCAGACCAGCACCGCCAGCCCGAAGCCCAGCAGGTACCAGATGATCTGGCGGATGTAGCCGCGCCGGAGCAACGGCAGATGGGCCGTGTTTTCGTTCCCCAGCGTGGCGCTGGCCACGAACAAGCCGCCCAGGACCATCAGCCCCAACAGCGCCAGCAGCAGCGGCCATTCGATGCGGCGTTCGTGACTCAAGGTGGCGGTGCGGCTCATCGAGAGGTCAGGAGGTCACGCCGATTCGCGGAGTCACTGGATCGCGCCACCGACCGGCCCGCCGGGATGGAGTCGGCCCAGAACCGCCGTTCGAGGGCCTGGTAAACCTGGCGGACGATGGGGGCACACGTGCCGCCGCCGGAACTGCCGCCTTCGATCATCGCGATCACCACAAAACGCGGCGCTTCGTACGGCGCGAACGAGGCGAACCAGGCGATGTGGTCCACCACCCGTCCGTGCTCTTCGATCTGGGCCGTGCCGGTCTTGCCACCGACGCGCAGGTGTTTCAGCACCGGCGTCTTGCGGTCGCGTTCGTGGAAAGCCGTGAAGCCCGTGCCTTCCGGATCTTCGGTGTCGGCCAGCATCGCTTCGCGAATCAACTGGAGGTTCTGCGGGTTCACGCCCAGGTCACCGCGCACCCGCGTGCCAAACTCGGTGGCGGTCACGCCGGGTTCCGGCTCGGGCGGCTCCATGCGCAACACCAGGCGGGGCCAGAAGACTTTGCCGCCGTTGGCCACCGCCGCGGTCATGACGGCCATCTGCAGCGGGGTCACCGTGATGCCCTGCCCAATGCAGGCGTCGGCCAGTTTGCCCTGCGTCCAGGCCCAGCGCGCCTCGCGCGGGTACGGAAAATCGCCCCGCACCTCCTGCCGAAGCGGGAGGCCGATGCGCTCGCCCAGGAAGAAGCGCTTGCCCATCTCGAGCAGGCGGTCGCGGCCGGTTTGGAGGCCCTCGAAAACGAAATAGGAATTGCTCGAGCGGAAAAACGCGCGGCGGAAGTCGTATTCGCCGGGGCGGGCGAGGTCCTTGATTTTTCGCCGGCCGAGGAAAAACGCGCCGTGTGCCGGGTCGCTGGGGTTGGGTTCGACCTGGTAGGTCGCCGCCGGGTCGAGGCCGTTTTCAAGGCAGGCCAGCGCCGTGACGATTTTGAATATCGAGCCGGGCGGGTAGGCGCCCTGCGTGGCGCGGTTGAAGGTCTGCCGCAACTGCGGATCGTTCATGAAGCGGTTGTACTCGTCCTGGCTCATGCCCTGGATGAAGGCGTTCGGGTCGTACGCCGGCGAGGACGCCAGCGCCAGGAGATCGCCATCGGTGACGTCGAGCACCACCACCGCGCCGCGCGTGTTCGCGCCCGAAGACTGGAGCGCCCGCCACGCGGCGAGCTGTAGCTGCAGATCGAGCGTCAAGAATACGTTTTGCCCGGCCTCGGCGGGCGCCCAAGTGGTCTCGCTTTCACGATAGCAAAGGCTGTTGACGACGATGGACTGGATGCCCGGCCGGCCACTGAGGGCTTCGTTGTAACCCGATTCGATGCCGATGGCGCCCTGATAGCTGGGCAGGCTGTAGTCGAAGCCTTCCTCGTCCCCGTCGCGCGCCAGGTCGTCCCGCACCAGGTAGCCGAGCACGTGGGCCACGCCGGGGCCGTGCGGGTAATAGCGCACGGGTTGCACTTCGAGGTCCACGCCGGGCAACACCGGGGCCTGTTCGAGAAACCGCGCGACCTGCTGCGGGGTGAGGTTTTCGAGGATGGGCAGCGGCCGGTACGGCCACTGGTTATGGTGTCGCTCGTAATCCTTCTCGGAAATCGCGACCGGGGTTCCGAGGAGCGCGCCCACCTGGGCGAAGGTGTTGCTGACCACGGCGTAACGGACCCGCTCATTCAGCGTCAAGACGTCCGCCCGCGAAAGATGGCCGGCCCGGCTGGTGGGGTGGAACGCGGCTTTGAGCCGCTCGAACCAGTTCAGGGACGGGGCCGGGTTGGTGGCCATCTTCGCGGCCAGGAATGCGGCTTTCTGGCGATTGTACTCGGCCAGGAAAAGCGGGCGGAGTTCCTCGGTGTAAAGATTGAGAATGTAGCCCGGGCGGTTCTCGGCGAGCACGGCCCCGTTGCGGTCCAGAATCTTGCCCCGCACCCCCGGCACCCGCACGGTGCGAAAGGTTTGGTTGCGAATCTTCACCTGGTAACGCTGCGCGGCCACCACTTGCACATACCACAGCCCCGCCAGGAGGATGCCCAGGCCCAGAAACACCGTGATCGCCAACCAGCGCAAACGCTGATTGCCGCGGCGGAGTTGATCGAGGACCAGCATGATTCAGTAGCGTCCGCGTTTCATTTCGCGGTTTGGACGGTACGGGTTGACCACCTCGGGCGGATGGGTGAACAGGGCCTCCAGCCGGTCCAGCAGCCGGAAGATCGCCGGCGTGAGCACGCCCCCGGTGACCGCCAGCACCACCAGTTGCCAAAGCGATTTCCAGCCCAGATCCGGATGGAGGCCTTTCGACAAAACCAGGAGCAAAGTCAGCACCGGCGCCAGCGCGCTGGCGGCGGCGCCCAGCACGAGTTGGGCATAGTCAAGCTCGCGCAGCAGCAGGTCCCGCCGTTGCAGCAAAATCCAACCGATGACGAACAGCGGCAGGATGCTGGCGCCCAGCGGGTTCGCCGAGAAGGAATCCAGCCACAGCCCGGCGAGCACCGCCAGTGTGGTCACCGCCAGCAAATCGAGACGCAACGCGGCATAGACCATCAAGGGCGGAATCAAGCTGAGGTGGCTGCCCAGCCAGACGCGCGGCGCGTCGAACGCGGTCTCGGCGAACACCGCGAGGAAGGCCAGTAAAAGCAAGAGGATGTGGCGCGCGTAGCTCATGGCAACAAGACCAGCACTTCGCGCAACCGGCTGGTGTCGGCTGCCAGTCGGACCCGGGCCTCCGAGTACAGCCCGTAACCGACGCTGCGGGAATCGACGATCGTCCCGACCGGAATCCCCGCTGGAAACACGCCGCCCATCCCGCTCGTATAAACCGTCATCCCGGGCCGCAGAAGGCTGTTGCGCGGGAGGTGCGTCAGGTCCGCCAACCGATGGTCCAGGACGCCGCCGGATAGCGTGGTCAGGACGCCGCTTTCGCCGGTCTCGCGCACAATGACCGAGACGCGACACTTGGGGTCGCCCACCAGGACCACGTCCGAAGCGGTCACGCCAACCGTTTCGAGCCGCCCGACCAGGCCTTCGGCGGTGACGATCGGCAATCCCCGCCGCACGCCGTCGCGCGACCCGGCATCGACGCGCACCGTGCTCCACCAATCGGCGGTGTCACGGGCGATGATGTGGCAGGGCCGGAATTGCCACGGGCTGACCTGTTGCCAGCCCACGATCTGGCGGAGCCGCCGGTTCTCGTCCTCGAGGGCCTGGGCGCGGGCAAGTTCGAGGTGCAGGGTCTGGTTCTCCTGGCGCAACGTATCGAGGTCGTGTAGAAGCGTTGCGCGCGGCACCATCGCCTTGACGCCGTCGCCGGCCAGTTGATGGGCGGAACCCACCAGGCCGAACAAAGGGAGAAAGAGGCTGCTGATGGCGAGTTTGGTCCGGGCAACCACCGAGTCGGGCAGGTTCATGAGAACCAGCACCAGCAAGACCACCGCGCCAAAGGCGACCCACTGCGGTCGTTTAGACATCCGTTACCCCGTCATCGATCCGGGGCGAACGCGGAAGCCGGTTTCGCCGGCTTAACTGGCGGAAGAGGCCACTCGCTTCAGGAATTGAAGTTCGTTCAGTACCCGTCCCGTGCCCTCGGCTACGGCGTCCATCGGCTCGTCCGCGATGTGCACCGGGAGATAGGTCTCCTCGGCCACGAGCCGGTCGATGCCGCGCAAGAGCGCGCCGCCGCCGGCCAGAACGATCCCGCGATCCACCAAATCGGCCGCGAGTTCGGGGGGGCAACGTTCCAGGGTGATACGAATGGCTTCAAGAATGCTGGAAAGCGGTTCCTTCAGGGCTTCGCGAATCTCCTCGGAACGGACCGTGATCGTCTTGGGCAGGCCGGTGCTCAAATCGCGGCCTTTGACGTCCATCGTCAGTTCCTGATCGGGAGGGTACGCGGAACCAATGCGGATCTTGATCTCCTCCGCCGTGCGTTCGCCAATCATTAAGTTATGCGCGCGCTTCATGTGCGCGACGATCGTTTCGTCGAACTCGTCGCCGCCCACGCGCAGGCTGCGGCTGAAAACGATTCCGGCCAGCGAGATGATCGCCATCTCGCACGTGCCGCCGCCGATATCCACAATCATGTTCCCGGCTGGTTCATGTACGGGCAGCCCGACCCCGATCGCCGAAGCCATGGGCTGTTCGATCAGATAAACTTCGCGCGCGCCGGCGTGGCTCACCGAGTCCTTCACCGCGCGTCTCTCCACTTCCGTGATGCCGGACGGCACCGCCACCACCACCCGCGGTGCGATCAACTTCCGGTGGTGGACCCGCTGAATGAAATGCCGCAACATCGCCCCGGTGACATCGAAGTCGGCGATCACGCCGTCCTTCATGGGCCGGATGGCGATGATGTTGCCGGGCGTGCGTCCCAACATGCGTTTGGCCTCTTCGCCGACGGCCAAGACGTTGTTGGTGCCCGCCTGGATGGCCACCACGGAAGGTTCGCGCAGCACAATCCCCCGATCCTTGACGTAAACGAGGGAGTTCGCCGTCCCCAGATCGATGCCAATATCGTTGGAAAACAGGCTCTTAACTTGCTCGAACATGAAGCGTGCGTAGCACCGGCAGAACTTAAGAAAGCCTACAGGTTTCGGTCAAGGAGATTCCCTGCGCCAACTGGCTCGCGAACGCGCCTCCACCCCCTCGGGCCGGACACCCCCCGCCGCCGCAAGAATCGCTCAAGGGGCCTTTTCGCGGGGCTTGACGAGCACACGGCCGTCCTCCACCTGGATCGAATCGAGCTTCTTCAAGACCTCGACGCTGCGGGCGTCCTTGTACACGTCCTTGGCGAGGTTTTGAGACCGAATCGCCGCCATGATTTGCTCCGGCACCGGTTTGCCGTTCACTTCCAAGGCGTCCAAAGTCACGAACAAAACCCCGTTTTCGAGCGAGGCATTGACCTCCGCCGCTCCGTTGAAGTAACGCCCCTTGAGCTTGGCGATGCCGAAACTATCCAGCGGCAGACTGAGCTTGGCCTTGAGTTTCGCCCCCTCGATGGTCACCTGTACGTGGTCCTTGAACTGCGGCAGGTCGGGCGCATGGTTGATCAGCAGGTTCAGATCTTTCGCGCTGAGCGACAAGGATTCGGCGGGCTGCCCCGCGCGGATGGCGTCGGTGAACGTCTTGAACCGGTCCTGCACGGCGGCGATCTCCGCCGGCGAGGCCTGGACCACCTCGATCGCCACCGGAGTCGCCGAAGTGTACTGCTCCACCGCGCGGTTAATGGCGTAGCGGACCCCAAAATAAAGACCCACCGCGCAGGCGAGGGCCAGGATGACCACGCTGAGGCAGCCGTAGAAGAAACAGCCGCGACCTTTTCCAGTTTGAGTTTCTGACATAAGCGCTTGGGTCGTTTGAATGCGGACCTTGCCCGAAACGGGTCGGCGGCTCAATTACAAATCCAGCCCCGGCGTTGGAACGTACGGGACTCCGGTCGGGGTGCCAGGGCTGTTCTTAAGTTCGGCCGATTGTAGGGAGAACAATGCCTGCAGCCCCGAAGTCCGAAACCCGAGATCCGAGAGTGGTTTAATCGAGGGATGGCGACTCCGCTGGGGGGCGCTGCGGATTCGGGACTTCGGACTTCGGATTTCTTTCGGCATTCGGTCTTCGGGTTTCGGATTTGGAGTGGACCGAACAGACTTTAGAGCGGCCCTGTCGGGGGGAAGCTTGGCGTAACCGACATCGACAACCCGTCCGTAGCCGCTACCCTCCCCACCGATTCGCTTATGCCGAAACCAATCGACACCTCCGCTGGCACACCCGCCGAACTAGGCTTCGCCATGCCCGCCGAATGGGAGCCCCACGCCGCCACCTGGCTCGGCTGGCCGCACAACGAGACCGATTGGCCCGGCAAGCTGGACGCCATCCGCTGGGTGTACGGCGAAATGGTGCGGAAGATCGCTCCCGGCGAGGTGGTTCGGCTTTTGGTAAACAACCGGGCCGCCGAGAAGCAGGCGCGCAGCTACCTGGCCCGCGCGGGCGCGGACTTGAGCCGCGTCGAATTCATCGTTCACCCGACCAACCGCGGCTGGACCCGCGACAGCGGCCCGATTTGCGTCCGCCGCGGCAAAGGCCGCAAGGCCGAGCTGGCGATCGTCCACTGCCATTTCAACGCCTGGGCCAAGTACGACGACTGGCAAAAGGACCGCAAAGTGCCCGAAACCGCCGCCCGCGTCCTCGGCAAGCCGCTGTTTCACGCCGAATGCCACGGCCGGCCGTTCGTAATCGAAGGCGGCGGCATCGAAGTCAATGGCCGAGGCACGCTCCTGACGACCGAGGAATGCTACCTCGAGCGCGCAGTGCAGGTGCGCAATCCCGGCCTGAGCCAAGCCGACTACGATGCCACCTTTCGACGCTTCCTGGGCGTGAAACACGTGCTTTGGCTCGCCGCCGGACCGGTCGGCGACGACACCCACGGCCACATCGACGACATCTGCCGTTTCGTGAATCCGCGAACATTGGTGCTGATCCGCGAGACCAACCGGCGCGATCCGAACTACCGGCCGCTCGCCGAAAACTGGGAACGCGTCCCTGACCTGCGTCTCGAGAACGGCTCGAAACCCGAGGTAATCCCGCTGCCGATGCCCGCCCCGCTCTATTTCGAGGACTACCGGCTGCCCGCCAGCTACGCGAATTTCTACATCGCCAACGCGGCCGTGATCGTGCCCACCTTCAACGATCCGAATGACCGCGTGGCCTTGGGCATCCTCAGCGAACTGTTCCGTGAGCGGCCGGTAGTGGGCATTCACGCTGTGGACTTGGTGCTCGGTTTTGGCTCGCTGCACTGCCTCACCCAACAACAGCCGGCGGCGAGTTAACCAGATCTCGCTTCGAAGAAAGCTCGGCCTTGGGGGGCTCGGCCCCGCTGGCGCCAGCCCCAGGAAACGAAACAGGCCGCCTCGCGGGCGGCCTGGTGCAAAGCGTAGTTGGGAAGCGCGGCGGTTACTTCTGCTCCGGCTTCGCCTTCGCCTTTTCCTGCTCTTTGAGCTTCTCGAGGTCGGAAGCCTTGATGACCTCGATCTTCGCGCCTTTGTCGAGTTCTTCCTTCGACGGCACCTTGATGATGTCGCTGGTCACCGGCTGTGCGGGCGCCGCCGCCGGCGCGGCTGTTTGGACCGAGATCAGTTCCACCTCGAAGGTGAGCAACGCATTGGGGGGAATTCCAGGGCGCCCCGCTTCGCCGTAGGCGAGGTCGGGCGGGACAAAGAGCTGCCACTTCGCGCCGGGTTTCATAAGCTGCAGCGCCTCGGTCCAGCCTTTGATGACCTGACCCACCCCGAAGCTGGCCGGCTGGTTGCGCTTGTAGGAATTGTCGAATTCGGTGCCGTCCAAGAGCGTGCCCTTGTAATGCACGGTCACGTTATCCGTGGCCTTGGGCGACTCCCCCTGCCCTTCCGTCAGGATTTTGTACTGGAGGCCACTCGCAGCGGTGACCACGCCCGGCTTGCTCTTGTTGGCGGCCAGGAATTCCTCCGCTTCTTTCTTGTTCTTTTCCGCGAGCTTTTTGCGCGCCTCGGTTTGAAACGCCATGATCGCGCCGCGAGCCTCCATCTCGGTGAGCATGGTTTTGCCTCCGGCGGCGTCCTTCATGCCTTTTTCCAGGAGTCCGAAGTCCACCTGAGCCGGGTCCACACCCGACCGTTTGAGATTGGCGCCGAGGCTCATGCCGAGCCCGTAACTGAACTTTTGGTTGGAATCCTTCAGCGCCTCCGCGTCAGCCGCCTGCGCGCCAACCGCGAGCAAGCCCGAAAGCGCCAGCCAAGACCAAGTGTATTTCATAAAATTAGCCGTCGTTCGCAACGAAGATTTCGGAAACCGCCCGGCGTTTCAACAGCAAAAGCGACTACCCTGTGGACGCACTTCACTTCGCCGTGGAACAAAACCAGGCCGCTGTTAGACTGCCGCCATGCAAACCCTTTCCCGCCGCACGTTTCTGGGCCGTTCGCTCAGCGCCGCTCTTTTCGCCACCGCCGCCGGCGCCGCGCCCGGCTTCCTGGCGTCCGCTGCCCCAAACCGGCGCCCGACCCTTGCGATCCGTCTTGGCGGCCCGCTGTTCAATGCACCGTCCGATCCCAATGCGTTGGCAAAGGCCCACCGCGATCTCGGCTACGCCGCCGCATATTGTCCAAACATTTCCTTGCAGGACGCCGCCGCGATCAATACCACCCGCGAGGCGTTTGCCCGGCACGGCGTGGTCATTTCCGAGGTCGGGCGTTGGGTGAACCTGCTCGACGCCAGAGCCGAGAAACGCAGCGAACACCTCAAGACCGTCACCGACGGCCTGGCGCTCGCGGACGAGGTGGGCGCGCTGTGTTGCGTGGACATCGCCGGCTCCTTCAACGAAACGATCTGGTACGGCCCGCACCCCGACAACTTGTCGCCTCGCTTCTTCGACGCCGCGGTCGAGAACGCGCGCAAAATCATCGACGCCGTGAAGCCGAAGCGCGCGAAGTTCTGTTACGAAATGATGGGCTGGGCCTTGCCGGACAGTGCGGACTCCTGCCTGCGGATGCTCAAGGCGGTGGACCGGCCGGCCTTCGGCGTACACCTCGATCCCTGCAACCTGGTCAATTCGCCCCGTCTTTTCTATCGCAACACCGACCTGCTCAACGAATGTTTCGACAAGCTCGGCCGCTGGATCGTCAGTTGCCACGCCAAAGACCTCGCCTGGGAAGTTGAGATGAACGTGCATTTCCGCGAAGTCATTCCCGGCCGCGGCCAACTGGATTACGCGACCTACCTGCGCCGCCTCGCCGAACTGCCGCACCAGCCGCCGCTCATGCTCGAACACCTGAGCACCGCCGCCGAATACGACGAAGCCCGCCAGCACATCCAACGCGTCGGCCACGGTGCGGGCCTGGCGTTCGCATGAACGGATTCCCCGAACGGCTCCGGCAGGTTGATCTGACGCGGGTCGAGTGGCGCGGCCGGCGCTGGTTCTATTTCGGCGGGTGCGATTACTTCCGGCTCAGCCGGCATCCGCGGGTGATCGCGGCGGCACGCGAAGCCTTGGAAACACACGGTTTCGGCGTCGCGGCCTCGCGGCTCACCACCGGCAACCACCCGCTGTTCGCCGAACTCGAAACCTGGCTGGCGCGCTTTTTCCATGCCGAGCGGGCGCTGCTGGTCGATTCCGGCTACGCCACCAATTCCATCGTCGCCCGCGCCCTGGCTGGCGACGTGACCCGCGCCTTCCTCGACGCCCACGCCCACGCCAGCCTCCGCGATGCCGCGTCCGAACTGGACTGCGCGGTCGTCGAGTTCCAGCACTGCGAACCGGATGATCTGCGGCGTCGCTTACGGCGATTGCCGGCACGCGCCAGGCCGTTGATTTTGACCGACGGCGTGTTCAGCCACGACGGCTCGCTCGCCCCGCTGGCGGCGTACTTGGAGTTGCTGCCGAAGGCCGGCCGGTTGCTCGTGGACGATGCGCATGGCGTCGGCACTTTGGGAAAGCACGGGCGCGGTACGCTGGAAGAATGCGGCGTCCGCGATCCGCGGATCGTTTGCACCGGCACGCTCAGCAAGGCGTTTGGCTCGTTCGGCGGATTCGTGCTGGGCAACCGCGCACTCATCGACCGCATCGTGACCAGCAGCCGCTGGTTCGGCGCCAGCACGCCAATTCCGTTGCCTGCGGCGGCAGCGGCCCTGGCCGCGGGCCAACTCATCGAAGGCGACCAACCGATGCGGGCGCGCCTGCGAGCCAACACCGCGAAGCTCAAAGCAACGGCGCACGCCGCGGGATTCGCGGTCCCGGACAGTCCGGCGCCGATGATCGGCGTGGTGCTCCCCGAACCGGCGACCAACGCGCACCTGCGCCGCGCGCTGCTGGCGCGCGGAGTCTATCCCAGCCACATCCGTTATCCGGGCGGCCCGCCGGGCGGGTACTTCCGATTCGCGATCTCGAGCGAGCACCGACCGGAAGAACTCGATCGTCTCGCGGACGCGTTGCGCGCCGTCGCTCGCTGAGCGGCGACAGGGATCTGCGACGGCGCCAGCCGTGGCCTACCCGGAGGAACCAAGCGCGCAGCCCCACCCACCTGCGCCAACCGCGCACCGGTCTCGGCATTGGCGGTTTTCCTGAAGCACGAGTCTGTGTCATCCGCGCAAGCGATCCCCTTTCCCAAGCCGCCGGGCATTGAGTCACAGACCTTCAACTTCGGTAATTTCCGCGGGCGTGAGCCGGAAATCCAGGGCGCCGATGATGCCTTCCACCTGCTTCGCGCTGCGCGCGCCGACAATCGCGCCGGTCACCGCCGGATGATTCAACGTCCAGGCAATGGCCGCTTCGCCCGGAGTGCGGCCATGTCGCGCACCAACGGCACGCAACCGTTCCAGCACCTTGAGGTTTGCCGACAATTTCGGTTCCTGGAATTGTTCGTTCCGGGCTCGCCAATCGTTCTTTGGCAGCGACGCAATCCGTTCGCGTGTCATCGCGCCGGTGAGCAGGCCGGAAGCCATCGGCGAATAAACAATCACGCCCACGCCCGCGCGCTGGCACCAAGGCAACTGCGCCATCTCCACGTCGCGGCGGATGAGCGAATACGGCGGTTGCAGCGACGTAGCGCGCGCGCTGGACTGCAACTTCTCCAGTTCCTCGACACCGGCGTTTGACACGCCAATCCAGCGGACTTTGCCTTCCTTTTGGAGCGTCGCGAGCGTGTTCCAGCCTTCGACCGTTTCGTTCAAGTCGTCGGCCGTCCAGTGGATTTGGTAGAGGTCAATCACGTCGGTCTTGAGCCGGCGGAGGCTGGCTTCGCACTCGCGCCGGACGGATTCCGCGCGCAGGGAATAACCCACCTTGCCCCCGTTGTCCCAAATCATTCCGCATTTGGTGAACTGGGCTTGCCTTTCCAACCATTGATCAGCTTTACCAGCGGCACGTCCCAAACGTCCACGACCAAATGAACGTGATTCGGCATGACGACCCACGCCTGCATCCGATAATCGCGCCCATCGGCTTCGAGTAAAGTTTTCTCGACGCGTTCCGCCACATCCCGTCGCCGAAGCCAGCAGTCACCATGACCACGATCCAACCAAGCCTCCAACTTTCGACGTTTCACAGAATCATCCGGCTCTTTCAGAATCGCTTCAAACTCCGCGCGGCGCGTGACCGGAAAGGAATCGTGAAGTTGAAACGTGACGAACTGCGTGACGCCCGGCGCATCGAAGTGCGGCAAGGAACCGCGTTGATGCCAGCCGCGAAACCCCTTTTTCAATTCTTCAACGGATGGTTTCCAATCCCGTTCACGTTTGCCGCGGATGAGTTCGAGCAGACCGAGATTCTTTGGCGGCGTGCGCCGAACTGGTGTCGACGATTCCATTACGCAAGGAGCGCGGCATTCATGCCGCTTCACTTGCCGAGTGTAGGGAGACTCTGGAAAATTTCTAGCGTTCTATTTATACGGACGTTGAAGCGGCGTGAACGCCGCACTCCTGTCCTTCGAGCCGAGCATCGATTACGTTGTCACGAAGATTCCGCGCTTTGCCTTCGAGAAATTTCCGCAGGCCGGTGCGTGCGCACGGCCATCACTCACACTCACCACGCAGATGAAAAGCGTCGGCGAAGCGATGGCCATTGGCCGGACGTTCAAGGAAAGCCTGCAAAAATGCCTGCGCTCGCTGGAGATTGGCCTCAGCGGCCTGGGCGGCGACAGCAAGAGGCCGATGGCAGCGACCGGGACGGTCGCGCTCGTCTTCAATTGGGTATCCGAAAAATGGCAGGCCGTGCAAGCGGTTCGCCTCGGTCCTGGGCGGCCCGCTCAGGCGACAATCGCTTTCACCACCTCGCCGGACACGTCGGTCAGGCGAAAATCGCGACCTTGAAAACGATACGTCAGCCGGGTGTGTTCGATGCCGAAGAGGTACAGGATGGTCGCGTGTAAGTCGTGGACGTGGACCTTGTCATTCACGGCGTAGAAACCGAATTCGTCCGTCGCGCCATGCACGAGCCCGCCTTTCACGCCGCCGCCCGCCATCCAGACGGTATAGCCGTGCGGGTGGTGATCGCGGCCGATTTGATCCGGCTTGAGCGCGCCTTGCATCATCGGCGTGCGGCCGAACTCGCCGCCCCACAACACCAGCGTCGAGTCCAGCAAACCGCGCTGCTTGAGATCTTTGATCAACGCCACCGCCGCCTGATCGGTCTCGGCGCAGCGCTTTTTGAGGTCGAAAACCAAGTTGCCGTCCGGGCCGCCGTGGTGGTCCCAGCCGCGATGGTAAAGTTGAACAAAACGCACGCCGCGCTCGACCAGGCGCCGCGCGAGCAGGCAGTTGTTGGCGAATGAAGCCCGGCCCGGCGTGGTGCCGTACAGGTCGTGCATGGTCGGCGGTTCCTTCGCAATATCCATCACGTCCGGCACGCTGGTTTGCATCCGGTACGCGAGCTCGTAGGCAGCGATGCGGGTCTCGATCTCGGGATCGTGCAGCACGTCGTAGCGCATCTGGTTGAGGTCGCGCAGCACATCCAGCGATTCGCGCCGCCTCTGCGCGCCCATGCCGGGCGGGTTGTTCACGAAGAGGACCGGGTCGCCCTGCGAACGCAGTTGGACGCCTTGGTGAACGGTCGGGAGAAAACCGCTGCCCCAGGCGCTGTTGGTGAGCGGCTGGCCCACGCCGGTCATCAACACCACAAACGCGGGCAGGTCCTTGTTTTCGCTGCCCAGCCCGTAACTGAACCACGAGCCCATGCTGGGTCGGCCGGCCAGTTGGGCGCCGGTGTTCATGAAGATCGTCGCCGGGTCGTGGTTGAAGGCCTCCGAGTGGACGCCTTGCAGGAAGCACACGTCGTCAGTGATGGTCTGCAAATGCGGCAGCAGTTCGGAGAGCCAGACGCCGGACTGGCCGTACTGCGCGAACTTGTAGCGCGAGCCCAGCAGGGCCGCCTCCTTGCCGATCTGGGCGAGACGGACGTTTTTCACCAGCGACTCCGGCACCCGCTGGCCGTCGCGTTTGTTCAACTCGGGCTTGTAGTCCAGAAGGTCCAGGTGCGACGGCCCGCCCGACATGAAGAGATAGATGATATTCTTCGCTTTCGGCGCGAAGTGCGGACCAAGGGGAAGTTTCGCTCTCGCGGCAGTCGGGACCGAAGCGTCGGCGGCGAACAGGCGCTCGTTGAGCAGCGACGCGAGTGCCATCGCCCCCATGCCGGTGGTGCATTGTTGGAGAAAGCGGCGGCGGGTCGTCGCGCGGATTTGGTCGAGTCGATCTGGATTCATAGGCGTAAAAGAGTGGCAGGCCGTCCCGCGGATCAGCCTTTCGTCAAAGTCTCGTCGAGGTTCAGGAGCACATTCGCCACCATCATCCACGCAGCCAATTGGCGGGTGTCCAGCGTGGACGGGCGGTCCGCGGAACCCACGGCCAGCAGCTTCTCGGCGGCCTGCGGTTCCTGTTCGAAGCTGCGGCGTTCCTGGTCGAGGAACGCCAGCAGGCGCGCGCGTTCGGCCTCGGTGGGTTTGCGCGCCGTGCACAGGCGGAAGGCGAATTCGATCTGCTGGGCTGGCGTGGCGCCGCCTTCCTGCAAGACCCGTTGGGCGAGCACACGCGCGGCTTCCAGGAGCGTCGGTTCGTTCAAGCCGGCGAGCGCCTGGAGCGGCGTGTTCGTGCGCGGCCGACGCGAGGCGCAAACGTCGCGGCTCGGCGCGTCGAAGGTCGCAAAGGTTGGGTAAGTGCAGACCCTCCGCCAGAACGTGTACACTCCGCGGCGATACAGTTCCGGCCCGATGCTGGTCGGCCACTCGTCCATGCCGATCTCCGGCCGCAAGAAGCCGATTTCTTTCCACAGGTTCGGAACCTGGACCGGATAGACGCTGGGCCCGCCGGTCTCAGGGTTCAGCAAACCGCTGACGGTGAGGGCCTGGTCGCGGATCATTTCGGCGTCCATCCGGAACCGCGGTCCCCGGGCCAGCAGCCGGTTATACAGGTCTTTCTGGAGCAATTCCTCGCTGGCGGCGGCGCTTTGCCGATAGGTGGCCGAAGTAACGATCAAACGCAGGATGTGCTTCACGTCCCACGGGTGAGCCGGGGAGCCAACGGTTGGCGACATAAACTCGCAGGCGAGCCAGTCGAGCAACTCCGGGTGCGACGGCGGTTCGCCCTGCCGGCCAAAGTCCTCGCTGGTCTTGACGATGCCGATGCCGAAGCAACGTTCCCAAAGCCGGTTCACCGTGACCCGCGCGGTCAAGGGGTTCGCGGGATCGACCAGCCAGCGTGCCAGCGCAAGCCGGTTCGGCGGCAGGTTCGCCGGCAGCGGCGGCAGAAAGGCGGGCACGCCGGGAGTCACCGCCGGACCTTTGTCGAGGAAGCTCCCGCGAATCTGCACGTAAGCCTCGCGCGGCTGCGGCAATTCCTGCATGACCAGCGTGGAGTATTTCGTCGCGGCCAGTTCCGCCTCTCGCTGGTTGAGCCGGAACAACTCGCACTCCAAACGGCGAAGGGTCGGCGAGGCGGTGCGGTAAAAGGCGGCGAGCTGATGCCGTTGATCTTCGGTGCGGTCGGTGGCTGGCACGGCGAGGACCTTTGAAACTTCGGCGGGCACCGGCCAAAGCGCTTCGGGATCCTTCTCGGTCGCCACCGAGAGCCGCATCCGGCCGATCGTGTGGCTGTTGCCGTGGTAATGATCGAAGCGGAAGCTGAGCCGTGTTCCGCCCGCGAAGCCCACCGGCTCCTGGAGTTCGGCGATGAGGAAATGGCGCTGGCCGAACTGCGGTCCGATGGCCCAGCCGGTCTTGGGATTGCGATCCACCGCGTGCTCGGCGTGATAATACTGTTGTTGCCAGTCCGCGTGCGCGGTCCGGAAGAACGCCGGCGTCGGCTCCTTGCTCCCGCCGTCGGATGGCGAGATCGACAAGCCGAATTCATCGAGGATGAAGTTGCCGGTCTGCCCCCAACGTCCGGGGCCGTTCTTAGGCAGACTCGGATCGGGCAGCACTTCGAGCAACACCGCGGTGATGCCCGTGAGGTCGGTGTTGGCGTCCACCAGGATCGTGTCGTAGATCGGGTTGAGGCCCGTGGCCAGGAGGGAGTGGTCGGGCAAGTTCGTGTAACTGGAGCCGCCGGTGGAGACGGCGTTGGTCAGGTTCAGCACTCTCCAAACATCGGCTTTGCCAGCCATGCGCTTTTCCCAAGCCGCCTGCTCCGCCGGCAGGGCCTGCTCCGCTTCGGCGAGTTCCTTTTGGACCTTTCGGATTTGGGCGTGGAGGTAACTCATCCTGGTTTTCAAGGAGGGGGCCGGCACGGGAATCGTCGGTTCGACGCTGTAATTGCCGCCGTCGGCCGAGTTGTTGAAGAAGGCGTAAAACCGGTAGTACTCCTCCTGCGAGATCGGGTCGTACTTGTGGCTGTGGCACTCGGCGCAATTCATCGTCAGGCCCAGCCAGGCGGTGGCCGTGGTCGCGACACGGTCTTTGACGGCCTTGGTGCGATACTCCTCGGCGTCGCCGCCGCCTTCGTCGTTGATCTTCGTATTGCGGTTGAAGCCGGTGGCAATCTTCTGGTCGAGCGTCGGGTCTGGCAGTAGATCGCCGGCCAGTTGCTCGATTGTGAATTCGTCGAACGGCATATCGTGGTTCAAGGCGCTGATCACCCAATCGCGGTAAGGCCAGATCGAGCGCGCCAGGTCCACCTGGTAACCGTTCGAGTCCGCATAGCGCGCCAAGTCCAGCCACCAACCGGCCCAATGCTCGCCGAAATGGGGCGAAGCGAGTAAGCGGTCCACCAGTTTGTCGTACGCCTCCGGGCTCGGGTCCGCGAGGAAACCGTCCACCTCAGCGAGGCTCGGCGGCAGGCCGGTGAGGTCCAGGCTCACCCGGCGGATCAGCGTGGTGCGGTCGGCCTCCGGCGAAGGCGTGAGGTTTTCATGGTCCAGACGGGCGAGCACGAAGTTGTCGATTGGGTTGCGTGGCCAGCCCGCCTGCTTGACCAGTGGCAGCGCCGGCCGTTCCGGTTTGATGAACGACCAATGCTGGGCGGGATCGCCGTCCGGCCAGTCCGCGCCTTGATCGATCCAGGCGCGCAGCGCCGCGACTTGGGTGGCGGTCAAGCGGTCGCCCTTCGGCGGCATGAGGTCGTCCGTGTCGTCGGTCGTCACGCGGCGGATCAATTCGCTCTCCGCGCTCTTGCCAGGGACGATGGCGAGTTTGCCGGACTTGCCGCCGTGCAACGCATCGGCTTTGCGGTCGAGCCGCAGGCCGGACTTCTGCTTGTCCGGTCCGTGGCATTCCGAGCAGCGCTTGACGAAGATCGGCTCGATCTCGTGGCGGAAGTCCACCTTGGCGGCAGGCTCGGCGGCTTGCAGGGCCGCCCAGGCCAGCGTGAGAGCGAGCGCCGGCAACGCGACGCACCACGGCGGTGTCAGCCCGACCGCGTGCCATCTCCGGGTGTTGGTCTTGATCATGCCAATATGTTCTTCACCACTTCGCCGCTCACGTCCGTCAGGCGGAAGTCGCGGCCTTGAAACCGGTAGGTCAGCCGGGTGTGCTCCAAGCCCAGGCAATGCAGGATCGTGGCCTGCAGGTCGTGGACGTGAACCGGGTTTTCCGCGACGGAGTAACCGAGTTCGTCGGTGGAACCGTACGTGATGCCCGGCTGGATGCCGCCGCCAGCCATCCAGATCGAAAACGCGTGCGGGTGATGGTCGCGGCCGATCCAGCCATCGCGGTTCCGCGCCTCGTTCATCGGCGTCCGGCCGAATTCGCCACCCCAGACCACCAGCGTGTGGTCGAGCAGACCGCGTTGCTTGAGATCCTTCACGAGCGCCGCGGCGGCGCGATCGGTTTCGCGGCAGCGGTCCACCATGCCGTAGCGGAGATCGTTCTCCTTGATGTCGCCGTGGCTGTCCCAGCCCCAATGGTAAAGCTGAACGAACCGCACACCTTTCTCGACCAGCCGCCGCGCCAGCAGACAGTTGTTGGCGAAACCGGACTTGCCCGGCTCGCTGCCGTACAACTCGTGAACGGACGCCGGTTCCTTCGCGATGTCCATCAACTCCGGCACGCTGGTCTGCATCCGGTACGCCATTTCGTATTGGGCAATGCGCGTGACGATTTCGGGATCGCCCACTCGCTGAAACGTCTCACGATTCAGCAATTCCACCGTGTCGAGGGTCTGGCGGCGCAGGTCGCGGTCCATGCCCTCCGGGTTGGACAGGAACAACACCGGGTCGCCCTTCGAGCGCAGCCGGACGCCTTGATGAATCGTGGGCAGAAAACCGCTACCCCAAAGCGCGGTACCGCCGTCCGGACCGTTCTTGCCCGAGACGAGCACCACGAAGCCGGGCAGGTCCCGGCACTCGGTGCCCAGGCCGTAGGAGATCCAGGAGCCCATGCTCGGCCGGCCGAGGCGGCCAAAACCGGTGTGGACGAACAGTTGCGCCGGCGCGTGGTTGAACTGGTCCGTCCGCATCGACCGCACGATACAGATGTCGTCCGCGATCTCCGCCAGGTGCGGCAGCACTTCCGAGATTTCCTGACCTGACTTGCCGTGGCGGGCGAACTTGTGCGGGGTGCCAAGCACCCGCGGCACGCCTTTGATGAAGGCAAAGCGCTCGCCCTTGATGAGGCTTTCCGGCACACGCTCGCCGTCGAGTTCCACCAGCTTCGGTTTGTAGTCCAGCAGGTCGAGTTGACTAGGCGCGCCGGCCATGTGGAGGTAGATCACATTCCTTGCTTTCGGCGCGAAATGCGGCGGCTTCGGCAAGGTTGGGTCGCCTTCGTCGGCAGGCTGAACCGGGGCGGCGAGCAAATCGCGGTTGAGCAGCGAAGCCAGGGCCACCGTGCCGAGACCGGTGCCGCAGTTGCGAAAAAACTGCCGGCGCGTCACCAGCTTCAGATACTCCTGCGTGGGGTTCATGGGCGGTCAGCTTTTGGTCAGGGCTTCGTCGAGGTTCAACAGCACGTTCGCGACCACGGTCCAGGCCGCGAGGTCGGCGGTGTCCGCTTCAGCGTCAGGTTTGGCCAGTCCTTGCGTGGCCATCTTCGCCGCCGCTTCAGGATCGTGTCGGAACCTTTCAAGTGAGCGGTCGTAAAGTGCCAGCAACGCCTTGGACTCGGTGCTCGACGCCGGGCGCCCCACGGCACAGCGGAACGCGAACGCAAGCCGGTGCTCGGCGCAACCGCCCCCCTCGGCGACGACCCGTCGGGCCAGACCGGCCGCCGCGGCCAGGAACGCCGGGTCGTTCAGCGTGGTCAGCGCCTGCAATGGCGTGTTGGTGCGGGGCCGGCGTTCGGTGCAAACTTCCCGGCTCGGCGCGTCGAAGTTCGCGAAGGCCGCGTACGGAAATGAGCGCCGCGCGAACGTGTACAGCCCGCGCCGAAACTGGTTTCCGTTGGTGTTGGTGACCCACTTGTCATCGCTGTAAGGCATGGCCCAGACGCCGTCGGGCTGGTAAGGAAAAACGCTGGGCCCGCCGACCTGCGGGTTCAGCAACCCACTCACCGCGAGCGCGTAGTCGCGCACCATCTCTGCCTCCATGCGAAACCGGGGGCCGCGGGCCAGCAACCGGTTGAACGGGTCGCGTGTGATCAGCTCTGGAGTCGCGCGCGAGGATTGCCGGTAGGTGGCCGAGGTCACGATCAACCGGTGCATGGCCTTCAGACTCCACCCCCGCTGCACGAACTCCGTGGCCTGCCAGTCCAGGAGTTCCGGATGCGTCGGCGGCTCGCCTTGCGCGCCGAAATCCTCGCTGGTCTCGACCAGGCCGCGCCCAAAATAGGCGGCCCAGACGCGGTTCATCGTCACGCGACCCACCAGCGGGTTGTCGGGCGAAACCAGCCAGCGCGCGAAGCCGAGCCGGTTGCGGGGCTGGTCTGCGGGGAACGGAGGCAACACCGCGGGCGTGGCCGGCTCCACTTCCTCGCCCGGATTGAGAAAGCTACCGCGCTTGAAAATGTGGGTCACGCGAGGCTTTTCCACCGCTTCCATGACCAGCGTCGTGGGGATGTCATTGGGTTCTTGTTTGTGCAGTTCCGCGATCTCGGCACGGGTCTTTTCCAGGCTGGGCGCGATCGAGCGATAATGCTTCGCGAGTTCTGTCTTCTGCGCTTCGGTGCGATTTGCAGTGTCCACTTCCAGCAAGGCGCGCACCTCCGTTGGCACCGCGGCCCAGGTGCGATGCGCTTCGGCGGGCGCGCTGGAGGCGGAGATGCGGAAGCGGCCCACGAGGTTCTTCGGGCGGATGGACTCCTGTTTGAGCCGGATCACAAGCTCGGCGCCGGCGGCGAAGTTGGTGGGCGCCTTGACAATGAAAACCGCCCAGTGGTTTGTCCGGTTCTTCTCCTGATCCGCGCCGATGGCCCAGCCGGATTGCGCGTCCTTGTCGATGGCCTTGCTCACGTCGAAGCGATCCTCGGCAAAATCGGCGTAGGCTTTGTCGAACTCGACCTTGGCCGCCTCGGGCTTGGCTGCCTCCGCGATTGGCGTCGGCTGGGTTTCAATGGTGAAATCAGTCAGCACAAAATCGCCATCTAGGCCATAGCCCGAACTCTTGTTCGGCAAACGCTCGTCCGTGAGGACTTCAACGCGGAAGGCGGTGACGCCGGCCGGCGGTGCCGTGATCACCAATTCGTACACGCTCGTCTTGGGAATCTTGTCTGCGCTGGCAAACCAGGTGCCGTCCGGTTGCGGCTCCAGCGTCACGCCGTTCGAGCCCGAAAACGCGTCCGGCTTGAGGATCGTCCATCCCGCGTCGATGGCCGCGCGGTCGCGCTGCAAATCCGCTTCCCACGCCGCTTGCGCCGCGTCGAGTTCCGGCGTCTGAGTGTCCAGGATTTTCTGGAGCGGCTCGATCTGGGCCCGAATCTTGGCCTGCTCGGCGGCCTGCTCCGGCGAAGGCAGTTCCAACACCGGGTCGAGCGTCTTGCCGCCGTCGCGGGTCTGGTTGAAGAACGCGAACGCCTGGTAGTACTCGCGTTGGGTGAACGGGTCGTACTTGTGGTTGTGGCACTGGGCGCAAGCCATCGTGGTGCCCAGCCACACCGTGAACGTGGTGTTCACGCGATCAATCACCGCAGCGGTGCGGAATTCCTCGTCGTCAGTGCCGCCCTCGGTGTTGGTCATGGTGTTGCGATGAAAGCCGGTGGCGATCTTCTGCTCGGTGGTGGCGTTGGGCAGGAGGTCGCCAGCGAGTTGCTCGATCGTGAATTCGTCGAAGGGCAGGTCGCGATTGAAGGCGTTGATGACCCAGTCGCGGTAAGGCCAGTTCGAACGCCGATCGTCCTTCTCGTAGCCGTTCGTGTCGGCATAGCGGGCCATATCCAGCCACGGCCAGGCCCAGCGCTCGCCGTAGTGCGGCGAGTCCAGCAAGCGCTCGACCAGGCGCTCGTAGGCGTCCGGACGCGTGTCTTTGAGGAACGCGTCCACCTCGGCTGGCGAGGGCGGCAGACCGATCAGATCGAGGCTCACGCGGCGGATCAGCGTGGCGCGACCGGCTTCGGGCGCGGGTTCCAGGCCCTCCCGTTCGAGGCGCGCCAGCACAAAGCGGTCGATGTCGTTGCAGGGCCACGCGGTGTGTTTGACCGGCGGTGGCTCGGGATGCACGGGCGCGATGTACGACCAATGCTGTTTGACCGCGGTCACGGTGGCGCCTACGCCGTCCGGCCAGACCGCGCCTTGGGCGATCCAGGCGCGAATCAGCGCCTGCTGTCCCACCGTCAGGCGCTCGCCGCGCGGTGGCATCACCTCGTCGGCGTCGGCGCTGGACACGCGCTGGAACAGCGGGCTGACGTCCGGGTCACCGGGTTGGATGACCGACCCGGATTTCCCGCCCTGCAAGGCAGTCGCTTTGCCATCGAGACGCAGACCGGATTTTTGTTTCTCTGGCCCGTGACACGCAAAGCAGCGCTTTTCGAAAACGGGATAAACTTCGACCGCGAAATCGACTGGCCGACCAACCTTCGGCAAGGGTGGCGTCACCGCGCCGCCGTTGCCGTCCGCAGCGTTCGCCTGTGCCAGCGTGAGGACCGCAACGAGGCCGCAGATCAGAACGGCCGCCGGGCCGAGACACGTGTGGACTGTCAACCATCGCGTCCGCCGCCCGGCGGGCAAGGGCAAGGCGCGGGGCGCGACCGGCGGCTCGGATTCGTTGGTGGCCACGCGCTTGAAACTAGAACGCCCACGGGTCCACCTCAAGTGCCAACCTTATGGCTGTAGGAACTTTTCCTGATGCCGAATTGGCAACGACGGTCAACCTGGCATTGGCTGGACGGAGATAAACGGCCCGGTCAATCCGCGGACGGCGTGGCCGGTCCGCGCCACGCGCTGCCGCCGAAGGTGGTTACACGAATCAAGGAATCGTCGGCCGGGTCGAATTCCACGCGTTGGATGTTCGCGAACGGCAGACCGTTGAATGCCTGCCAGCTCTGGCCGTTGTCCCGGGAAAGCCAGAGGCCGGCGCCAGGAGCGCCTTCGGTAAGCGTCATGTAGATCCAGCCGTCCCGTTTCGGGTGGAAGTAGCCGCCGAACGTCTGTGGGCCTTCGCGACCGATTCGTTGCCAGTTTTCGCCCCCGTTCTCGGTGAAATAAAGGCCGCCGGAACGGTCGCCTCCGCCGGCATCGGCGGCCCCCAGCAAGATTCGATGGCTATTCCGGGGATCGACGGAGAAGTCTTTTGGGTAAAGCAAAGGCCGGGAGGCGTTGATCTTTTCCCAGGTTTCCGCGCCATCTTGGGAGCGATACAGGCCGACGCCTTCGGACATCAGCGGCTTGCCCGCGGCCGGGCGCTTGGCGCAAATGATGGCAAACAGTGTGCCGTCCGAGTGTAGGAAGATGCGATAGACCCGCAGGTTGCTCGGATCGCCAAGGCCGGATTTTTTCAGCGTCCAAGTCTGGCCGTCGTCGGTGGATTTATAGACGCCCGCCTCGAACACACCGGCGTAGAGCGTTCGTGCGTTCTGGGGGCTGCGCGGATCGAGCACGATGGACGTTACCGGCTTGGGCAGGAGGCCCCGCGCTTTGGCTTTCCACGACACGGCGAAGTCGCGCGAGAGGCACACCCCGCCGGGTCGGTTATGGCCGTGGCGCTCGGAGATGATGTTGTCGTTCGGGATGTCGTGCACGTCGGAGAAGGCGCCCCAAATCTTGCCAGGGATGTCGGGATCGAAGGCCATTTCATAACAGGTGTTCCGCCACGGCGTCCACGAGTTCTTGTCCCACCAGATCCAGGTCTTGCCGCCATCCAGGGAACAAGCCATGCCGAGGTCGGTGTAAGCGATGTAATGGCGGTTGGTCTCGAAGGGGTCGATGTAGTAGTGCCAGGTGGTGGTGACGACCAGGCCATTGCAGGTCCAGGCGGAGCGCGGGCCGGGCTGCTGTCCCGGTGCCGGATAAGTGCTGCCGACGAACCACGAGCGACCGCCGTCGTGGGTGATGTGCGGCTCGTTTCGGACCAGCATCAACCGGTCCGGATCGGCGTTGCAGATGGCCACTCCGAACGGAGTCTCGCCGCCTTTGAAACACTGGCCCGTCGAGGCGGTCTCCCAATCGGGCGCGACGTTGTAGTCCTTGAACCGCGGGTCTTGAAAGTAGGTGGCGCGCCAGGTCAGACCGCCGTCGTCGCTGCGATAAACCGTGTCGCTGTGCGGCGGGTGAAAGCCGGTGCTGGTGTTGAAGGCATAGACGGTCAGCGGCTGGGCGTCGGCGGCCAGCAACTGCTCATACTGCGAGACTGGGCCGTAAGGGTACTGATCGGCCGGTTTGGTTTCCGTGTTGAGGCCCCGGCCCATCGCGGATTCCCAAGTTTCACCGCGATCGCGCGAGCGATAAATGCCGCCGTGGAATGTGCCGTTCTCGTTTTTGCTGCGAACCGAGCAGTAAAGCATGACGAGGTTTTTCGTTGCGTCTGAGCCGGCGGCAAAGCCTTGAATCTCCTTCCACGGCAGGCCGCTGGTTTTCTCGAACCAAGTCCGGCCAGCGTCATCGGAGCGCCAGATGCCTTTGTCGGTCGCCGCGAAAAACACGCGACCCTGCCGCGTGCGGTCGAAATGAAAGCCGATTACGCGGCCGGTCGGCCCTTGGCACAAAGTCCACGTGGCGCCGGCGTCGGCCGACAACCAGCAACGGCCAATGCGCGTGCCGGTCAGCATGACCTTGGGTTCGCTGGGATTGATGGTGATCTCGCCCGACAAGGATTCCCTGAGATCGCCAATCGGAGAAAACGTCCGGCCGCGATCTCTGCTGACCTTGAGCCGCCCGCCTGACGAGGCGTAAATGACGTTCGAATCCGTTGGATGGAAAGCCGGCCGGCACTGGGTGTCGCTGCGCAATTGGGCGTGATGGATCATCCCCCAGTTGCGGCCGCCGTCCTCGGAAATGTAGGCGGCGCTCATGTCGCAGTTGAGCATCATCAAGTTCGAATCCGCCGGGGAAATCGCCGGTGCGAACATGCCCCCGCCGCCGGACAAACCGACCGGTTCCCACTCGACCTGCGGTGCCGGTGCCGCCGCCTGGGCAACCGATTGTCCAAGCACCGCGGACAAGCACAACAGAGCGACTGTCCGCAGCCATCGCAGTAACGAAGGTTTCATGGTGTCAGCCGATATACTCCCGCATCATCTGTAAATACCGCCGGCAGGTTTCTTTCATATCGCGGTCGCCGGGGTGCACGTCCTGTTCGAGCGACGCGAAGCCGGCGAAGCCGACCCGTTTCAACGCTTCGACGATCGCCTGGAAGTCCATCACGCCATCACCGACCGGTGGGAAGCTGCGCATCAAGCCGTCAATGTCTCGCATGTGGAGATTCATCAGGTGCTTCCCGGCTTTATGAACCGCGACCGGCGGATACTCGCGCTGGAGGAGCGTCCAGCCGGCGTCGAGGTTGTACCCCAGGTCGGGATCGCGAATCTGGTCCCAGAGCCGCAGAAACGACGCGGCATCCGGCACGAGGCAGTGCGTGTGCTGTTCGATGGAGAACTTCAGTCCATGCGCCTTCGCTCGCGCCAGACACGCCTTGGCGGTTTCCACGTACGCGTCCCAGACGCGGTCCCAGTCGAATCCGTCCGCGATGTCGATGTGGTACTTCTGGCCGGGCTTTGGATTGGGAATCTCATAGAAGCGCGGCAGGTAGTAGTCCGGGCCTTTCAACTCGCGGGCCCACGGAGCCACGATGTTGATGATCGGCGCCTCGAGCTTGCGGGCGATGCGGCAGCCGGCTTCGAAGTAATCGAGCGCCTGCGCCTGTTCGGCCGGTTTCGTGCTCGAGAGGTCTTCGACCACCGGCTGGAAAATGACGAATTGCGAGACGCGCAGCTTGTGGCGCGTGAGTTTCTGGTTGAGCCGGTTGATGCGGGCGTCGGTCCAGAAATCCTTGAGGTCGCGCCGCGCAGTCACGATCAGTTCGACGCCGTCGAAGCCGAGTTCGCCGATGATGTCGATGGCCGGCTCGGGATCGACGGCGGGCGACAGATCGTGGAAACACCAGCTCAGGCAGCCGACCTTAATACTGCCAGAGGCGCGGGCGGGGCGTTCCGCCGCGTTGCCTACGAACGGCAAGGCGACGGTTGTGAGTGCAGTTGCTTGTAGGAAATGACGCCTGTTCATAAAAGAATGGGGCTTTGCGTGCGAGGTGGTAGGAGCGTTCGCATGTTTACTTTGAGTCCATTAAGAGGTCTCCGAATGCCGGGAGCAGACCGTATTTCCTCTGCCAGGGTGTGTACATGAAGCCGCGGACGTTCGGCAGCGTTTTGGCCAGCGCCAGCCAGCCCTTCACGTCCTTTAGATCATCGGCGTCGTAATAGCAGGCGACCAGCGTGCGAAAGCCCTGATCGGCAAAGAACCGCAGGCTTTTCTCCCGCGGCTCACCGCCCCAGACAGCCATGATCAAGTCCTTCGGAATATGATTCCAGGAGCCGGTGAAGTCGCCATCTGCGAGGTAGTACTGGCCGTGCGCGTTGTGGTTCGGATCAAGCATGTCGGACCAGACATAGACCTCCGCGCCCGGCGAATACCGGCGGATGGCCTGTGCTTGCTTGGTGACACATCCGCCAAGCAGTTCGCCAAGGTTGCGCCCGCGACAAGCCTGGCAGGTGCCGCCCATCCGGACTTCGTCCATGTTCAACAACACCCGGCGCGGATGCACGCGCTCGGCCAGCAACTTTGCTTCGTGGTCGAAGATTGCATAGACTTCCGGTTCGGCCATGCAGACAGTGACTTGCGAGTCGTTGACGATCATCGAATGGTACCAACTCACGCGCAGGCGGTCGCCGTCGTGGATGCGGCTGCCGGCAAGGAGCTTTAACGGCATCGCCTCGCCGGTATCGCGCCAGACGCTGAGGTTCGGATCGCGCAGCGGCGCGTAGTCCTTGCTTTCGGTGTAGGTCGTTGTGCCGTCCTCGTTGCGGACGACTACTGGTGTTCCCGGGCGACGCAGCACATTGACCGGCCCGACTTCATCGAGGCTCCAGTCGTCGATCCAAAACTTGCCGGCCTTGCCGCCCCACACGCCGGCATAGAGCCGCACGCGGTCGTTGGTGAGGCTGTTGAAGAGCATCGTCAAATGGCGCCAATCCGTTGTGGCGGGGAGGTTGAATTCGCGCGGGGCAAGCTCGCGGTCACCGGCCAGAACCAGCAAGCGGAAGGCATTCGCGGGTTGCAGGGCCTCGGTCTTCACCCACACGCCGAGGCGATAGCAGCGGTGCGATTTGACGCGCACCTCCTGGCTGACGCGGCCGTGGCCGTATGGGTTCGCGGTGAAGTTCTGCATCCGCAGTGCGGCGTGCCCGGCGTGCTTGACCTCTGTGTCGGCGAAGCTGATTTCGCCAGGTTGATCGTGAAAACCGTAGCCTTTGAAGCGGTCGCCGGTGAACTCCTCGAAGCCTCCGTTGGCCAGCCGCACCGAATTGTCCGGCACCAGGCGCGCCTCGCCGTTCTTGACGACAAAAGGCGCGTCAAGGACGGGCAGGCCCTCGGCGAGATTCCGGTTGTGCGCCAGGATGCCGCCGCCGTAACCGATCGAGAAGATGGCGGGGATCAATTCGATCTGGTTTTTGTCGCAGGCGGCTTGCACCACGTCGAGCCGGCGGAAGTAGTCGGCGTCGTGTTGGCAGAGGGTGTCCAGGCCGAAGGAGACAACGGCTCCGTTGATCCCGTGTTGGGCGGCCGTGTCCAGCACCTGCGTGATCGCAGCCACGTCGCTGTCCTGGCCGAGGCCCCAGCCGAACACCCAAACAAAGCGATCCGGCCAGGCAGCGGCGAGATTCAGCGCGTACCAGGCCGCGCCAACGCTCGGGAAGATGCGCGTGGCGACGCGGCGGCAAAACCGGATCCGGCGAAGAGGAGACAAGGGCGAGTTCATGCTGGCGCCCAAAGTAATCCGGCCCCGCCGCGCGCAGAAGCGCAAAACCGAGCCTTTCGATTAGCGGTGGCCCCCGCGGCAAGTTGGAACTTCTTCGGGCTTTTCAGCGCGAGCGCGTTGCGGTCTATTGCGCGCGCATGAAGCAATTTGCCACCGTCACTGTCATCGGCCGGGACAAGACCGGCGTTATCGCCCGCGTGACCAATTTTCTATTCGAGCAGCGGGCGAACATCGAGGCCCTCGAGGAACAGGTCACGCGCGGTCAGTTCAGCATGACGCTCCAGGCTTCCTGGAAACCCACGGATTGGGAACCCGAGGCCGTCCGCGCCGGTTTGGCCCGGTTGGGTGCGGACTTGGGCATGGAGATCGGTTTGCGCCACGCAGTGTTACGCGGGCGGCAACGGTTCGCGTTGTTCGTCACCCGCGAGGCGCTGTGCCCCGAGACTTTGCTCGCGGCCGTTCGCGGCGGCACGCTCAAGGCAAAACCCGTCGTGGTGATCGGCAATCGCCCGGACCTCGAACCGCTGGCCCGGAAGCACGACTTGCCTTTCGTCCATCTTCGCTGGCAGGAGCGGGACGAAGCCGAGGCGCGGGCGCTCGCGGTGTTGGAAGAGCATCAGGTGGATTTTGTGGTGCTGGCGCGGTTCATGAAGATCCTCTCGCCCAACTTCGTGTGGCGCTACAAGAACAAGATCATCAACATCCATCCCTCGCTGCTGCCCAGTTTCCCCGGCTCGCAAGCGTATCGCCAGGCGTATGAGCACGGCGTAAAAATCATCGGCGTGACCGCCCACTTCGTGAGCATGCACTTGGACGAAGGCCCGATCATTGCCCAGGATTCATTCCGCGTGCGCCCCACGATGACGTTGAAGGAAATCGTCGCCGCCGGGCAACGAATCGAAGCCAAAGTCTTGCTCCGGGCGGTGAAGCTCTACCTCGCCAGGCGGTTGGACGTGTACTGGGGAGTGGTGAAGGAAATTTAAACCGCCGCGGCCTGTTGCAGCCGCAAGGTGTCCTTTTCAAACCGCCCGGCTCAGATCGCCGCGGGACTTAACTCTGGAGGGCTTTCCCGCTCTTGCGCGCTCGCCAGACCACGCCCGCGCCCACCAACGCCAGCACAGCCAAAGTGGCGCTGGGATCAGCGCACGGTGGAGTAGGTCAGGTTGTCGAGGTTGAAAGCACTGCCGTTGGGCAGAACGCCTGAGCCGATGGTTGTCGAGGAAAACGGCGTGTCCGAGATCAGGCCCGCAAAGAAGAAACTGTCAAAATCGTAGGTAGAGCCGCCGGTGCTGGCGGTCCCGACTGGCGTGACCACCGTCAGGTCGCTGCTGGTCGGCGTCAGGTTTGCGTTGAAAAAAACCCAAAGGCACGAACCGGCGTCGTGAAGGAAATCGAGAGTTGGTCGCCATCGAAGAAGACATTATGGAGCACATCGCCGCGGTCCAAGTTGAGGCTCTGAGCGCCGATCTTGTTCCAAGTGTTATCGATGAAGCCCTGCTTGCCCGCCGGGAAGCTGTCATACCGGATGCCGTTCAGCACCGTGCCGTCTGCGATGGTGGAATTAAGCCCGTAGGTCTCGTAATCTTCGACCACTTTGGGCGCGGCGCCCAACGCGGCATTGAAGTCAGCAGAACTGGTGTAGAGCACCACGCCAGCAGAAGCTGTCACAGTTGCGATCAAAAGCGCAGGAAGAATGCCGGCGCGCGGGGAAAAACTCCGTCCGGGCAATTGTTGGGCGGTTCGGTTGTGGGTCATGCGCGCGTGAGTTTGATCGTTTCCACTGTGCGAAGTGCTTATCGAATAATTCGTATAGCCTACTTTGTCAAGCGGCGCCTTTAACTTCGAAAACCTGTGATCGCCCCCTGTTGGCTGGCAGCGTAACCGACAGCGGCCGCGGTCCAGGCCGGTCTCACCGGGGCGGTTGGCCGGACTCGTCGCGCGCAGGAGACGCCAGACCCGTTCCGGCAGTGAGAATATTCGGCGGGTTCGTTTTCGGGGTTGCTCCGGGATTGGCGGGAGGCGTAGTTTCGTCGAATTCGGTGCCGAGGTGAAAGCCTCAGCGGCCGAACCGGATGCTGTTGGCGGAGCGACGAGCTGCCTGGGTCAGGAAACCACCTCGGAATGGTTCTCGATTGCAGATCGGCGGCAAGCAATGCGACCGCCGACAGACTCCCTTGAAACGAACTAGAAACGAAACTCAAAAGTCCATCATGAAAATCCAAACCCTTGGCTCCTCAAGCCTGCTGGCAGGATTGCTGAGCGTGGCGGTGCTCTGCCCAACCCGGGCGGTCGCCGACTATGCCTCTGCGGTGAAGGCGTTGAATCCTGTTGCCTATTACCGGTTTACCGACACCGATCAGGTGCCGACCGAAGTGCCGGCGGTGAACCGCGGATCGTTGGGCGCCGCCTTCAATGGCGAATACCAAGTGATGGCGGACGCGCGCGGCCGGGCGGGCGCCATCGCGGGCGATGCGGACACGTCTGTTTTCATCGACGGCAGCACGGGTGCGCAAGTGGTGGTGCCTTATTCGCCGGACTATAATCCGGCCGGGCCCTTTAGCGTGGAGTTCTGGGCGAACCCTGCCAACAACGATGCCGGCACCCACACCGCCGCGAGCGCGATGGTCAACGGCCAGAACCCCGCGAACGCCGACGACCGCAGCGGCTGGTGCTTGCGTCACAACGGCACCGACTGGCAGTTCATCCTGGGGTATGACCATTCCGACGGGGCCACCTACTACGGCACGACCCTGACCGCCGCCGGGACCGTGACGGCCGGGGCCTGGCAACACGTCGTGGCGGTTTATACCGGCTCCGAGGTGAAGCTGTATGTGAATGGAAGCGAAGTGGCCACGGACGTCCCCCCGGCGCAATTCCCGATGCTCCGCAACACGGGAGCGCCGCTGATCCTCGGCGACCGCGGTTATACGGGCTGGGACTACAACGGCCTGGTGGATGAAGTGGCGATCTATACGAGCGCGCTGACCCCGGCGGAGGTGCAGTCGCACTATGCCAATGGCATCAACTCCGCGCGCACGACGGCCTATGCCGACTTGATCATGCAAAAGGATCCGCCGGTTTACCTGCGGTTGGGCGAGCCATCGCTTGCGCTGCCAGTGGCCGTGAACAGTGGCAGCTATGGTACGGCTGCGGACGGCGTTTTCCTTGTCGGCACCCAGTCTGCGATTCCGGGTCCGCAGTCGCCCGCGGTGACCGGCTTCGAGAGCACCAACACCGCCGCGGGTTTCAACGGTGTGGGGGGCTCGGTGCGAGTTCCGGGACTCAACTTGAACACCGACACCGCCACGATGGTTTGCTGGATCAAACGGGACGGCAAACAGCCGGCACGCGCGGCGATCATGCACAACCGCAAAGTGACCGCGCCGGAAGTCAAGGCGACCGGCCTCGGTTTTCAGGACGACGGCCTGGCCCTCAGCTACAACTGGGAAGACCAGGGCAGCGCCTACAACTTCAATCCCGGTTTTGTGCCACCCGACCAGGCCTGGACTTTCGTGGCGGTCACCATCTCGACTGACAACGGCGTGCTCTTCATGGGCAGTGCCGCGGGACTGCAGGCCGCGACGAACGAATTCGCGAACATTCCCCACGACTTCAGCGGCACGAGCCTCGAGATTGGGTGGGATAACTACCAGACGACCCGCGTTTTCCGTGGTGACATCGATGAATTCGCGATTTTTGACAAAACCTTGACGTACGACCAAATCGCTTCGCTCTACAACGCAGCCCTTCCGGGGATACTGTCGCTCACCCGTACCGCGGACCCGGTTTACGAAGGCATGGACGTCACTTTCCAGACCACCGTGGCCGGTCCCGCGCCGATCACCTACCGCTGGCTCAAAGGCGGCGCGCCAATCACAGGCGAAACCGGGGCAACGCTTGAACTCAAGAACGTCACCATGGCAGACAGCGGTGATTATTCGGTGGAAGCCACCACTGGAGGCAAGACGCTCACCAGTGCGGTGAACCACTTGGAAGTGGTCACCTCGCCGCCAGTGCTCACGACCGTGCCGGCTTCGGCCGTCCGGTTCCTGAACGGCGCAGTCCGCTTCACGACAGCCGCGCTCGGCAGCCAGCCCATCACCTTCCAGTGGAAGCATGGCGTGGACGCCATCGCTGGCGCGACCGCACCGACTCTAGCCTTGACCGACCTGCAACCCGCCGACGCCGGCGATTACACGGTGGTCGTGTCCAACCAGTACGGCAGCACGAATGTCACGGTCACGTTGACGTTGGTGACACCCACCAAGCTGGCCGCGGCGGCGGCTGACCTGGGTCCGATCGGCTATTGGCGGCTCGACGAAACCACCGGCACGATGGTGTACGATTATTGGGGCGGTCGCGACGGCGTTGCCAATGCCGGCGTCACGCTGGGGGTGACCGGTCCGGTGCCGACAGCGTTCAAGGGCTTCGACGCGGGCAACACCGCGGACGACTTCAACGGCAGCGGAGGCGAGGTGGACATTCCGCCGCTGAACGTGAACAAAGCCGCCCTGACCATCGTGGCTTGGATCAAGCCGAACGGGGCGCAGGACGACTACGACGGGATTGTGTTCAGCCGTGGTGGCAACACTGTCGCGGGCCTGGATTACCAAACAGGTGGCCAACTGGGGTACCACTGGAACGACGCCGCCAACACATATAACTGGGGTTCCGGCCTGTATCCGGCTGACGGCCAGTGGAACTTCGTCGCCCTCGTGGTCGAACCCGATCAGGCCACGATCTACCTGGACGACGGCCAGGGCTTTGGAATGCAGTACGGAGTCAACATCGTCGATCACAACCCAGAAGAGTTCGACGGCACCCTGCGCTTCGGTTCTGACAGCGGGACCGGCCGCTTCTTCAAGGGCGCGATCGACGACGTGGTGATCTACGACCGGTCGCTGACCGAAGCCGAGATCAATTCGCTGCACGATGCCGGCGTCAACGGGACCTACGTCACCTCGCCGGTCAAGATCGTGGAGCAACCCAAAGGTCAAACCATCATGGCCGGAGCCAGCTACACGCTGAGTGCCAAGGCCGCCGGCACCCTGCCGCTGACCTACCAGTGGCAGAAGGACGGCCAGGATCTGCCGGGAGCCATTCGCAGCAGCCTCCCCTTCACCAGCGCGACGGTGGCGGACACGGGCAGCTATCAGTTGTTCGTCACCCAGGGGGCCACGAAGGTTTCCACGACCCCCGCAACGCTGACGGTCCAGCCGGTCCCGACGTACCTGAACCTGGCGGACAACCTGGTGTTGCACCTCAAGTTCGACGGGAACTACCAGGACAGCTCAGGGCGCAACAACAACGGCACGCCCGAAGGCTCGCCTCAGATCGTGGCCGGCAAGATCGGCTCCGGTGCCCTGCATTACAGCACCGTCTCGGACGGCGGTGTGATCACGGCGAATTACGTCTCGCTGGGGACGCCAACCGATCTCGACTTCGGCCCTGGCGAAAGCTTCTCCGTGGCCTTCTGGGTGAAGTTCACCGGCAGCCCCGGCGATCTGCCGTTCCTGGCCAACAACACGGGTTCGATGGGCGGCCCGGGCGTCACCCTCGCGCCTTCGTACAACCAGGGCGGCTGGTCTTGGGGCCTGAACGACTCGATCACCTCGCAACCCTGGCCGGGAGTCGGTCTTTACGATCCCGTGCAAAACACGCTCAACGACGGCACCTGGCATCACCTGGTGCACATCTTTGATCGCACGGGCGATGGCACAACCTACCTGGACGGGGTCAAGGTGAACGCGACGGCGATCGGCACCGCGTCCGGTTGGGACCTTCGGACGGCACTGCCCTGGACCATTGGGCAGGCGGGTGGAAGCTACGCCGAACCCGGCGTGTTCGAGATGGACGACCTCGGTGTCTGGCGCAGTGTGCTCACCGATTACGACGCCCAGGCCATCTACATCGTCGGTCAGAACTACGGCCGCAGCTTCGACACTACCGCCCCGGTGGAAGTGACCATGCAGATCCAGAAGACCGCGAACGGCGTGGTCATCCAGTGGTCGAACGGCACGCTGGAATCGGCGGATGCTGTTACTGGTCCGTGGTCCACGGTGAACGGCGCCAACCCGCCGAACATGACCGTGACGCCCAGCGGCGGTGCCAAGTTCTATCGGGTCAAACTCTGAGGCGGACGCACC
Organism: bacterium; assembly: GCA_021823625.1. Lineage (GTDB taxonomy): Bacteria > Verrucomicrobiota > Verrucomicrobiia > Limisphaerales > J093 > DSVZ01. The sequence continues at coordinate 8,015 of JAKANS010000013.1, read as the reverse complement.
GATAACAACCAACTTCACGGGGCGCGCGACTTCGCGCGCCCCTTTTGTTTGGCAGCGTCAATGCGAGTCGGGCGGAGTCGCGGAAGCCGCAACAGGGCCGAAACCCGGTCAGGCGCTGGTCCAATCGATGGGTGCAACAACCGCGCGGCGAACCTTTGGCCGCCGGTTGCCTTGGCCGGCGCTGAGGGGGCTTGCCAGTGTTCCGCGGCTCATTTTCGCAGACGGAAGAATTGTGCCTGGCCGGTGGTGGTGGCCGGGTACGGACTGGTCACAACCGGGCCGGGCACGTCCGTCCACGGACCTGCCGGAGCAGCCGCCCGTTGCAGCACGAAGCCGCTGCGAGTCCACGTGAGCGTAAAGGCTCCCGGCGCGGCTTCGATCTGGAGGGTCGGGCTGATCACGAGCGGTTCCGTGATCGAGAGCGCTGCGCCGAAAGTGATGTCGGGGCTTCTCGCGTTGTAATTGTGGACTTCCACGGCGAGCACGTTGTCGCCCGTGACCAGGTTTTTCATGACCTCGCCCGAAACCGTGAACGTGGTCGGACAGGTGGCATCGCCGGAGCACCCGTAATTGGCCGCCAGGGTGTCGTTCGCGATCTTTGCCGGCGCCGGATCCATGAGCAGCCGATAGGCTTCAGCGCCGTTCAGATAGAACACCGCGCCGTCATCGAGGTAGGTGGTCAAGTTCAGCGAGATGCCGGCGAGGCCATTGGTGTGCTGGAAGTGGGTGCGAAAGTAGTAAGTGATGTACGGATAGCCGTTGTTGTTCGGATTGGCCGGCATCTGCGTGTTCTTGGGCTGGACGTTCGGGTTCGGTCCGGTCGTTCGCACATCCACCCACAACAAGCCGGGACCCGAGCCATCCCAGGCCGAATCATCGTAATCGGGAGCTGTCCAAGAGATGCCGTCCAGGTTGGCGGTGGTGTAGGTCCAGGCGTGAGTAAGGTCGAAGACCGGAGTTGTCGTGACGTAGTTGGTCGTCACGAACACGAAGTTCGAAGACGTGTACTCGGAGCCGTCCGCGGTCGAGAGTGCCCGGAAATAGTAAGTCGTCGCCGGGATCAGACCGCTGAGAACCACGATATGATTCGTGGCCGCCTGGGGCTGGAGCGGGGTCATCAGCGGCATGTCCGTCGTTTCGCCGAACCGCACTTGGCTCGAAGCCGGTGAGGTGGTGGTCCAGGTGACCGTGGCGGTGATGTCGTCGGGGGCTACCGCGACGTCGTTGATGAATCCCGGCACCGGTTTGGCGTAGAGGCCGAAGTGGCTGCCCACCGTGCGCTGTTTGCCCGAGTCGGCCACCGCGCTCGATCGGTTCAAAGTCACCGGTTGCCCTGTGGAATCCTGCATGACCAGCGTGGTCGAGCCGCCGCCGTCCATGTTCACGCCGTTGTAAGCGCCCAGCAGCATCAGCCACGCGGCGGTTTCGTAGTCGTAAGCTCCGACGCTGTACCCCGACTGCCGGCCGTCGATGGTGATGAGGTACAGATAGCGCTTGTCCTGGGAGATGCCGAGGGCCGTGCGCGGATTCAACTGATGGATGAAGCCTGAGCTGTTGCGATACTGGTAGCCCACGTTCACGCCGTTGACGACCAATGGGTAGGTTCCGGACACCGCCGTGTAGATGGCGGCGGTCGAAACCGGCGGCCAGTTGGTGGGGATGATGGCCGGCACGTTGCCGGCGGTGAACGTGACCGACGCGCTGTAGGTCGAGCTTTCCTGCGCCGAAACCATCGTGCCCTCGCAGACCGCCAGGCCGGAGATGTCCATCGCGGTGCCGGCGGGCAAGTAATACTGTTCGGGCGTGAAGAAATTGGCGTTGATGGCGAGTTGGAGGCGGTTGGTGACCAGGAAGTCGCTGACCGTGTAACCCGCAGTCTCACGCGAACTCACAGCGTAATCTTCGATCCGCGGCGAGGTAAAGAGGTGAATGTCCGGATCCTTGAGGTCCACGCGGATGGCGTGCACGACCTGCAACTCAGGAAAGCCATTGCCGCCGGGGGTGTTGTGGCCCGCGGCGTGATCCACGCCTTTGAACAGCGGCACCCAATCCGTGAGGTTGGTACCAGCTTGGGCCGCTGGTTGGCCGAGCAGTGCCCATCCCAATCCGACCGACGCGAACGAGGCAAGGCGGCCCAGGCGCGCGACAGCGGTCGGTGGCAAGGCGACCCGCGCGGTTCGCCGGTTGATCCGTCGTGGACCGGCCGCACTCTCCGCGGAGGACAACTCAATTCCCACTGTATTTATAGTCATAGCCGGCGATGGGGTCGCGCGTGAAGGCGGCGTCGAACCCGTCATAGTAAATCTTGGTGAAACTCACGTGTCCGTCCACGAAGCCGACCACGCTTTCGGCATCGCAATAGAATGGCAGGTTGCGTTTACCGGTCCGGCTTTTGTGCCAGGAGAGTGGCGCGTGGGCGGTCCACTCCATCACCAGCAGAGTGCGCTGCGGCTGGTTCACCGTGGGCACGCGCCATCCGACGATGTTCGGCATGCCGGGCAGGTTCACGGCATTGAGCACATAGCTGGTGAAGTCAAACCGCGCGTTTGCGTGGAACGGCTTGGGGTCGGTGTAGCCGCGGTCGTCCGGGCAGGCAAAAACCTTGTCCGCGGCCGAGGAGGCTCCGGTCAAACCCGCGTAAGCCTTGACCGGCTCCTTGTACCACCACCATAAGTCGCCCCGTTGATCGGCGGAAACGTCGGGCAGCGTCTGGTTGTTTTCGGTGGCAAACTTCAGGATCGCCTGGCTGACCTGCTGGAGATTCGCGGTGCATTGCGCCAGCCGCGCCTTCCGCTTCGCGGCAACAATGGGAGTGACGATGAGTACGCCGATCACGGACAACGCCGCCAGTGTCACCAGCAGATCGGTGAACGTGAAGCCACCCCGCCGATTCAGTGGCGGACATCGTCGGACTGGGCGGCGGGCGGTCATGCAGTTTGGATCAACGCGATCCACTGGCGGGTTCGTAAAGGTTGGCGGCGTCCGTGGCCGTGATGGTTCGGTAATAAATGTCAAACCAGCCTGCGAGATCCTTCGGTGTTGTGGCCGGACGGAGCGGCGTTCCCCGGCTGATCGCGGCGGTGCGCAACAGACCCTCGGCAAACAGTACGCGGAGGTCGATCTGTTGGGGCAGGGCGCCGGGACAGAATGCGATGATCGGGGGCTTGGGATTGACCAGGCGGGCGCGTTGGTCCGGGGTCAAGATTGGCGGGCCCATGAACGACACGATGACGCTCCCCGGCGGCGAGCGCCGAATCAACTCGAAGAAATCGCCGCCCGGCACTTCCAGCGCCCGCAAGGGATCGACTTGCAGAGTTTTGGTCGCGCTGATTGTGGCGCCGGATTTATGGATGGCCTGCTCGAAACTACGGAACTGAAGGTCCGTTTCGGGATGTTTGAACGCCTCGGTGTCGCGCAAAATCACCACCAGGCGACCGCCGGGTTTGAGCCCCCGCAAAGCCTCCTGGGCCATCACCCAGCCGGAGGCCTGGGCCGGTTTGGCGCCGGCGCGCGGTGGCAGCCCGTTGTTGAGGACAAGAAACAACCAGGCCGCCGAACCCGCGATGGCGAGGCCGGCGAGCGTGTTGATGACCTTGCTGTTCCGCATGGGAGGTTAACAGTTCAAACGCCTGGCCGTCGGCTCATTGGCGGGAAAGCGTCGGTTGAGAGCCTTGCGGCTCGGACCTGCGTGCGTGAGGTCATCAGAAAATGCCTCGCGGCTTGGAGAACACCACATTCGTCAACCCCGCCGCCAGTTCGGCACTGATCAACGTGCGCAAGGCGGGAGTCTTGGTCGTGCGCGTGCTGCCGTCGGCCATGCCAAGATTGCCGGCGCGAACGTGGCTGTCCTTGTCCCACGCAGCGTCGATCGAGCTGCCGAGAAAAACACTCCAGGACGGATCGAGCCCGCCGCCGCCGCCGGTCACGTTCCGGTCACCCAGCAAAATGGACTCGGGCAAATTCTCCGTGGAATTGGTGCTGATGAAGTAACTCACGCTCGTGTCCGCCGCCAGAAAGGTCCAGTTGGTGCCCGGCTTCGTGTCCTTGTCCGCGGGGCAATGCAGGATTTGCGGCGTGGCGAACTCGTTCGAGCACACGCGGAAATTGTCGGTCCAATCGGCCGAACCGCCACTGCCGCCCTGCGCGGCGTCCAGGTTCCAGGGAAATTTGTCGGCGTTGTCGTGGGCCCAGAGCCGGAACCCGAGGCTGGTTTGCCGGAGGTTGTTGATGCAGTTGATGCTCTTCGCCTTGGCCTTGGCGCGCGCCAAGGCGGGGAGCAGCAACCCGGCCAGGATGGCAATGATGGCGATGACCACCAGCAGTTCGATCAAGGTAAATGCCGAATCTTTCCGACCTCGTTCCCTTAGCGGTAACCCCCCCGGCCTGCCAGAGCTTTGGCCGCGCCAACCGACGCTTGAGGCAGCACGGCGGTTCGGTCCTTGGCGGCTGGGCATAGGCATTGGTTTTGGCTGCACTTGGAGTTTATTAGCACGCGCCATGCCGCGCTGACAAGCAAGTCCCAGGCCGGCGACTCGTCAAGAGACCGCACAAAGACAAGCAGTTACGCGCGAGCCGTGGGTTTCGCGCTGGGGTTTCAGGCCCGCCGGCATTGCGGCGAAGGCATGTCGTAACGTCCCCCGACGGGGATGACGCGATCCGATGACCGGGCTGTCGGTCCAACCCTCAACTCCTGCCAGGTGGTTGGGTGTGCCGCTTGCCGCTGCGAGCAGGTTCCCGGGTAGCACATGATGGCCGCGGGATCGAACTCTTTCGGCCACCAGGGGACTCAGCCGGCGGAACCCAGCGCGCCAACCCGACAGCAAACCACGAGTCCGATCGGATGCAGTCGGATCCGAGTGCATTGCACTTGTGGTGGGAACGAGCCAACGGACCCGCACCCGCCGCCCATCCGCCCGAAAAATTGACCAGAGCTTGACCTTTTCTTTACCATCTTGCGGTTGTTCCCGGTATTGCTCACCGCACCAAGGGCCTCCAAGCCACGGAGATTTCCAGAGATTACCAAACGTTACCGCCGATTACCGAAAATGAGTTGCTCGCGACCCTGGCGGAGGACAGCAAACCCTGCCTCACTCGAGAATCAGACCCGGAAAACCGGACCAAAACCGGACCGTTTTTCAACTTCGTGAAAAGCACATGATACCTTTTGGCCCTTTGGGGCACCCAAGGGCACCGTTCTCACGCGCGCGCGGTGGAACATGCTGGAAGCCCACTGATAAAAATCGGTCCGGAATCGGTCCAGAATCGGACCGAAAATCGGCCTCGCGGGCACCGCAAGCCACCAAAGGCCACCAAAAGCCACCCAAAGTCACCCAAACACTTAAATTGGTGAGACGCCCGGACCGGAAGCACTTGACCAGAACTTGCCCCCCATCCGAACGCCCTCGCGGCCAGGGTCGTGCAAAGAGGAGCCACGTCGGGAAGGGACTGCAGGCACGTTCGATTTCCGCAGAAACCCTGGCGGGTATGGTTGAGCCGGGCGACCGCGGGGGCGGAGTTCCCGGCGGGACGCCGAGAAGGGCGCGCCAGAGGCACGCGCTCCCCCAGCGCGGGCGGGCCAAGATCGTGTGGGAGCGGACACGTTCTTTCACAGCCGTAAAGGTGGCTGAAGCCGCTGGTCCAAGCTGAGCGCCGGGTGCTGTCGGCCGAGGCCCTGGCTTTAACGAACCGACTGTGTTGGTCGTATGAACTGCGCTCTGAATTACTGCTGAAATTCCTTGCCAGGGCCGACAGTCTGTTTACTATCCATTGATCCTGAGCCAATTGGAAACAGCGCGCATGAAAAACGCCTTCCCGAACAAGAAAACCGCTTTCCAGATCCTGTTGGTGCGCGTCTTGGCGGCGCTTTGCTTGCTGGTGTTTTACTCTTCCGCTGCCACGTTCCCCGGCAACGCCGATGTGTACGCCGACGACCCCAGCGTGACGTGGAACCCGAACACCAGCGCCCTGACCGTCTCCTGCTGGTTCAAGTTGTCGGTGCCGTCCTCCGTGACGCTGTCCGACGACATGGTCATCCTGGTCAACCAGCACGGTTATGCGCCCGGCAACCCCTTCGCCTACCTACTCCGGCTCAACATTTCCAATGGGAACATCGAATTTGTCACCCGCGGCAGTTCGGGACTGTCCTTCACCAATACCCTGATCGAACGCCCCTACCTGGAACGGTGGTACCACGTGGCGGTTGAGCGCAGCGGCGGCGTGTTCTCGTTTTATGTGGATGGGCGCCAGGTGCCGAGCAGTGGTTCATTCGATGTCGGCAATTCGGCCAGTACCGGCTTCACCGTCGGCGCTTGGGGCAGCGGCCGCTATCTGTACGGGGAAATCCAGGAATTTGCCGTTTACCAAGCCACGTTCGGCCAGTCGTTCATCGTGGACAACCTGTTTCAAGACCAGCGGAACAACCCCCAATTGGCCGGCTACTACAAACTCGGTTATTCCACCAATGCCGTCGAGAACTTGAGGAATTTCGCCCTCAACCCCGGTGTCAGCGCCGCCACGGTTGAAGGCAGTGGCAAGGTAGGCTTTGAGGAGACCGACGAGGCCGGCGAGCAATCGAACTTTGACGCACGGAGGAACGGCGGGCGGGACGCCTTGGTGCCTTTGTCCGGCGCATTTGCCTGGCAACAAACCGCGCTCGCCCGCCCGACGCCGGGCATCGCGTTTGATTTTCGCTTCGGTTACAGCAGCGGCAACGCCTTTGGCGGATACAAGCTCGGCAGCGCCGATCCGTTCAATGCCGGCCCATTGGGACCGGGCTGGCGCCACACGTTCGAGACCCGCCTGGTTCCGGCGCAGAGCTTCGACCCCAGCGGCAGCTTTAGCACCATCGGCCTGATGAATTGGGACGGCTCCATTGTGACGTAGGACCAGGACTTGGACACCTACCAGTACGTCACCCGCAGCCAGGAATACCACGGCGAGTTAATGACGACCAATAATTCGCTGCAGTGCTTGTGGGTCACGCCGGAGCGGCTGACCTACGTCTTTCGCAATCCCAATTTGAGTCCCCACGTCATGGACGGGCGGCTGCTGGAAATCCGGGATTCCAATGGGAATGCGGTCAAGTTGAACTGGAACCAATCGGTCGGCGTAATTACCCAGCTCGTTGATTGCGTGGGCGGCGTTTACAACTTCAGCTACAATCCGCAGAGTCTTCTCACGAACGTCACCTTCGGCGCGTGGCAGGCGAACTTCGCCTACGACGCCACCAATCGCCTCGTTTCGAAAACGCTGACCAACACGGCCGGCGTTTACACCAACGTCAACACCACCTGGCAATTTCAATACGGCACCAACGGCCTGCTCGCCCGGATCATCGATCCCCGCGGCAACACCAATGTCTTGGTCCAATACGACCAGTACGGCCGCCAGACCAATCAAGTCGATGCCCTCGGCCGCGCCACCGCCACCCGCTACGGCGTGCCGGGCAACCGCCAGATCACGCACGTTGACCCGGCCGGTAACTCCTGGGTCGAAACGTACGACCGCAAAGGCCACATCCTGGCCCAACAAGACCCGCTCACAAACGTCACGGCCTACACCTACGATGAGCATGGCAACCGCACCAGCATCACCGAGCCGCTTGGCTGGACGACGTCCTTCGACTTCGACGACCGGGCCAACGTCACCGCGAAGACCAATGCGCTGGGGGAAGTGATGCAGTGGACCTTCCACCCGTTCTTCAACAAAGCGACCAGCCAGATCACCCCGCAGCCGCCCGACGCCAACGGCTGGACCACTTGGACAAACTCCTACGCCTACGACGACGGCGGAAATCTCACCAACCACTCCGACGCCCTCGGTTCTTTGGTCAGCTACACTTACGCCACCAACGGCCTGGTGTTGAGCTCCACCGATGCCAACGGCCACACCACGCGCTTCGCCTAGCAGCCCGTCAAAAAAGTCGCCCGGGGGAGTGAACATTTAAAAGGGGAGAGCGTCCAACGAGGAACTTCATTATGGCGCTGGGTCGACGCACCCCCAAACAGTCCGAGTTG
>JAKANS010000179.1 GCA_021823625.1 bacterium | reverse complement strand
AGCTGCGGGCGCTCGACGCCGACTGGGTCGCGCGCAACACGGTCAAGGCGGCGGCAGTGGGCGTGGGCCTGCTCTGGAACTTCGCCGGCTACCGCGCCTGGGTGTACGCGTGAAGCCAGCCTGGTCGCGCGGCAGCGGCCCTGAGGGTCCAACCTGGCTCGGTGAACGCAGCGGCCGGTCGCCCAGGGGACGACCGGCCGGCAGAAGACGGACAAAGGGGTTCAGGCGGACAGTGCCTCGCCCACCTGGAAACGCACGAAACGGCGAACCGTGATTTCGTCGCCGAGCTGCTGTGCCACGCCGGCGATGTGCTCGCGCACCGAGATCTCGGCGTTGCGCTTCACGAAGCCTTGCTCGAGCAGGCACAGCGTCTGGTAGAACTTCTCCAGCTTGCCTTCGATGATCTTGGTGATCGCCTGCGGCGGCTTGTTCTTCATCGCGTCTGCGTTGGCGGCCACGTCGCGCTCGCGCGCCACCAGGGCCGGATCGATTTGCTCGCGGGTGACGGCCGACGGGCTGGCCGCGGCGATCTGGAGCGTGATGTCTTTGACGAGTTGCTTGAAGTCGGCGGCGGCCACGGTGGTCTCCTTGCCGGCGCCGACTTCCACCAACACCCCCACCTTCGCGCCGGTGTGGATGTAGGCGGCGATCAGGCCGTTGCCGGCCAGCTCGAACCGCTGGTGCCGCGCGATCCGGATGTTCTCGCGGATGCGGCTGACAGCGTCGGTGCGCATCGCCTCGAGATCGACGGCGGGATTCTCGGCGAACGCGCGGGCGATCTGTTCGCAAAGCGCGCGGAACATCTCGTTCTTGGCCACGAAGTCGGTCTCGCAATTGACCTCGACGAGCACGCCGGCCCGCGAGCCCGACAGGATGCACTGGGCGATGGCGCCTTCGCGGGCTTCGCGGGCGGACTTCTTCGCTGCGGTGGCGATGCCGCGTTTGCGCAGCAGATCCACGGCGGCGTTCAGATCGCCGGTGGTTTCGACCAGCGCCTTCTTGCAATCCATCATGCCGGCGTTGGTCATTTCGCGCAGTTTGGCGATCTGGGCGGTGGTGATTTCTGGCATATCAATATTCTTCAGTCAGGACCGGCAGGCCGCGCGCAACGGCGCGAAGCCACCCGGTTTTCGGTTAACCACGGAAGGCAGCAACTCAGGCTGCTGGCGCGGGCGGGGTGGGTTCGGCTGGCACCAGCGCAGCCGGCACTGCGGGCTCGGCCGGAACGGCAGCGGCGGGGGCGGCTTCCACCAAGGGCGCAGCGGGCGCCGGCGCGGGCGCTTCGCCGTCGGTTTTGCGGCGCGCGAAACGCGCTTCATGCTCGGCGCGGGCCTGGCCGATGGTTTGCACCACCACGCTGAGAATCAGGCGCACGGAACGGATCGCGTCGTCATTGCCCGCGATCGGGAAATCCACGAGGTCCGGATCGCAGTTCGTGTCCACGATCGCGACGAGGGGGATGTGCAGGCGGCGCGCCTCGGCGACGGCGTTCTTTTCCCGCTTGATGTCCACGACGAACATCGCGCTGGGGTTCTTTTCCATGGCGCGGATGCCACCCAGGTTTTTCACCAGGCGGGCCATCTCGCGGCGGATCATGGACTGCTCCTGCTTGACGTAATTGTTGATGGAGCCGTCCGCCTCCATCTTCTCGATTTCCTTCAAGCGCCCCAGGGAACGCTTGATGGTCTTCATGTTGGTGAGCGTGCCGCCGAGCCAGCGCTCCGTGACGCTCGGCTGACCGCAAGCGCCGGCGGCTTCCTTCACCGCTTCCTGCGCCTGTTTCTTGGTGCCGACGAAGAGCACCTGGCCGCCTTTGCTGACCGTCTCGCGCAGAAACTCGCAGGCGGCCTGAAGCAGGTTCAGGGTTTTGCTCAGGTCGATGATGTGGATGCCGTTGCGGGCGTCGAAGATGAATTGCTTCATCTTCGGGTTCCAACGTCGCGTTTGGTGTCCGAAGTGGACGCCCGCTTCCAACAACTCTTTAAGGCCGATGCTGATCACGTTTTCCTTTGGCTGGCAGCCCGCCGTTCCCGGTCGGGCCATCCCGCGGAACACGGGATTGGGTTTGATGTTCTTGTGGCCAGGCGAGCCCACTCAGGCACGCCATGTGTGAGGCCGTTTACGCTCGCCGCCGCCACCGGGGCACCCGGCGAGAAGCGGGGAAACTACCAAAGACCGACCGCGCCGCAAGACCTATTTGGCGAGTGTTTGGCGACGAAGAGCAACCGCCCCTGCTGCTTCGAAAAGCCTCCTCGCCGGACGCCCCACCGCCTGTCAGACCCCCGCCCGAGGCGGGATAAGGTGTTCCAACGACTGGTTCGCCCATCGCTGGGGAGAGCAACTCGTTGACCAAATCCGCGAGCAGTTCCGTCTCGGTGCGGCGGCGATGCAGCATGGGGAGCCGGCCGGCCCGGTGCCCGAGGTGAAGCCACCGCCTGCGCTCCGCTCCCCGAATTGGCGCCAAACCCTGCCCATCCAGCCGCGCCCACGATGTAACACGCTTGTCACAAAGCTGTCACTTGCCCACCATGACCTCATGCTAACTAAAGCTCGCGTGAGACCGAAAATCCTCGTGGTGGACGACGAGCCGGATGCTCTGGAGCTGATCGAGTTTAACCTCAAGAGCTCCGGCTTCGACGTGCTGACGGCAGCGGACGGCGAGGCCGCGTTGAGCCTCGCCCGCACGCACGCCCCGGACCTGATCCTGCTGGACCTGATGTTGCCGGAGGTGGACGGCCTGGAAGTCTGCAAGATCCTGCGTCGCGATTCGGCGACCTCGAACCTCCTGATCGTGATGGTCACCGCCAAGGCGGCGGAAATGGATCGCGTGCTGGGCCTGGAACTGGGCGCGGACGATTACGTGACCAAGCCGTTCAGCCCGCGCGAACTGGTGCTGCGCGTGAAGAATCTTCTCCGCCGCCGCAGCGCGCCTGACGAAAAAGTCGAGCGTGTGCAGTTGGGCGATCTGACGATCGACCTGCCGCGCCATCTGGTCAGCGTCCAGGGCAAGTCGGTGGATCTGACCGCCACCGAGTTCAAGCTGCTCAGCGTGCTGGCGCAACGTCGCGGGCGGGTCCAGTCGCGCGAACGCCTCTTGCACGACGTGTGGAACTACGAAAACGCGATCGACACGCGCACGGTGGACACCCACATGCGCCGGTTGCGCGAGAAACTCGGCAAGGCGGCGCGGTTCCTCGACACGGTGCGCGGCGTGGGCTACCGCTTCGTCGAAGCTTGAACGCGACGCGCCCTGCAAAGCCGGACGCCGGTGGGCGCCCCGCCCGGAACGCCGCCCGGCTTTAGCGAACAAACCGCCCGATCTTGTCGCCTGCGATGTGGCCCACCCTGGCAATTCTCGGCTTTCTCGGCACCGCCCTGGGCTGCTGGCTTTGGTGGCGGCAACGCCAGGCCAACGCGGGCCTGGAGCGGCTGCTGGAAGAGGCGCGCGCCCAGCAACACACGCTGGAGGAAGGCCGCCAGCAGGCGATCGCGAGTGCGCAGGCAGAGCGGGCGGCCTTGCTCAACAGCATGGGCGAAGGGGTGTTGTTGCTCGACGAGGACGGACGCATCCAGCTCGTCAACCGGGCGTTCGAGTCACTTTTCCAAGTCAAGGGCGATGTCCGCGGCCGCAGCGTCCTGGAGGCCGTGCGCTCCCACGAACTGGATGAACTCGTCCAGCGCACCCGCGTCGCGCGCCAGGTGTTCGGGGCGGAGATGGAACTGCCCGGCCTCGAACCGCGCTCGCTCCAGATTAACGCCGCCAGCATCTCGAACGGCCACACGCACGGGATGCTTCTGGTCTTTCACGACCTGACCCGGCTGAAGCAACTCGAGAATGTCCGCAAGGAATTCGTCGCCAATGTCAGCCACGAATTGCGCACGCCGCTCTCGCTCATCAAGGGCTACGTCGAAACTTTGCTCGGCGGCGCCAAAGACGATCCGGCGCTGGCCGTGCGGTTTCTGCAAACGATCGCCAAACACACCGACCGCCTGACCTACCTGATCGAAGACCTGCTCACCATTTCCCGGCTCGAGTCCGGTCCGGCAGTGTTGAGCCTCCACCCGACGGTGCCGCGGGACCTGGCCGCCCGCACCGTGGATGACCTGGCGACGCGCGCCGCCCCGCGGAAGATCACCCTCCTCAACGAGGTTCCGGCGACGCTGACCGCGCACGCGGATGCCGATCGCGTCCAGCAAGTGCTTTTCAACCTGGTGGACAACGCCATCAAGTACGGCCGCCCGGATGGCCGCGTGGTGATTGGCGGACGCGAAGCCGGCGAGGAGTTTGTCGAATTGTGGGTGCGCGACGACGGCCCGGGAATTCCCGCGGAGTCGCTGGGCCGGATCTTCGAGCGCTTCTACCGCGTGGACAAGAATCGCGCCCGCGAACAGGGCGGCACGGGCCTCGGTCTCGCCATTGTGAAGCACATCGTCCAAAGCCACGGCGGCGAAGTCCGCGTCGAGAGCGAGCCAGGCAAAGGCGCGACTTTCTTCATCACCCTGCCGCGGGTCTGACCGCGGACCGGCATCCTCAGCCTTTGAGCAGGGCCACGGCGTAGTCGTGGTTCATGCGCGCGATGAAATCCAGGCTGATATTCTTCGGACACACCGCTTCGCACGAGCCGGTCACGGTGCAGGCGCCGAAGCCTTCCTGGTCCATCTGTTCGACCATGGCGACCACGCGGCGGTAGCGCTCCGGCTGGCCTTGAGGCAACAGGCTGAACTGCGAAACCTTCGCGGAAACGAACAGCATCGCGCTGGCGTTCTTGCACACCGCCACGCACGCGCCGCAGCCGATGCACGCTGCGGCGTCCATGGCGCGGTCGGCTTTCGGTTTGGGCACCGGCACGGCGTTCGCGTCGGGGGCACTGCCGGTGCGCACGCTGATGAACCCGCCGGCCAGCATGATGCGGTCAAACGCCTTGCGGTTGACGACGAGGTCTTTGATGACGGGGAAGGGTTGGGCGCGGAAAGGCTCCACCAGAATCTCGTCGCCGTCGCGGAAATTGCGCAGGTACGTCTGGCAGGTGGCCACGCCGCGATTCGGGCCGTGCGGCTTGCCATTGATGACCAGCGAGCACGTGCCGCAGATGCCTTCGCGGCAATCGTGGTCGAAGGCGATCGGTTCCTCGCCCCGCGTGGTCAGCTCTTCGTTGACCACGTCGAGCAGCTCGAGGAAAGACATGTTCGGGTTGAGGTCCGGCGTCTCGTAGCGAACGAAACGACCGGGGGTGTCGGCGTTCTTCTGGCGCCAGACTTTGAGTCGAACCTTCATGATGAAATCGCCTTTCTGGATTTGGGTTGGGCTGGGGGCGCCCGGCGAATGGTGTGGAAACCGATTTCGCGACGGGGCCGGGGCTTGGACTCCGCCATCAACTCGCGGATGGCATCGAACACGACTTTGAACTGCGCGTCATATTTGCCTTCGAGGATCTCCAGCTTCCGGGCCAATTCCACGTGGGAGGCTAACATGCGCCGCAGCGCGACAAAGGTGCGCATGATGGCGATGTTGACCTGGATGGCCCGGAGGCTGCGCAGCACACTCGAAAGCATCGCCACTCCCTGTTCGGTGAAGGCGTGGGGGCGATAGGCTAATCCACGATGTTTCCTGGAGCCGGTCACAAATTGTGACGAGGGGTCAAGGTGCGTAATCGTAGCCTCCGATGAGGAAGCGGCTGAACTCGTCACAGACTGTGATGAGTTCGGACCTGCCGCAGTCTCAGTCTGCGGTCGCATCACCAACGCCGTCTCCTCCTCGGAGAGCTGGAACGTGAAGTCTTCGGGGAAGCGTTCGCTGTTCCTCTTCACGGCCTGGTTCAAGGCGCGAGCTTCAACTCCATAAAGCTCGGCCAACTGGAAATCCAGCAGCACCTTCTGCCCACGGATCAGGAGAATCCTGTCCTTGATGCGTTCTGCCGGAATGAGGCTCTTGTTCCTCACGGTGTGCTGGCCGCCGCCTTCCACGACGGGTCCGGGAACTCACTTATAGCTCCGCGTCACCATCTTGACCTCTTCGTAAGTCAGCGGCTCCACGTTGCGCACCGGCGGCTTGTCCGGCCCCTGGTACTCCCAGGCGGCAACGTGGGCGAAGTGCTCGTCATCGCGTTGGGCCTCGCCATCCGGGTATTGGTATTCCACGCGGAAATGGCCGCCGCACGATTCGCGGCGCGCCAGCGCGTCCAGGCACAGCAACTCGGCGAGTTCGAGGAAGTCGCCCACGCGCCCCGCCTTTTCGAGCGACTGGTTCAGTTCGCCCTCTGACCCCGGCACGTTCACGTTTTGCCAGTACTCTTCGCGCAGGGCCGGGATCAGTTCCAAAGCCTTCTTCAAGCCCGCCTCGGTGCGGGCCATGCCGCAGTACTCCCACAGGATCTTGCCCAGTTCCTTGTGGAACGATTGGACCGTCCGTTTACCTTTCAGGCCCAGCAGGCGTTTCGTGAGGCCCCGAACGTTGGCTTCCGCCTCCTGGAAGGCGGCGTGGTCGGTCTGCGGCCGTTGGCCCGGTTTCAAGGTCGCCAGGTAGGTGGCAATCGTGGCGGGAACCACGAAGTAACCGTCGGCGAGGCCCTGCATGAGCGCGCTGGCCCCGAGCCGGTTGGCCCCGTGATCGGAAAAGTTGGCCTCGCCCAGCACGAAGAGGCCGGGGACGTTCGACATCAGGTTGTAATCCACCCACAACCCGCCCATCGTGTAGTGCATCGCCGGGAAAATCCGCATCGGCACCTGGTAGGCGTTTTCGTTGGTGATCTCGTGGTAGATGTCGAACAGGTTGCCGTAGCGCTCGCGCACCTTGGCCTCGCCCAGACGCTGGATGGCGCCCGCGAAGTCGAGATAGACTCCCAGACCCGACTCGCCCACGCCGCGGCCTTCATCGCAAACCTGCTTGGCGGCCCGGCTCGAAATGTCGCGCGGGGCGAGGTTGCCGAAGCTGGGATACTTGCGCTCCAGGTAATAGTCGCGGTCTTCCTCCGGAATCTCCGAAGGCTGCTTGCGGCAATCTTCCTGCTTCTTCGGCACCCAGATGCGGCCGTCGTTGCGTAACGACTCGCTCATCAAGGTCAGCTTCGACTGGTAATCGCCGCTGACCGGAATGCAGGTCGGGTGGATCTGCGTGTAGCACGGGTTGGCGAAGCAGGCGCCGCGCTTGTAGGCCCGCCAGATCGCGGTGGCATTCGAGTTGCGGGCGTAGGTGGCGAGGTTGAACGCGTTCCCGTAACCGCCGGTGGCCAGCACCACCGCATCGGCACTGTGCCGGGTGATTTCGCCGGTGATCAGGTTGCGGACGATGACGCCTTTGGCGTGGCCGTCCACGACCACCAGATCGAGCATCTCCGTGTGCGTAAAAGACCGGACCGACCCCGCAGCGATTTCCTTGCACAGTGCCGCGTAGGCGCCGAGCAACAGTTGCTGGCCGGTCTGGCCGCGGGCGTAGAACGTGCGGCTGACCTGGGCGCCACCGAACGAGCGGTTGTCCAGCAAGCCGCCGTATTCCCGCGCGAACGGCACGCCTTGCGCCGCGCACTGGTCGATGATGTTGACGCTCACCTCGGCCAGGCGATGCACGTTCGCCTCGCGCGAGCGGAAATCGCCGCCCTTGATCGTGTCGTAGAACAACCGGTAAACGCTGTCGCCGTCATTTTGGTAGTTCTTGGCGGCGTTGATGCCGCCTTGGGCGGCGATCGAGTGGGCGCGACGCGGGCTGTCGTGATAGACGAAATTCGTCACCTGGTAGCCCAACTCGCCCAGCGTGGCGGCCGCCGAGGCGCCGGCCAATCCCGCCCCGATCACGATCACCTCGTACTTCCGCTTGTTCGCCGGGTTGACAAGCTTCGATTCGAACTTGTGCCGGGTCCACTTCTGAGCCAGCGGACCCGAAGGGCTGTTGGATTCCAGCTTGGCCATATTACTTCCCCGCCTCCTTTCCGTCGGTCGCTGCGGCGACCGCCTTTGCGTTGTGCGCGACCACTTCGGCAAGGTAGGCCTTGCCGTGGCCGAGCAGCAGCACCGACACCGGCAGGCCGGCATAGCCGACGAAGAGGAATACCGCGATCACCTTGGCCGCCTTCGTGACCAACGGCGTGTACGTCGGGTTCCGCAAGCCCAACGACTGGAGCATGGCGCCGATGCCGTGGCTCAGGTGCCAGCAGAGCAGCCCGACCCCGATCAGATAGAACAGCGCCACGTACCAGACGCTGAACCCGGCCACCATCATGGCGTACACGTCCGGATGGCCGGTGCCGGGTTCCTTCAACTGATGGAAAGGCACCGCCGAGCCGTTGACGGCTTCCACCTTCAACGTGTAATGCAACAGATGAAAAACGATGAACGCCGCCACCACCAAACCGCTGACCAGCATCGTCCGCGACGCGAGCGTCGAACCGTACGCGGGCGCCGGGCTCGCGTACGCCACCGGGCGGGCGGCGCGGTTCTCCGCCCAGAGTTGAAAGGCGGTGAAGATGTGGAGCGTCACCAAGCCCAGCAGGATCAGGCGCACCGGCCAGAGCAACTCGAGGTTGCTTTGCAGGAAATGGCCGTAGCGGTTGATGGCCTCGGGGGGCAGGAAAAATTGGAGGTTGCCAACCAGATGGCCGATGACGAACAACACCAGCACCGCGCCGCTGCCGGCCATGAGATACTTCCTGCCGAGCGTGGATCCGAAGAGGCGGAGAAGGGCTTTCATGGCCTAAACCCGCGTCCAGCGGGGGCCGCCGAACGCGCAACCAATGAGCGTGTTGAGATTTGCATCGGGATTTCGCCGGGCAAACGCGACGACCGGCCTGTCTTTCCCAAGTGGGATCCAGGATTGAGTCCGCTTGTGCCGTTGCCCGCTATGTCTAATGGCCCGGAGCGTCGCCGTCAACGCTGTCAGACAAGATATAAGTTACACTGGCAGTATAACTAAGAATCGCTTCGAGATGCCCCGGCCTTGGCCAGACCCGAGGATTCCCCCGGCAACGTGACGACCTTGGCGCCGTCGGTTCCGCCCGTCCGGACGGGCTCACGGATACGCCTGGTCCAACTCCTGGAACCGCTTGTACTGCGGGTGCTGCGGCGCGATGCGCTGTTTGATTACGTTCAGTTCGCGCCGCGCCTCGGTCGGGTTGGTGCGACCCACGAGCACCACGTAGTCGAGCTCGATCTCGGTCAGGCGCGGATCGGTAATTTCGCTGCGGTTCCGCGTCAGCCAGTTCTTGAGGCTGGCGGCGCCTTCCTGTTGCGCGGCGGCCAGCGCAGCCTCCATTTCCTTCGGCAGACCGGGCAATTTGCCGGGCACGTATCGGTCGTCGGTCCTTCGCTCGTCCCTCGCCACCTCGGACTTGGCGTACTTGTAGAATGTCACCCCGCCCCAGATGGCGGCGGCGATGAGGACCACGGTCAAAAATTGGCGCATAGCGGTTTACTCCTGCACGCGCTCGACCTTCGCGCCGAGCCCGCGCAGCTTCTCGTCGATCTTCGCGTACCCGCGGTCCAGATGATAGATCCGTTTGACGCGGGTTTCGCCTTTCGCCACCAGGCCGGCGATCAACAGAGCGGCCGAGGCGCGCAGATCGCTGGCCATCACCGGCGCCCCGCTGAGCGGCGTCGCGCCTTTCACCACCGCGCTCGGGCCTTCGAGCGTGATGTTGGCGCCGAGCCGGGCCAGTTCGCTCACGTGCATGAAGCGCGATTCGTAAATGCGCTCGGTGATGATGCTGATGCCCGGCGCCTGGGTCATGAGCACCATCATTTGCGCCTGGGCATCGGTCGGAAAGCCGGCGTACGGCTGCGTGGTCACGTCCGTGGGCCGCAGCCGGCGCGTGGCCTTCACCGTCAACCCGCCCGGCTGGCGATCCACCTTCGCGCCCGCTTCCTGGAGCTTGTCCAGTACGGCGGTCAAATGCTGCGGCTGCGCCCCGCGCAGGGTCACCTCCCCTTGGGTGGCCGCGGCAGCAATGGCGAACGTGGCGGCCTCGATGCGGTCGGGAATCGCCTCGTGCTCCGCGCCGTGTAGCTCCGGTACGCCGGTGATGCGGATCGTTGGACTGCCGGCGCCGGCGATGTTTGCGCCCATCGCGTTCAGGAAATCCGCCAAGTCCACCACCTCCGGCTCGCAGGCCGCGCTCTCCAGGACGGTCACGCCTTCCGCGAGCGCCGCGGCCATCATCACGTTCGCGGTGCCCAGCACCGTCGGTCCCGAACGACCGCCCAGGAACAGCTCGCTGCCCACGAGCCGCCGCGCCTTGGCGCAGACGAAACCCTTCTCGATCGTGACGCGGGCACCGAGCGCCCTCATGCCTTTCAAGTGCAGATCGATCGGGCGCGGGCCGATGATGCACCCGCCTGGCAGCGAAACCTGCGCCTCGCGGAGCCGGCCCAGCAGCGGCCCCAGCACGCAGATCGAGCCGCGCATCTTGCGCACCAGATCGTAGCCGGCGACGCCTTTCACGCGGTTCGCCGTCACCGTGATGGTGTCGCCCTGGAATTTCACCTTCGCCCCCAGCTCGGCGAGGATGCGCCCCATGTAAGTCACGTCCGTGAGGTTCGGCACGCGGCGGATCACGCACGGCTCGCGCGTCAACAGCGTCGCCGCCAGGAGGGGCAACACCGCGTTCTTGGCACCACTGATGGAAACCGCGCCGTGCAAAGGCCGGCCGCCTTGAATCACCAGGCTGTACATGTTGGGAAAACTTCGCGGCCGCGCGGACCGCTGGCCCGGACTTTTTCACGCGGAGCCCAGCCGCGCAACGAGGATTCGGGGCCGACTTGTTAAGTCGTTTTCCACGGCCTCGACCCCCCAGCCCTGCTTTGCGAACAGGGCCACCACCGGTTCAGCCTGGTCATCGCCAAACTCGAGCATCAACCGCCCGCCCGGCTGGAGCCAACGCGCGCCTTCCGCCGCCAGCCGCCGAATGAAGTCCAGCCCATCCGCCCCGCCATCCAACGCGCCACGCGGTTCGTGGTCGCGCACCTCGGGTTGCAGTGTGGCCAGCTCGGTACTCGGAATGTAAGGCGGATTGGCCACGATCAGATGGAACCGCGCCTCTGCCGGCAACGCGGCAAAGCCGTCGCCGAGCACGAACCGAATGCGCTCGCCGAGGCCGTGTCGCGCCGCGTTCTCGCCTGCCACCGCGAACGCCGCCGCGGAAACATCGATGGCGGTGATCGCAGCGTGGGGACACCGCGCCGCCAGGGCGATGGCCAGGCAACCGCTGCCGGTGCCGAAGTCCAGCGCAGTCGCAGGTCGCGAATCGAGCTGCGCCAGAAAACTCCAGGCGCGCTCGGCGAGCAGCTCGGTTTCCGGCCGCGGAATCAGCACGGCCGGGGCCACGCGGAGTTCCAGGCCACAAAACGAAGTCGAACCGACCAGGTACTGCAACGGCTCGCGTGCCCCGCGGCGCTTGACGAGTTCGCGCATCGCGCCCAGTTCCGCCTCGGTCAGGCTGCGCTCGAAGTTCAGGTACAGCTTGAGCCGCGGCATTTCCAGCACGTGGGCGAGCAACAACTCGACCTGCAGACGCGGTGACTCCACGCCTTTGCGGGTCAGGAATTCGGCGCTACGTTGGATGACCTCGAGGACCGTCACGCCGCGAGCGTAGGCCGGGGCGCCCCGGTGAAAAGCGCAAAGCGCACCCGGCCGCCCGCGAATTCCGAAAATTTGCAAAAAAGTGCTTGACACGTGACGGAGTTTCTAAAAAAGTCCCGCCAGTCCCGCCAGTCCCGCCAGTCCCGCCAGTCCCGCCAGTCCCGCCAGTCCCGCCAGTCCCGCCAGTCCCGCCAGTCCCGCCCGTCCCGCCAG